>NZ_JBSGVQ010000018.1:80735-136408 GCF_053608525.1 Nocardia sp. NPDC055029
GCCGATCCCCCAGCCGGACGCCGACGGCCGTTGCTCAGCCCTGTGCGGTGGTCACCGCGTTGAACACCACGTCGGCCACCGGGGTGCCGTCGCCGCCGCCACCGGCGACGCCGGCGTTCGCGATGGTGGTGAGCGCGTCCATGCCCTCGGTGATCCGGCCGAACGGGGTGTAGTTCGGGGGCAGCTGGGTGTCGCGGTAGACCAGGAAGAACTGGCTGCCGTTGGTGCCGGGGCCCGCGTTGGCCATGGCCACCGTGCCCGCCGGGTAGACCGCGCCGGCGAGGTTTTCGTCGCCGAACTTGTAGCCGGGGCCGCCCATGCCGGTCGCGGTGGGATCGCCGCACTGCAGCACGTAGATGCCCTGGGTGGTGAGCCGGTGACAGCGGGTGTGATCGAAGTATCCCTCGCCGGCCAGGAAGGCGAACGAATTCACCGTGCGCGGCGCCGCGGCGGCGGCGAGCTCGATCGAGATGGTGCCGCAGGTGGTGTCGAGCGTCGCGGTGTAGGCCGCGGCGGGGTTGATGGTGAGGGCGGGCTCGGTGGGCCACTGCTTGCCGTTGGGCGCGCCCGCGGCGGCCGGGGCGCAGCCGGGAACGACCGCCTGGTGGGCGGGCACGGCCTGCGCGGCGGGGGCGATCGCCACCAGCGCGGCCACGACGGCGCCGAGGCCGAGTGCGGCGCGCCGGGCGGCGCCGGCGATGGAACGGTCCTGCGAATGACTGCTCACCTGGACGGTGTCTCCTCGAACTGGGGTGCTGCTGGACGATGTACCGCGCATCCTGCCAGTCGCGGCCGCCGCGCGGGGAGTGACCGCGGGAACTCGCCGTCCGCGGCTAGCGCGCCCGCAGCCGCCACAGCGAGGTCGTTTCCGCGGTGCGGGCCGCGGCCAGTGGATCGTCACGGTCGGCGGCGCGCGGATGGCGCGGGCGCGTGGTGAGCCGGGCCATGACGTGCAGTCCGGCGGCGTCGAGCAGGCGCGGGAGGCGATCGGCGGGGCGCAGTCCGAGCAGTTCGGCAAGATCGGAGAGCACCAGCCAGCCCTCGCCACGGGGCGTGAGGTGCGCGCGCAGGCCGCGCGCGAAATCGGTGAGCATCGACTGATCCTGGTCGTAGACACCACGTTCCAGGTCGGAGGTCGGCGTGCCGGGCAGCCAGGGCGGATTGCAGACGACGAGATCGGCGCGCCCGTCCGGGTACAGCGTGGGGCCGGTGACGGTGATCCGGTCGGCGTAACCGAGGCGGGTCAGATTGTCGGTCGCGCAGCGCACCGCGCGCGCGTTGATGTCGGTGGCGGTGATCCGGGAGACGCCGCGCTGGGCGAGCAGCGCGGCGAGCACGCCGGTGCCGGTGCCGAGATCGAAGGCGGTGCGCACCTCGGGATCCAGCGGCGCGTCCGCGACCAGATCCACGTATTCGCTGCGGGTGGGGGAGAAGACGCCGTAGCCAGGGTAGATCCGCGCGCCGAGCGCAGGCACCTCGACGCCCTGCTGCTGCCAGCGATACGCGCTCAGGACACCGAGCAATTCCGGGAAGGTGACGACCCGGCCCGCGCTCGCCGGACCGTAGGCGGCGGTGCAGGCCGCCTTGACGTCGGGCGCACGCCGCAGGTCGAGTTCGTTGGTGTCGTCGAGCTGAACCAGCAGCCCGCCGAGAATGCCTGCGCGACTGCGTTTCCTGGCCCGCTCGTGGTCGTAGCGCACACTCAGCTCGCCGCCGGAAGGTGCGGTGGTCATGCGATCGGCGCGCCGGCCCAGCGCCTGCAGGAGCTGGCGGCCGTTGTGGAAATCGCCCTGCCAGAGCAGGGATTGTCCCGCCCGGATCCGGCGGTAGGCCTGATCGGCCGAGAGCCGGTCGTCGGCGACCGAGACGGCGGCCGGTGCGGGCGCGCCGTTCTCCGAATGCCAGCGTGCGGTGTGATGGGTATGGTCTTCGGTCCAGTCGATGGTGGACACGGGTGTCTCCCGGTAGTCGGCGGTGCTGGTGACACGACGAGCACTTCGACGCCGGGTGCGGGAGGGAAAGCCTCTTCGCTCAGCGCGTCGAAATGCGCGAGCCTGCGTCGCCGAGGACCATGCCGAGCGTCACCACTGCTGCCTTTCGAGGGGAGGAATCGTCCAGTCTGCCGCATCGGCGACCGACGTCATCGGGCGGGGCCGCGTCCTCGGCACAGGCTTGCCGTGCTGTAACCCAGCGCACGACGGCCCATCGGAACTCCCGGTGGGCCGTCGTCACAAGGGGGTCAGCGTGGGGTCAGCTGTACGACCACGCCGCCCTGCTGCCAGGTCTGGTAGATGTCGGCCTTGGACGGCTCGCCGTCGGCCGTGTAGCCGATGCCGTTGAACTTGGCGTTCTGCTTGTTGTCGCGGGCGATGACCGTGTACAGGTCGAGTACGCTGCGCTCGTCGGAATGCACGGTGGCGGTGCAGGTTTCGGGTGTACTGCCGCGGGAGACACGCACCTCCGCGCCGCCCTGCAGGTTGTTCACCCACGGGCGCAGGGACGTGCCGATCAGCAGCGTGCCGTCGTGGACGGTGTAGGCCACCGGGACGTCGTAGACCTTGCCGGATTTGCGGCCGGTGACGTGCAGGGTGGCCAGGCGCTTGCCGACGATACCCCCCAGCACGGGGACCTTCAGCAGGCTGCGGACGACGGTGTTGACCTTGGCTTGGTAGGACCGGATCGGCTCGGGTCCGGTGGTTGTCGGTGTGCCGTACGGGTTTTCGGAGGGCGCGGTGTCGGTCATGGTCCCAGTATCGTCCGGTGCGCCCGCACCCGCATTCGGTGCTCTCGCCCTGCTATTACGCTGCGAGTATGACCGAGATCTGGCACAACCCCCGCTGCACGAAGAGTCGCAATGCCACCGCGCACCTGGACGCGGCCGGGGTCGAGTACACGGTGCGGCGCTACCTCGACGACCCGCCGACGGCCGACGAACTGCGGGCGGTGCTGGCCCGGCTGGGCGCGCAACCGTGGGACATCACCCGCACCGGCGAGCAGATCGCCAAGGACCTGGACATGGCGAGCTGGGGTCGTACCGACGCCGATGTCGACCGGTGGCTGGCCGCGCTGGCCGAGCATCCGAAGCTCATCCAGCGTCCCATCGTGCTCACCGCCGACGGCGGCGCGGTCGTGGCCCGGGACGAGGAATCCCTGCGCTCGCTCGACTGAGCCCGCGAAGTCAGTCGGTGAGCAGGTCGTCCAGGATGACGCGCGTGTCGGGGACGAAGGGCCATGCCGGATCCCGCAGGTGCGCACGCAGTTCGGCATCGCGCCACCACCAGCCGTCCGCGATCTCGGACGGCTGGTGGCGGATCGGGCCGTCGTAGCGGACCTCGTAGCCGAACAGGTGGCAGCGCAGCGGTCTTCCCGCCCAGACGCCGTCCCAGGACGCGGCGGCGCGCAAGGCCGGTGCGGTGCCCGTTGGCAGTGTGATGCCGAGTTCCTCGCGCAGTTCGCGGGCCGCGGTGTCGGCGGGATCCTCGCCCGCGTCGACGACCCCGCCTGCCAGGCAGTCGTGCAGACCGGCGAAGACGAGTTTGCTGTCGGTGCGCCGATGCACATAGATCCGGCTGCCGTCCCCGGACCGCACCAGCACTCCGGCGCTGCCGTGCCACAGCCCCTCGCGATAGACGGTGCCTCGATCTGCCTCGCCGATCACCTGGCCCGCGGCGTCGTAGACGGCGAGCAGTTCCGACTCCGGGTTCACAGACACCGCCCGAGGGTAACCCCGGCTCACCGGGGCTGTCGCTGCGGCTTCACCCCCGGACGCGGTGCGGCGGCACGGGCTCGCGCCGCAGACTTCGCCGCCACGGTTGCCGCCTCCGCATCGAGCTTGCGCCGGATCAGATACTGCTGGCCGCACGTCCACGCCGCATTGGTGGCGAAGTAGACGAGCACCGCGACCGGCAGGATCGCGCCGCTGACCAGCGCGCCCGCCGGAAACACCCACAGTGACAACCGGCGCAGCAACGCGGCCGTTGCGTCCTGCGCGGGTGGGGTGATCCGGGCGGTGAGATGCGTAGCGAGCGCGGTGATCAGCACCAGCGGGACGGCCAGCGCGGCCACGGAGACGAACAGATCACCGGCCCCGGTCATGGTCGCCGACAGCGGTGCGCCGAACACCCGGGCATCGAGGAAAGCCCGGACCTCGGAGACGCCGAGCAGATAGTTCGGTGTCGCGCTGTTGGCCTCGACCGACATCGGCGTCCCGGTCGAGGCGAACGGGCCGACCGCGAAGGCGCCGGTCCGGTCGAACGAACGCAGCACGTGGAACAGGCCGAGGAACACCAAGCCCTGCACGATCATCGGGACGAGCCCGCCGAAGAGCCGGACCCCGTGTTCGCGGTGCAGCGCCCGGATCTCCTCGGCTTGCTTGCGCTGATCGTCGGAATGCTTCTTGCGGATCTTGTCCATCCGGGGTTGCAGGGAACGCAGGACGGCCTGGGAACGGGCTTGGCGCAGTGCGGGAACGACCAGCAGGGCACGGACCGTGATCACGAGCGCGGCGACGGCGAGTAGCCAGGCGAGCCCGTCGGCGGGTCCGAAGGGGAGGGCGAAGAGCCGGTGCCAGCACCACAGGGCGGCGGACACCGGGAAGTACACGACATCGAGCATGACGGAACGACCTGTCCGGAGGGCGTGCGTGAACGCACGGGAAGGGGAGTGGGATCACGGAATCCGACAGGCGGCGCGGACAGCGCTGCGCCCGTCAGCGGTGATCGATCCCCGGTGCTCGTGGCCGCGGACGGCCCGCGGAATCCGGATTGCTCTGTGGCAGAAAGGAACCGCGCAACCGGCGCTGCGCCGATCCCGGTGGGCCCGCGACGGCGACCCGCACCGGAATCTGCCGGTGACCGGTGATCGCGACCAGCGCGCACACCATGGCCGCGGCGACCGCGCCGAACGCGAGCATGCGCGCGGTGTCGGTACCCGGTGTGGACAGGAGCACGAAGGCAGGCAGCACGCACGCGAGCACCGCGTACGCCAAGATCACTGCCCGTGAGTGCATGCCGTCGAGCATACCGGCCGGCGGCGAGTGCCTCAGAACTGTTCGAGCGGGTAGGGCGGCACGCCGGTGCCGGTGATCCGAAGATTGCCCCACGGGTCGCGCTCGGTGAGGCGGGCCGGTGTCGGGGCGTGGCCGGGCAGCGCGAGCAGGGCCGTCACCCGGGTCGGCTCCGGGAGCGAGCCGTCGACCGGGTCGAGGCGTCCGTACCAGTGGTAGCGGCCGTCGATCGGATCGGTATGCCCGGCGAGGGTCGCGATGACCGGATACTCCGCGCCGGGCAGGTCGAGCAGGGCCGGGCCCTGATAGTCGTGGGCGGGGTGCCGGTCGGCGGCGACGGTGATGTCGAAGTGGTGCGGTTTCGGCCCGCCGAGTCGTCGCGGGCGACTGCCGTCGCGGTGCAGCGCGAGCCTGCGGTGGTACTCGTGCTGGGTGCTCGCCCTGACCTCGATGCGGGTGCCGGATTGCCCGCGCAGCGCGCTGATCCAGGTGGTGATGTGGTCGATCTGGGTCTGCCGGTGGGAATGCCGAAGCGGGGCAAGGGGATCGGGGCCGTCGAGGAGGAACAGGTTGGGAAAGCCGTGGACGGCGATGCCGCGGAAGGTGATCGGCCCGCCCGCCCACGCGGCGTCCAGGGTGCGGCCGTCGCGGCCGGTGACGGGGAGCGGCCGGGTCGGGCGGCCGCGTCCGGTGGGCAGCGACGCGTCGACCGTGTCCGCGGTGAGGACGACGACATCGGCGGTGGCCCCCTTGCCACCGGAGAGCCGGATCAGCCACTGGTCGGCCTGCTCGTCGAAATCGAGACCGAGGACATCGCTCCGGTACCGCGGTGACGGCGGATCGGTGCGCCGTCGTGCCCCTGGCTGCTTCGGTGGCGGCGGCACCGCGGTGGGTTCGTAGACGACGACGTCGACGATCCGCGCCGCCCGCAATGCTCGTACGAGCGGCGCGGCGTCGGCACCGATGATCGCGACGGTCACAGCAGACCCACCGCCCGCCACCACCGGCGACCCAGCGGCCCGATCAGGCCGTGCGCACCGAGGAAAGCCGCGAGATCGGCCGCTCCGACGGCTCTGGCCTCCCGGGCGACGGGATTGCGCAACGCGATGCTGTGCGCCCGGCGGCCGTCGAGCCCGGCACGCACGTACATGTGCCGATTGAGGACCAGCGAGACGAACAGCGGTCCGGCGACCGCCACACACAGCCGGGCGTAGATCCGCTCGCCGCGCGACATCGCCGGCACCCGGCGCGTCAGCGCGTCCCTGGCGAAACCGATGTGCCGCGCCTCCTCGGTGACGTGGATGCGCATGGTGCGTGCCACGATCGGCTGCAGATCCGGATCGTCGAGCACCCGGCGTTGCAGCGCGTCGAAGATCTCCTCGCCCACCAGCGCGGCCACCCACACCATGCTGCCGCGCAGGAGGGTGGGCAGGGCGGTGATCGCCAGCCGCGCGGCCGGGCGCGGCCAATACGGACGCGCTTCGATGCGTTCGATGAGCTTGCCGAACATCATCATGTGCCTGCACTCGTCGGCCATCTCGGTGAGCGTGTAGTGCGCGGTCGCCGAGGTGGGGTCGCCTGCGAGCAGTTCCCGCAGCAGGAGGCGCTCGAGCAGGTTCTCGAACCAGATGCCGACCGAGAGCATGTTGGCCAGCTCCTGCCGGGACAGCTCGCGCCTGTCCGCGGCCGACATCGCGTCCCACAGCGCGGTGCCGCAGAGCGAGACCACACGGGCGGGCAGGAACAGCTTGTCCGGATCGAGCGGCTCGGCCCAGTCGATGTCGACCACCGGATCGTAGGATTTTCGGACCGAGCCGATCAGCAGGCGCTGGGCGAAGGAATCGCGCGGGGAGGTAGCGTGGCGCATCGCGGGCTCACTCTCGGCAGCAGTGCCGATTAACTGTTACATGGTGTATCACCAAGGTTAGTGGAACGCCATGTCACGGTCAATATCGGACACGCGTATCGTTGGCACTGTGACTGCACCATCCGCCCAGGCCGAGCAGCCCATCGGCGACGGCCGCGCCACCCGCTGGCACGGTCACAAGGCGCGCCGCCGCGCGGAGATGATCGACGCCGCGATCGAGGTGATCGAGGAGCACGGGCTCGAGATCTCGGTGCAGCTGATCGCCGAGCATCTCGCGCTGCCGCGGCCCGTGGTGTACCGGCACGTCGGTGGTCGCGCCGAACTCGACGCCCTGGCCCGCAAGCGGATCCTGGAACTGCTGCTCGCGGAGTTGCTGCCCGCGCTGCAGCCCGACGGGACGCTCAAGGACGCGGTGCGCGGCGCCATCGGCACCTATCTCGGCTGGATCGAACTGCACCCCAATCTGCACCGCTTCCTCGGTGACGCCGCACCCGAGGGCACCGGCACCGCCACCCTGGCCGGGGCCGGACGCGAGGTGGGCGGGCAGCTGGCCGACATGTTCGCCGCGAGTCTGGCCCGCTTCGGTATCGACCCCGCGCGGGCCAGGCCGATGGCCTTCGGCATGGTCGGGCTCGTCGACGGCGTGGTCGCCAGCTGGCGGGCCGATCCGGAACCGGTGCTCACCACCGACCAGGTGCAGGGCATTCTGACCGAATCGGTGCTGTCGCTGTTCGAGGGCAATGCCCGCAGTCTCGGTGTTCCGCTGGAACGGGATTCGCTCGTCGCCGACCTGCTCGTCGCGCCCGACGCCGCCCCGCCGCCGGCGGAGCGGCTGCGCTGACTCAGCCGGCCAGCAGCTGATAGCTGCGGTGCCACAGCCACTCCACCGGTCCGCGCTCGAACCGGCGCAGCCACAGGTGGGCGAAGGCCGTGATGAGCACGACGACGAGGATATAGATCCCGATCGTGAACGGGACCAGCGCGGTTTCCTGCACCCGCGCCGCCAGCCCGAAACCCCAGCCGTAGCAGAGGATTCCGGCCAGCAGGTTCTGCAGGATGTAGCAGCTGAGCGCGGTCTTGCCGACTTCGCTCAGGCGTGTTCCCGCGAAGCCGACCCGCGGCCTGCGCAGGTAGAACTCCGCGACCGCCGCCAGGATGCCGAGTGCCACGAACGGCGCGATGCCGTAGCGGGTGAACAGCACCAGATCGCCGCCGCCGAAGACGCCGATCGTGAAATCCAGCGGTGCCGCGACCGCGAAGCCGATCACCATGAGCCACCGGCGGATTCGCGTGCCTTCCGGCCGGAACACACCCGCCCGGTACAGTCGCGCGCCGACGAGGAACAGCGCCACCGACATCGGGAACACGAAGATCGCTTCCAGCCGGAACTCGAGCGCGTGATCGAGCCGGAACAGCACCAGATCCCAGAAGGAGCCGTCCGCGTAGGGATTCGGGTCGAGCGGTTCCGAGGTGGCGGACTCCTGGGCGGGCGCGAAGGCGAGGGCGGCGGCGATCAGCGTCAGCATCGTCACGTGGATGGAGGCCGCGGTGATCAGCCAGCGGCGTTGGGCCCGTTCGCTGGTCGCGAGGAGATAGGCGACGACGAGCCCGGTGACCGCGTAGCCCATCAGCACATCGAACTCGGCCACCAGCAGGAAGTTCAGCAAGCCGTCGAGGAACAGCAGCGCGGCCCGCCACGGGTACTTGCCCGGCCAGCGGCGACCCGCGCGCTGCGCCGAGGACTGCTGGATGGCCAGCCCGATGCCGAACATCACCGTCAGCAGGCCGAGGAACTTGCCCTGGGCCAGCTGCTGCAACACCCGCTCCGACCACATCCAGCCGGTCTCCGCCGCCGCCCCGAGCCCGTCGACATACCCCACGAGCCCTTCCGGGTCGGTGAAGATCCAGATGTTGGTGCCGAGGGTGCCCAGGATCGCGATGCCACGCAGGACATCGAGCGCGATCAGCCGGCCGGGCCGGTTCGGGACGTCGGTGGCGAGCTGTTGGACGGATTCGCTCATGGTCCGAGTATCGCGACCGCGCCCGCCGATCGGATCGCCCGCGAGGACCACCCCGAGGTCCTCCTGGAGGGGGACCTCGGGGTGTGGACGGCACTCAGCCGCGGTGTGCCAGAACCTCTTCCACCAGAGTGACCGCCTCCGGCAGGTCGTGTGGTCGTCGGCGTACGCGCCGAGGTGGCCGCCGCGCGGCAGCACGACGGCGCGGGCGCCGAGGCCGCGGACCAGGAGCTCGACATGCGGCCTGATCAGGCCGCGGGCGACATCGCGCAGCTGCTGGCCGGTCTGCGCCCGCGGGCCTGAGCCGGGGCCCACAGAGCCCGCTGGGCCGAGATGCCGGTGCGTGTCGGGCGCGTCGCCTAGGCTCGACAGCATGCAGCGCATCATCGGAATCGAGGTCGAGTACGGCATCTCGACCCCCACGGAGCCGACGGCCAACCCGATCCTCACCTCCACCCAGGCCGTGCTCGCCTACGCGGCCGCCGAAGGGGTGCCGCGGGCCAAGCGGACCCGGTGGGACTACGAGGTGGAATCCCCGCTGCGTGACGCGCGTGGTTTCGATCTGAGCCGGATGAGTGGGCCCGCGCCCGTGATCGACGCCGACGAGGTCGGCGCGGCGAACATGATCCTCACCAACGGCGCCCGGCTCTACGTCGACCACGCCCACCCGGAGTACTCCGCGCCGGAGGTCGTCGACCCGCTCGACGCGGTCATCTGGGACAAGGCGGGCGAGCGCGTGATGGAGGCCGCCGCCCGGCACGCCTCCAGCGTCCCCGGCGCGCCGCGCCTGCAGCTCTACAAGAACAACGTCGACGGCAAGGGCGCCTCCTACGGCACCCACGAGAACTATCTGATGAACCGCGACACCCCGTTCAGCCACATCATCGCGGGCCTGACGCCGTTCTTCGTCTCCCGCCAGGTGATCTGCGGGTCCGGTCGGGTCGGCATCGGCCAGTCCGGTGACCACGCGGGCTTCCAGCTGTCCCAGCGCGCCGACTACATCGAGGTCGAGGTCGGCCTGGAGACCACGCTCAAACGGGGCATCATCAACACCCGCGACGAGCCGCACGCCGACGCCGACAAGTACCGGCGCCTGCACGTGATCATCGGCGACGCCAACCTCGCCGAGATGTCGACCTACCTCAAGGTCGGTACCACCGCGCTGGTGCTGGACCTGATCGAGGCGGGCGAGGACCTCTCGGAGTTCCAGCTGGCACGTCCGGTCACCGCCGTGCACCAGATCAGCCACGATCCGTCGCTGCGCGCCACCGTGGCGCTGGCCGACGGCCGCGAGCTGACCGGCCTTGCGCTGCAACGGCTCTACCACGAGCGCGTCGCCAAGTTCATCGACCGCGAAGGCAACGACGACCCGCGCGTACGCGACATCGTCGACAACTGGGCCATGGTGCTCGACCTGCTCGAGCGCGACCCGATGGAATGCGCGAACCTGCTCGACTGGCCTGCCAAACTGCGCCTGCTCGAGGGCATGCGCAGCCGTGAGGGCCTAGGGTGGGCCGCGCCGAAGCTACACCTGATGGACCTGCAGTATTCCGATGTGCGCCTGGACAAGGGCCTCTACAACCGCCTGGTGGCGCGCGGCTCGATGAAGCGGCTCGTCAGCGAACAGGATGTGCTCGACGCGATGACCAAGCCGCCGACCGACACCCGCGCGTACTTCCGTGGCGAGTGCCTGCGCCGGTTCGGCGCCGATATCGCCGCAGCCAGTTGGGATTCGGTGATCTTCGATCTCGGCGGTGATTCGCTGGTGCGGATCCCGACGCTGGAGCCGCGGCGCGGGACGAAGGCGCACGTCGGCAAGCTGCTCGATGCCGCGCAGTCGGCGGCCGAACTCGTCGACCAGCTCACCCACTGAGGGCTTTTCCGGCACGACAGGGCGACAATCCGATCGCTAATAGACCACCTTGTCGGATCCGCTCGGTAGGGTTGTAGGACGAGCACGAACATTGCTCATGATCGTCGACCGTGCTCATCCGAAAGGTCGCGGTCATGATGAGGAAAGAGGAGGTCGGCTGCCATGGCACAAGAGCAGACCAAGCGCGCCGGGGGTGGCGACGAGGACGAGGGTCCCGAGGGTGTCGACGCGGCGGGTCAGGAGCGCCGCGAAAAGCTCGCGGAGGAGACCGACGACCTGCTCGACGAGATCGATGACGTGCTCGAGGAGAACGCCGAGGACTTCGTGCGGGCATATGTGCAGAAGGGCGGCCAGTGACCTCAGGTGATCCGTTGCGCCTCCATGCGGGGCAGGCTCTCTCCTCGTTCACCGAACATCTGCGAATGCACGCTCCCGACCTGTTGCCCGGCAACAGGTTCGCGGCCTCGGACCTGACCGCGGCGAAGGATCTGGCGCCACACGGCACCACCATCGTCGCGGTCACCTACCGCGGTGGCGTGCTGATCGCGGGCGACCGCAGGGCCACCATGGGCAACCTGCTCGCCAGCCGCGACACCGAGAAGGTCTACATCACCGACACCTTCTCGGCGGCAGGCATCGCGGGTACCGCGGGCATCGCGATCGAGATGATCCGGCTGTTCGCGGTGGAGCTCGAGTACTACGAAAAGATCGAAGGCGTGCCACTGACCTTCGACGGTAAAGCCAACAAGCTGTCGAAGATGGTCCGCGACAACCTGCCTGCCGCCATGCAGGGCCTGGCGGTCGTGCCGATCCTGGTCGGCTACGACGACCAGGCCACCGACGAGGACCGCTCCGGCCGGATCGTGTCCTACGACGTGGTCGGCGGCCGCAGTGAAGAGCGGTTCGGCTACACCGCGGTCGGTTCGGGTTCCGGGTTCGCGAAGTCGTCGCTGAAGAAGCTCTACCGGCGCGGCATCGATCAGGACCGGGCGCTGCGGATCGCGGTGGAATCGCTGTTCGACGCCGCCGACGACGACACCGCCACCGGTGGTCCCGACCTGTTGCGCGGGATCTACCCCACGGCAGTGGTGATCGACGCCGACGGTGCGGCCGAGGTCGGCGAGGATCTGCTCGCCGAGGTGGCCAGGGCTGTGATCGCCGATCGGGAAGCCGCGGAAGAAGGGGGCGCCGTCCGATGACGCTGCCGTATTACGCCTCGGCCGAGCAGATCATGCGCGACAAGACCGAGCTCGCCCGTAAGGGCATCGGTCGCGGTCGCAGCGTGGTGGTGCTGGTGTACGACAAGGGCGTGCTGTTCGTCGCCGAGAATCCCTCGGCGACGCTGCACAAGGTCAGCGAACTCTACGACCGCATCGGTTTCGCCGCGGTCGGCAAGTACAACGAGTTCGAGGCCCTGCGCCGCGGTGGCATCCTGCAGGCCGACCTCAAGGGCTACCAGTACGACCGGCGCGATGTCACCGGTCGTGGGCTGGCCAACCTGTACGCCCAGAGCCTCGGCTCGATCTTCACCGATCAGCTCAAGCCCTATGAGGTGGAGCTGTGCGTCGCCGAAGTGGGCTATCCGGAGCAGGCGCCGACCTCGGTGCTGTACCGGATCACCTTCGACGGGTCCATCGTCGACGAACGCGAGTACGTCGTCATGGGCGGCACCACCGAGCCGATCGTGACCGCGCTCAAGGCCGCCTACAAGCCGGGTCTGTCCCTGGACGACGCGCTGAAGGTGGCGATCGGGGCACTGCAGGCCGGTCAGCCCGAGGCCGACAAGGACAAGCGCGCGCTCGGTGAGGCCTCCCTCGAGGTGGCCACGCTCGAGCAGTCCCGGCCGCGGCGGGCGTTCCGGCGGTTGCAGGGTCCCGCCCTGGAGAAGGCGCTCGGGACGCCGAAGGCGAAAGCCGTGAAAGAGGCGAAGCTACCCGAGCCCGAGGACGGCGCGGGGGAGTAGACCCCGCCGTCACGATCATGAACGGGCCCGCGGACCGATCCGGTTCGCGGGCCCGTTCTCGTCGTGCCCGCCCGGCTGTTCGCTGTCCGAATCGTTGTGAACACGTATGCAGATGGGTTGTCCGGAGCGCCGCGCGGGCACTGGTCATGGCTGTAGTGTCGATAATGTGCAGCGACGAATCATGGGGATCGAGACCGAGTTCGGTGTGACATGCACCTTCCACGGTCACCGTCGGCTGTCCCCCGACGAGGTAGCCCGGTACTTGTTCCGCCGGGTGGTGTCCTGGGGCCGTAGCTCTAATGTCTTCCTTCGCAACGGTGCCAGGTTGTACCTCGACGTCGGATCGCATCCCGAGTACGCCACCGCAGAATGCGACAGCCTGGTGCAGCTGGTCACCCACGACCGGGCCGGTGAGCGGGTCCTGGAAGACCTGCTCATAGACGCCGAACAGCGTCTCGCCGAGGAAGGCATCGGCGGCGACATCTACCTGTTCAAGAACAACACCGACTCCGCGGGCAACTCCTACGGCTGCCACGAGAACTTCCTCGTGGTCCGCGCCGGCGAGTTCTCCCGGATCTCCGATGTGTTGCTGCCGTTCCTGGTCACCCGCCAGCTCATCTGCGGTGCGGGCAAGGTCCTGCAGACGCCCAAGGCGGCCACGTTCTGCCTGTCGCAGCGCGCCGAGCACATCTGGGAGGGCGTCTCCTCGGCGACCACCCGCTCGCGCCCGATCATCAACACCCGCGACGAGCCGCACGCCGACGCCGAGAAGTACCGGCGCCTGCACGTGATCGTCGGCGACTCGAACATGGCCGAGCCGACCACCATGCTCAAGGTGGGCACGGCGTCGCTGGTGCTGGAGATGATCGAGGCGGGCGTGTCGTTCCGCGACTTCGCCCTCGACAACCCGATCCGGGCGATCCGTGAGGTCAGCCACGATCTGACCGGCCGCCGTCCGGTGCGGCTGGCCGGTGGACGCCAGGCCAGCGCGCTCGAGATCCAGCGCGAGTACTACGCCCGTGCCGTCGAGCACCTACGCAATCGCGACCGCGATCCGCAGGTCGACGCGGTGGTGGACCTGTGGGGCCGCACTCTCGACGCGGTCGAGGCGCAGGACTTCGCCAAGGTCGACACCGAGATCGACTGGGTGATCAAGCGCAAGCTGTTCCAGCGCTACCAGGACCGCTACAACATGGAGCTGTCCGACCCGAAGATCGCCCAGCTCGACCTGGCCTACCACGACATCAAGCGCGGCCGCGGCGTCTTCGACCTGCTGCAGCGCAAGGGTCTGGCCAAGCGGATCACCGAGGACGAGGCCGTCGACGCCGCGGTGGAGACCCCGCCGCAGACCACGCGGGCCAAGCTGCGCGGCGACTTCATCACCGCTGCTCAGGAGGCAGGCCGCGATTTCACGGTCGACTGGGTGCATCTGAAGTTGAACGATCAGGCGCAGCGCACGGTGCTGTGCAAGGATCCGTTCCGGTCGGTCGACGAGCGCGTCGATCGGCTGATCGCCTCGATGTAGGCGTACCCCCTGAGCAGGGGGGATCTGCGACGGGACCGGTGGCGCATGGGAGCGAATGCGTAGGCGCCACCGGTCCCGTCGTCGCGTACGGGCTCAGCCGGTGCTGACGATGTTCGCGTAGGTGGCGCTCAGGCCGGCGATGAACGAGGTCAGGGCCAGCTCGAAGCTGTCGTCGTCGATCTCCTCGGCCACCGCGCGCAGCAGGTGCGCCTGGTTCAGGTGCGGATAGCGGTCGCGGTAGACCTGCACATCGTCGGCGAACCCGCCCGCGAACGAACCGACCGTCGAGCCCATCACCAGGTAGCGGGTCGCCGCACCGATCATGGTCGCGTAGCGCGGCGGCCAGCCCGCGCCGACCAGGCCGCCGTGCACGGCGTCGGCCGCGCGCAGGTTCTCGGCGCGGCGGCCGGGGCCCGCGGCGAGGTAGGGCACGAAATTCGGGTGCGCGACCAGCGCCGACCGATAGCTGCGCGCCCAGGCGGCCAGTGCCTCGTTCCAGGGCTCGGTGTCGAACGCCGAGGTGTCGACGTGGCTCATGATGCCGGTGGCGATGTCGTCGAACAGGTCGTCCTTGTTCGGGTAGTGGCCGTAGAGCGAGGCGGCCTGCACGCCGAGTTCGGCGGCCAGCTTGCGCATGGAGACCTCGGCCAGCCCGTCCCGGTCGATCAGGGTCAGCGCGGTGTCGCGGATGCGCTCGCGGCTCAACAGCGGTACGCGCGGCCGCGCCATGTGCCACTCCTGTCTGCTCGGGGTCCGGTCGGGATACGAACGCTATCACCGATAGGCATTTCGGCCCTTGATTAACCGAACGGCGTTAGGATACGGTGCCCGAGTAAACCTAACACCGTTTGGTTCAGGAGTGGTCCGATGGATCTCGCACTCACACAAGCGCACAGCGATCTGCGCGAGCTCGCCCGCACGTGGGTGGACAAGGAAGTCGTGCCGCATGCCGCGCACTGGGACCGGGAGGAATCGGTCGACCCGGCGATCGTCGGCAAGCTCGGCGCGCTGGGGTTCCTCGGGATCGGGATCGACGAGGAGTACGGCGGTTCCGGCGGTGACGCTCTGGCCTACTGTGTGCTGCTCGAAGAGCTCGGCCGGGGTGACAGCGCGGTGCGCGGCATCGTGTCGGTCTCGCTCGGACTGGTCGGCAAGTCGATAGCGACGTACGGCAGCGAGGAACAGAAGCGCCGCTTCCTGCCGCCGCTGTGCGCGGGCGAGCAGCTGGGCTGCTTCGCGCTCACCGAGCCGGGCACCGGCTCCGATGCCGCGAACCTGATCACCCGAGCCACCCGTGACGGGTCGGACTGGATCATCGACGGCACCAAGATCTTCATCACCAACGGCACCTGGGCCGACGTCGCGCTCGTGTTCGCGCGCACCGGGGGACCGGGGCCGAAGGGCGTGACCGCGTTCCTCGTGCCGACCGATGCCCCGGGCTTCGGCCGCACCGAGATCAAGGGCAAGCTCGGCCTGCGTGGCCAGGCCACCGCCGAACTGGTCCTCGATCGGGTGCGCGTGCCGGATGCGCTGCGCCTCGGCGAGGAGGGGCAGGGGTTCCGGATCGCGATGGCGGCGCTGGACAAGGGCCGCATGGGCGTCGCCGCGGGGTGTGTCGGTCTGGCGCGGGCGTGCCTCGAGGCGGCGGTGCGCTACGCGGGGGAGCGCGAACAGTTCGGCAAGCCGATCGCCGGCTATCAGCTGGTGCAGGAACTGCTCGCCGACATCGCCGTCGAGACCGAGGCCGCGCGCCTGCTGGCGTGGCGCACGGCCGATCTCGTCGACCGGGGCGAGCCGTTCGGCACGGCGGCGTCGATGGCGAAGCTGTTCGCCTCCGAGGCCGCGGTGAAGGCGGCGAACAACGCCATCCAGGTATTCGGCGGGTACGGCTACATCGACGAGTACCCCGTCGCCAAGTATCTGCGCGACGCACGCGTGCTGACCCTCTACGAGGGCACCACCCAGATCCAGAAACTGCTCATCGGCCGCGCGCTGACCGGCGTGAACGCCATTGTCTGACACAGGAGTACAACGCATGACCCACAGAACTGCCTTCGTCACCGGGGCGGCCCGCGGCATCGGCGCGGCCACCGCGGCCCGGCTGGCCGCCGCCGGATTCGCGGTCGCCGTCGTCGATCTCGACGCCGACGCCGCCGTCCTGACCGCCGGGAAGATCAACGCGGCGGGCGGTACCGCCATCGGCGTCGGCTGCGATGTCGCCGACGAAGCCTCGGTGGCCGACGCGGTGGCGCGCACCGTCGCCGACCTGGGCTCGCTGGACGTGCTGGTGAACAACGCGGGCGTGCTGCGCGACAACCTGCTGTTCAAGATGTCGGTGGACGACTGGGACACCGTCATGGCGGTGCACCTGCGTGGTGCCTTCCTGTGCAGCAAGGCCGCCCAGAAGCACATGGTGGAACGTGGTGGCGGCGCGATCGTCAACACCTCGAGCGTGTCGGCGCTGGGTAACCGCGGGCAGGCCAACTACGCCGCGGCCAAGGCCGGTATCCAGGGCCTGACCCGCACGCTGGCCATGGAACTCGGCCCGTTCGGTATCCGCGTCAACGCTGTCGCCCCCGGGTTCATCGCCACCGAGATGACCGCCGCCACCGCAGCGCGGATCGGGGTGAGTGCCGAAGAGTTGCAGGCCAAGACAGCCGAGATCACGCCGCTGCGCCGGGTCGGCACGCCCGACGACATCGCCGCTGTTGTCGCGTTCCTCGCCTCCGACGATGCCGGGTTCGTCACCGGCCAGACCGTGTATGTCGACGGCGGACGCCGTCTCTGAAGAGAGATTTCCGGAGATCATCATGCAGCGCACAGTTTTCACCGATGAGCACGAGGCGTTCCGCAAGACGGCGCGCGCGTTCATCGAATCGCAGGTCGTTCCCGTGTACGAGCAGTGGTACGAGGCGGGCATCGTGCCGCGCGAGTTCTACCGCAGCCTGGCCGATCTGGGTGTTTTCGGTATCGAGGTGCCCGAGGAGTACGGCGGCGCCGGGATCGACTCGTTCAAGTTCCAGGCGATCCTCATGGAGGAAACCGCCCGTGCCGGTGTGTCTTTCGGTGGTTCGGGCGTGCACGTCGGGTTGTGCCTTCCCTATCTGAAGAACCTGGCGACCGACGAGCAGAAGCAGCGGTGGCTGCCGGGCTTCGTGTCCGGGGAGATGATGTTCGCCATCGCGATGACCGAGCCGGGCACCGGATCGGACCTGGCGGGCATGCGCACCACCGCGCAGCTGTCCGAGGACGGCACGCACTATGTGCTCAACGGTGCGAAGACGTTCATCACCGGCGGCGTCCATGCCGATCGGGTGATCGTCTGCGCCCGGACCGCTCCGCCGTCGGATTCCGATCGCCGCCACGGCATTTCGCTGTTCGTCGTCGACACGAAGTCGCCGGGGTACACCGTCGGACGCAAGCTCGACAAGCTCGGCTTGAAGGTGTCCGACACCGCCGAACTGTCCTTCACCGACGTGCGGGTGCCGGTCACCGATCTACTCGGCGAACCGCACCGGGGTTTCAGCTACCTCGGGCAGAACCTGCCGCAGGAGCGGCTGTCCATCGCGGTCGGCGCCTACGCCCAGGCCAAGTCCGCGATCCGGTTCGCGCTCGAATACACCAGCGGCCGCACCGTTTTCGGTCAGCCGGTGTCGCACTTCCAGAACACCAAGTTCGAGCTGGCGGCCTGCCGGGCCGAGGTCGACGCCGCCGAAGCCGTGGTCGACCGCGCGCTCGATGCCCTCGACCGCGGCGAACTGACCCCGGCCGATGCCGCCTCGGCGAAGCTGTTCTGCACCGAGATGGCCTCGCGGGTGATCGACCGCTGCCTGCAGCTGCACGGCGGGTACGGCTACATCAACGAGTACCCGGTGGCCCGGTTGTACGCCGACAACCGGGTGAACCGCATCTACGGCGGCACCAGCGAGGTGATGAAGATGATCATCGCCAAGGACATGGGCTTGTGACCGGCCCCGCGTACCTGGTCGACGGCGTCCGCACGCCGTTCGGCCGCTACGGCGGCGCGCTGGCCGCCGTGCGCCCCGACGACCTGGCCGCCCACGTGATCACCGCACTGACGCAACGGCTTCCGGCCGTCGACTGGGCGGCCGTCGACGACGTCGTGTTCGGGTGCGCGAACCAGGCGGGCGAGGACAATCGCAATGTCGCCCGGATGGCGGCACTGCTGGCGGGGCTGCCGGTGGATGTGCCGGGCGTGACCGTCAACCGGCTGTGTGCGTCGGGGCTGGACGCGGTCGGTTACGCGGCACGGGCGATCAAGGCCGGCGATGCGGATCTGGTGATCGCGGGCGGTGTCGAATCCATGACGCGGGCGCCCTACGTCCTGCCCAAAACCGGTGCTCCCTGGGAACGTTCGGCCCAGCTCGCCGACACCACGCTCGGCTGGCGGTTGGTGAACCCGCGGATGCGGGAGCGGTACGGCATCGACTCGATGCCCGAGACCGCCCAGCACGTCGCCGACGACTACGGCATCGCCCGCGCCGACCAGGACGCGTTCGCGCTGCGCTCCCAGCAGCGGGCGGCCGCGGCGATCGCGCGGGGCAGGCTGGCCCGCGAGATCACCGCGGTATCGGTCCCGCGGCGGCGGGGCGAACCCGTCCTCGTCGAGCGCGACGAGCATCCGCGCGAGACCAGCATCGAGGCGCTCGCCGGTCTGCGGGCCGTGGTGCCCGGCGGGTCGATCACCGCGGGCAACTCCTCGGGGATCAACGACGGTGCCGCCGCGGTGCTGCTGGCTTCGGAAGCCGCGGTGCGGCGCTACGGCCTGACGCCGCTGGCCGAGGTCGGCGCGGTCACGGTGGCCGGTGTGCCGCCGCGCACCATGGGGATCGGCCCGGTCCCCGCCGTCGAGAAGCTGCTCGCGCGAACAGGTCTTGGCATCGCCGACATCGACGTCGTCGAACTCAACGAGGCCTTCGCCGCGCAGGCGCTGGCCGTGCTGCGTGGACTCGGCCTGCCCGACGACGCCGAGCACGTGAACCCGAACGGCGGCGCCATCGCCCTCGGTCACCCGCTCGGGGCCAGCGGCGCGCGCCTGGCGCTCACCGCCGCCATCGAGCTCGCCGACCGGGAGGCCCGGCATGCCGTCGCCACGCTGTGCGTCGGCGTCGGGCAGGGCCTCGCGGTCCATCTCCACCGCAGCAGCCGACACTAGGAAACCCCGTGAATGCCACACTCTCCCTGGCGAGCATCCTCGCCGAACCGGCCCGCCGCCGCCCGGACCACCTCGCGCTGATCGAGGGCGAACACCGCATCACCTTCGCCGACCTGTGGCGGCAGGCGCGCGAACAGGCGGGCGCCCTGATCGCGCGCGGGGTCCGTCCCGGTGATCGGGTGGCGCTGCTGTGCCCGAACACCGCGGATTTCCCGCGCGCGTACTTCGCGATCCTCGCCGCAGGCGCGACGGTGGTGCCCGTGCACCTGCTGCTCACCGCACCCGAGATGGAGTACGTCCTGCGCGACAGCGGAGCGTCCCTGCTGATCTGTCATCCGATGGTGGCGCGGACCGGCGCCGCGGCGGCGAGTAGCGCGGGGATCGACATCGTCGCCCCCGACGAGCTCGTCGGCGAACCGATTCCGGCGTTCGTCTCGCGCGGGCCGCTCGACACCGCGGTGGTGTTCTATACCAGCGGCACCACCGGCACGCCCAAGGGCGCCGAGCTGAGTCACCTCAACATGGTGATGTGCGCGACGGTGAACACCTTCGACGCCAACGAGATCCACCGCGACGACATCGCCCTCGGCGCACTGCCGCTGTTCCATGTGTTCGGGCAGACGGTGTCGATGAACTCGCACTGGCGGGTCGGCGGCACGCTGGTGCTCATGCCGAGATTCGATGCGGCTGAAGCGGTCTCGTTGATGGCCGCGGAGAACGTCAACCTCTTCCACGGCGTGCCGACGATGTACATCGCGTTGATCGAGGCCGCGGCGAGCGCGCCGGAACTGCCCGCGCTGAAACTGTGCGTCAGCGGCGGCGCGGCGCTACCGGTGGCCGTGCTCGAGGACTTCGAACGGGTATTCCACGCACCGGTGCTCGAGGGCTACGGACTGTCGGAAACCTCGCCGACCGCGGCGGTCAACCAGCCGATCTACGGCACCGAGGCGGGCACCGTCGGACATCCGGTGTGGGGCGTCGACGTGGAGATCGCCGACCCCACGATCGCCGACCGGATCGTGTTGCTGCCCGTCGGGGAGACCGGTGAGGTGGTGGTGCGCGGGCACAACGTGTTCACCGGGTACACCGGCAGACCGGAAGCGACCGCGGCGGCGGTGGTCGACGGGTGGTTCCGCACCGGTGATCTGGGCACACGCGACGAGACCGGCCGGGTGCGGATCGTCGACCGGATCAAGGAGATGATCCTGCGCGGCGGATTCAACGTCTATCCGACCGAGGTCGAGGCGGCGCTGATGCGGCATCCGAGGATCGCGCAGGTCGCCGTGATCGGGGTGCCCGACGAGCATTACGGTGAGGAGATCGTGGCCGTCGTCGTCCCCGACGGTGAGCTGACCGAGCAGGACGTGATCGAGTTCGGCAGGGAACAGGTCGCCAGGTACAAGTACCCGCGCCGCGTCGAGTTCGTCACCGAACTCCCGCTCGGACCCACCCACAAAGTGCTCAAGCGCGAACTGCGCCGTCGATTCGGAGGAGCGGCATGACAACGGATTTCGCCGATTTCGACGCCCTGCGCGCCGCCGCGGGAACCGAACTCGGCCCCGGTGACTGGATCACGATCGATCAGGACCGGATCGACCGGTTCGCCGAGGCCACCGGTGATCACCAGTGGATCCACGTCGACCCGGTGCGAGCCGCCGCCGGCCCGTACGGCACGACCATCGCGCACGGCTTCCTCACGCTGTCGCTGATCGTGCCGATCACCCAGCAGGTGATGACCGTCAGCGCCGCGAGCGCCGCGATCAACTACGGCCTCGACCGGGTCCGCTTCCTGACACCGGTCCCGGTCGGCAGCCGGATCCGCGGCCGGGTCGCGCTCACCGAGGTCACCGAGGTGCCCGGCGGCGTGCAGGTACACCGGCGCGTCACGGTCGAACTCGAGGGCGCCGAACGGCCCGCCTGCGTGGCCGACGCCATCGCCCGCTACCTGAGCTGACCACGCCGACCGGCGGCACGGACGAGATCGTGCCGCCGGTCGCTAGTCGTCGTCGGCCAGGTACCGCTCGACCGTCTCCACCTTCGCGGTGAGCATGTCGGTGACGCCCGGCCGCAGATCGGCTTTCAGGACCAGGCTGCACCGCGGCGCGACCGCGAGAATCGCGTCGCAGGCCGCCTTCACCACGGCCATCACCTCGTCCCAGTCACCCTCGATCGTGGTGAACATCGCATCGGTGCGGTTCGGCAGCCCCGAGGCCCGCACCACGCGCACCGCCGCCGCCACGGCTTCCCCGACCGACCCGTCGGCCTTGGCCGCGCCACTGGGCGCCACGGAGAACGCGACAAGCATGGTGATCCTTTCGCTACGGGTACCCGGATCATCATGCCGCCCCGCCGGGCCCGCAACCGTGCGCCGACGCGCCGTGACCGCAGCGCGACCATTACCCTCTATCGCGTGGCGATATCCAAGGTCGAGCGGCTGATGAATCTGGTCATCGCGCTGCTGTCGACCCGGCAGTTCCTGAGCGCGGAGCGCATTCGCGCCAGCGTGGCCGGTTACGAGGACTCCGCGACCGACGAGGCGTTCAGCCGGATGTTCGAGCGCGACAAGAACGAACTGCGCGACCTGGGCATTCCGCTGGAAGTCGGTCCGGTGGGGCGCTTCTCGACACTCGAGGGATACCGGATCAACCGGGACGCCTACGAACTGCCCGACATCGACCTGTCCAGCGAGGAAGCGGCCGCGGTCGCGGTCGCCGTGCAGATGTGGGCGTCGCCGGAACTCGCGAGCGCCGCCGAGGGCGCGCTGCTGAAGCTGCGCGCGGCGGGCGTCACCGTCGAAACCGAGAACGTCGGGGTGTCGGTGCCCGCGGTCCCCGCCCGCACCCGCGGATCCGAGCCCGTGCTGCGCGAGCTGCTCGCCGCGATCGACGCCGGGCAGGCGGTGCGCTTCGGGCACCACAGCGCCGTCACCGATCCGTTCGTCACCCGGGATGTCGAGCCGTGGGGTGTGGTCACCCGGCACGGTCGCTGGTACCTGGTCGGGCACGATCGGGAGCGTGACGCCGTGCGGACCTTCCGGCTGTCCCGCATCGGCGGCGAGGTCACCCCGTACGGTCCGCACAACGCGGTCCGCAAACCCGAGGACGCCGACCTGCGCGCCATCGTCGACCGCGTCACCGGTGACGCGCCCGTCACCGGATCGGCCACCGTGTGGGTCGCCAAGGGCCGCGGACGCGAGCTGCGCCGCATCGGCACCGAGGTCGGCACCAGGGAACTCGGTGGCCGCGACGGGTCGGTCGTGGAAGTCCCGGTCCGCTCGCGCGACTGGGTGGCCCGCCTGATCACCGGCCTCGGCCCCGACGTGCTCGTGCTTGATCCACCGGAACTGCGCGCCGACGTGATGAACCGGCTACGGTCGGTACTCGACCACACGGAGGTGACGTCGTGAGTTCGCGCCTGTCCCTACGCCTTTCGCGCCTGTTGAACATGGTGCCGTACCTGCTCGCGCACCCGGGCATCAGCGCGGCCGAGGCTGCCGCCGAGCTCGGCGTGACCACCAAGCAGCTGATGAGCGACCTGAATCAGCTGTGGATGTGCGGGCTGCCCGGCTACGGGCCCGGCGACCTGATCGACCTGTCGTTCTCCGAGGAGAGCATCGAAGTCACCTTCTCCGCTGGCATCGAAAGGCCACTACGACTGACCTCCACCGAGGCGACCGCGCTACTGGTGGCGCTGCGCTCGATCGTGGAGATGCCGGGCATGGTCGACCCGACCGCCGCGCACGCCGCGATCGCCAAGATCGAATCGGCCATCGCCAGCAGCGACGCCGTCGTCACCGGCAAGCCCGTCGACGTGCCCGTGGAGCAGCCGGTCGTCGCCACCGTGCGCGCCGCGCTCGCCGACACCCGCGCCGTGCGCCTGGTCTACTACTCGGCCAGCCGCGACGAGGTCTCGGAGCGGATCGTCGACCCCATCCGGGTGGTGCTGGTCGACAACAACAGCTATCTGCAGGGTTGGTGCAGGCAGGCCGAGGGCGTCCGGCTGTTCCGGTTCGACCGGATCGAGGACGCCACCGAACTCGACGAACCCGCCCGCCCGCCCAGCCACGCCGCCACCGACGCGGCCGCCCTCGACCTGTTCCAGGACGATCCCGACGTGCCGCTGGCCAGGCTGCGGATCCGCGCCGACTACGCCTGGGTGCTCGACCAGTACCCGATGCACCGCATCCAGTCCAGGCCCGACGGCAGCATCGAGGCGGGCATGCGGTTCGCGACCGCGGACTGGATGGCGCGACTGCTGCTCGGCTTCGGCACGGGCGTGAGCGTGCTTGGCCCACCGGAGCTGGTGGCGGCGGTGCGTGACCGGGCCGATGCGGCACTGGCCGCGTACGCGGCCGCCGGACTGCCGGGGGAGACCGAACCCGCGTGAACCAGCGAGTACTGGTCCTCGGCGCCGGCAGCATCGGGGTCTTCATCGGCGGTCATCTGGCCGCGGCAGGCATGGAAGTGATCTTCGTCGGGCGTCAGCGCGTCCTCGACGACATCGCCGAGCACGGTCTGCACCTGACCGACCTCGACGGCGGCGTCACCGACGTCCCGCCCGACCGCTTCGGGCTGGCCCTGGAACCGGACGAACCGGAACTGGCCGACCTCGTCCTCGTCACCGTGAAATCCGCCGCCACCGCGGCCGTAGCCAGGACCGTCGCGGGCAGGCTGCGCCCCGGCACCCCGGTGGTGAGCCTGCAGAACGGCATCGGCAACGACACCCTGATCCGGGAGATCCTGCCCACCAGCATCGTGCTGGCGGGCATGGTGATGTTCAATGTCGTGCACCGCGACCACGGCCGTTTCCACCGGGCCAGCGACGGCGTCGTGGCGATCCAGGACGACCCGGTGGTCGACCGGTTCGCCGAGCGCTTCCGGGCCGCGGGCCTGCCGCTGCGCCGCCATCGCGACCTGCGTCCGGTGCAGTGGGCCAAGCTGCTGCTCAACCTGAACAACCCGATCAACGCGCTCTCGGGGCGTCCGCTGCGCGAAGAACTCGCCGAGCGTGACTACCGGCGCTGCCTCGCACTCACCCAGGCCGAAGCGCTCGCGGTGATGAACACTGCGCGAATTCGGCCCGCCCAGCTGACGCCGGTACCGCCCGAGCTGATGGTGCATCTGCTGCGTGTGCCCGACTCGATCTTCCGCCGGGTGTTCGGCCGGGTACTGGCCATCGACCCGCTCGCCCGCTCGTCCATGGCCGACGACCTTGCCCTGGGCAGACGCACGGAAATCGCGTGGCTGTGCGGTGAAATCGTGCGCCTCGGCGAGATGGTCGGGCGCCCGACGCCGGTCAACCGCAGGCTCACCGAGCTGATCCGCAATGCCGAATCGGGGGACACCCGACGGTTCAGCGGAAGCCGGTTGTTCGCGGAGCTGACCGGGGCGGCGGCCGCTGTGCAGGGTTGAACGCGTGGCGAACACCGCTGCGGGTGACCGGTCACCACCGCCGCAGTGCAGGTAGCATCGGTAATCACCACAGTCTTTGGAGGTATCTGATAATGGGCACGTTCAGCTGGACGCACCTGCTGATCATCGCGTTGCTGTTCGTCCTGCTCTTCGGCGCGAAGCGGCTGCCGGACGCGGCGCGCGGTCTCGGCCGGTCGCTGCGGATCTTCAAGAGCGAGGTCGGGCAGATGCAGTCGGAGTCGGCCACGCAGGCCAATCCGCCCGCCCCGCAGGCGCCGCAGCAGCAGCTGCCCGCGTCCGCCCCGCAGGCGCAGACCCCGATCGTCGAACCGCAGCCGGGCCAGAAGTCGGTCTGACCTCGGTGTTCACCCCGGAGCGCGGATAACGCTCCGGGGCTGAGTGCTGTTTCGCGAGCAACCGCCGACGTCGAGGGTTAGAGGCCACCACCCACCATGCGCATTCCGTTCGATCCACGGCGCAGCAAGCGCAGGACGAATCCCGACGGCACCATGTCGTTGGTCGAGCACCTGCAGGAACTGCGCACCCGGCTGTTGCTGGCGCTGGCCGCGATCGCGGTCACCACGCTGATCGGCTTCTTCTGGTACGCGCATTCCCTCTTCGGCCTCGAGAGCCTCGGCGAGATCCTGCGCGGGCCCTACTGTTCGCTGCCGGAATCGGCGCGCGCGAGCCTGAGCCCCGACGGCGCCTGCCGCCTGCTGGCGACCGCGCCGTTCGAGCAGTTCATGTTGCGCTTGAAGGTCGGCTTCACCGCGGGTGTGGTCATGGCGGCGCCGTTCTGGCTGTACCAGCTGTGGGCGTTCATCACCCCCGGCCTGTACGCCAAGGAACGCAAGTACGCGGTCGGGTTCGTTGTCTCGGGCACGGTGCTGTTCGTGACGGGCGCGGTGCTGGCCTACGTCGTCGTCTCGCACGCGTTGTCGTTCCTGTTGACCATCGGTGACAACGTCCAGATCACCGCGCTCAGCGGTACCCAGTACTTCGGCTTCATCATCCAGTTGCTGATCATCTTCGGCGTCAGCTTCGAGACGCCACTGGTGATCATCGGGCTGAACCTGGTCGGCGTGCTGCCCTACGTCAAGCTCAAGGCGTGGCGGCGCGGCATCATCTTCGGCCTGTTCGTCTTCGCCGCGATCGTGACACCGCAGGACCCGTTCTCGATGCTGGCGCTGGCCATCGCGCTGACGGTCCTGTTCGAGCTGGCGGTGCAGTTTGCCCGCTTCAACGACGCCCGCCGGGCCCGTCGCGCGGCGAACGAGGGCTGGGGCGCGCTCTCGGACGAGGAAGCCTCGCCGCTGGACACCCCGGAACCCGTCCGGCCCGCCGACCCGGTCGCCGACCCTGAGAAAACCACCCGTCCGGTGTCGGACTACTCCGATACGCTCTGACGGGTGACCGATTCTCCCGCGCGGGCCAACGAGTTGGCGCAGTTCGCCAGCGAAATCTCGTTCGATCTCGACCCATTCCAGCGGACCGCCTGCGCGGCGCTGGAAGACGGGCACAGCGTGCTCGTCTGCGCCCCGACCGGCGCGGGCAAGACGATCGTCGGTGAATTCGCGGTCCACATGGCGCTGGCCTCGGGCGGCAAATGCTTCTACACCACGCCGATCAAGGCACTGTCGAACCAGAAGTTCGCCGACCTGACCGCACGCTACGGCCGCGACAGCGTCGGCCTGCTCACCGGTGACCAGTCGATCAACCCCGACGCACCGGTGGTCGTGATGACCACCGAGGTGCTGCGCAACATGCTCTACGCGTCCTCGGATTCGCTGCGCGGACTGTCCTACGTGGTGATGGACGAGGTGCACTACCTGGCCGACCGGTTCCGCGGCGCGGTGTGGGAGGAAGTCATCCTGCACCTGTCGCCGGATGTGCGGCTGGTGAGTCTGTCGGCGACGGTGTCCAACGCCGAGGAGTTCGGCGCGTGGATGGAGACCGTGCGCGGCGACACCGCGGTGGTGGTCGACGAGACCAGGCCGGTGCCGCTGTGGCAGCACGTGATGGTCGGCAGGCGGATGTTCGACCTGTTCGACACGAAATCCAGCGACCAGAAGGTGCTGGTCGACGAAGACCTCGTGCGGTTCATCCGCCAGCGCGAAGCCGCCGACCGGATGCAGGGCTACGGCGGCCCGCGCGGTCGTGGCGCGCGCGGCAACTTCCGGCCGCTGCCGCGCCCTGAGGTGCTGGCCCGTCTCGACGAGGAAGGTCTGCTGCCCGCGATCACGTTCATCTTCAGCCGCGCGGGCTGCGACGGCGCGCTGGCGCAGTGCCTGCGGGCGCGACTCGACCTGAGCAGGCCGGACGAGGCCGAACGGATCGACGAGATCATCGAGAAGCACACCGGCGACCTGCCCAAGGGCGATCTGGAAGTGCTCGGCTACTGGGAATGGCGCGAGGCGCTGCACCGCGGGCTGGCCGCGCACCACGCGGGCATGCTGCCCGCGTTCCGGCACACCGTGGAGGAACTGTTCGTCAAGGGCCTGGTGCGCGCGGTTTTCGCCACCGAGACCCTGGCCCTCGGCATCAACATGCCGGCGCGGACCGTCGTGCTCGAGCGCCTGGTGAAGTTCAACGGTGAATCCCACGCCGAGCTGACCCCGGGCGAGTACACGCAGCTCACCGGGCGCGCGGGCAGGCGCGGCATCGACATCGAGGGTCACGCGGTGGTGCTGTGGCAGCCCGAGGTCGACACCAGCGCGGTCGCCGGCCTGGCCTCCACCCGCACCTACCCGCTGCGCAGCTCGTTCCGGCCGGGCTACAACATGTCGATCAACCTGATCGACCGGATGGGCGCGCAGGAGGCGCGGGCGCTGCTCGAGCGGTCCTTCGCCCAGTTCCAGGCCGACCGTTCGGTGGTCGGGCTGGTGCGTGGCATCGAACGCAATCAGGGCGCGATGCGCAAGCTGGAGAGTCAGCTCGGCGGCGTCGACGGCGGGTTCATGGAGTACCTGTCGTTGCGGGAGCGGATCAAGCAGCGCGAGCGCGAGATCCAGCAGCAGGGCAAGGCCGACCGGCGCGGCGCCGCGGTGAAAGCGCTGATCGAACTGCGCCGCGGTGACGTGGTGGCGATCCCGTCGGGCAGGCGAGCCGGGCTCGCGGTGATCCTGGAACCCGATCAGACCCCCGGCGACCCGCGTCCGCTGGTGCTCACCGAAGACCACTGGGCGGGCCGGGTCTCGGCGGCCGACTTCCCCGTTCCCGCCGAAGCGCTGGGCCACATGCGGTTGCCGCGGCGCGTCGATCACCGGACCGCCCGCATCCGTCGCGACCTCGCCTCGGCGCTGCGCAGCACCGGGATCTCCGCGCCGGGCAGGCGCAGGCGCAACGACCACACCCGCGCGGGCGAGGATCGTGAACTCTCGACCCTGCGCCGCAGCCTGCGCTCGCACCCGGCGCACACGCGGCCCGATCGGGAACAGCTCAGCCGCACCGGCGAGCGGTACGCCCGGCTCGCGCGCGAGACCGAGACGATGCGCCAGAAGGTTGCCGCGACGACGAATTCGCTGGCGCGCACCTTCGACCGGATCGTCGGGCTGCTCGAGGAACGCGGGTTCGTCGAGCGCGGTGAAGTGACCGCCGACGGCAGGCGCCTGGCCCGGATCTACGCCGAGAGCGATCTGGTCGTCGCCGAGGTGCTGCGGCAGGGGCTGTGGCGCGGACTCGGCCCGGCCGAGCTCGCCGCGGTGGTATCCACGCTGGTCTACGAGTCGCGCCAGGAGGGCGGCTTCCTGACCGCGTCCGGCCCGACCGAACCGATCCGCAGGGCGGTCGGCGCCACCATCGAGGTGTGGACGCAGCTGCGCGCCGACGAGGCGCGGCACAAGCTGCCGCCGACCCGCGAACCCGACCTCGGCTTCGTCACCGGCGTCTACAAGTGGGCCCGTGGTGACGCATTGGCCGAGGCGTTGCTGGCCAGCGGCGATCAGGGCACGCCGCTGTCGGCGGGTGATTTCGTGCGTTGGTGCAGGCAGGTCATCGACCTGCTCGACCAGATCCACAACACCGCCGACGATCCCGAGATCGCGGCCACCGCGGCCAAGGCCGTGCGCGCCGTCCGGAGGGGTGTCGTCGCGGTGGACGCCGCGTAGTCGATACGTCTGTGATTTGATTTCCTGGCGTACCGACCGTGATGGCGGAGTCGTGCGAAAGCGGCTGGCCTGGCGCGGGGGGCTACCGTATGTACAACGATGCGAGTGGAGGCGAGTGGATGAGCGGCCCGTACGGACCGAATGGCCCAGGGGAGGGAAGCAACGATCCCACCCAGCACTGGGGAGGTCAGCAAGGGGCCGGTGGCGCCGGTCCCACCCAGCACTGGGGTGGAGCGGCACAGCCACCGCAGCAGCCGCAGCAGGCCCAGCCCACCCAGCACTGGGGTGACCCGAACGCACAGCAGCAGCCGCAGCAGCAGTGGGGACAGCAGCCGCCCCAGCAGCCGCAGCAGCCCGGCCAGCAGCCGCAGTGGGGGCAGCAGCCGCAGCAGCCGACCGGTCCGCAGCAGCAGTGGGGCCAGACCCAGCCGCCGCCGCAGGACTGGAATGCCCAGGCGGGCAACGCCGGACAGCAGTGGGGCCAGCAGCAGCCCGCGCAGCAGTGGGGCCAGCAGCCGCAGCAGCAGTGGGGCCAGCAGCCCCAGCTGCAGCCGGCCTCCGGTGGCAAGGGCAAGGGCCTGGTGATCGGCCTCGTCGCGGCAGGCGTGCTGGTGCTCGCCGCCGTCGTCGCCCTGCTCCTGTTCGTGTTCTCCTCCGACGAACTCGACAATGCCGCGGTGCAGGACGGCGTCGCGCGCGTGCTGAAGGACTCCTACGGCATCGCCGACGTGACCGACGTGTCGTGCCCCTCCGGTCAGGCAGTGGAGGTCGACGCGACCTTCACCTGCGACCTGAAGGTCAGCGGCGAGGCGAAGAAGGTCACCGTCAAGATCACCAAGGACGACGGCACCTACGAGGTCGGCCGCCCGAACTAGGCTGCCGCACCCCAGGTTCCGGGCCGTCCGCGAGCACGCGGGCGGCCCGGTGTCGTCTCTGCGTCACCCGGCGCGGTGCACCGCCGTCAGCGCGGTGACCAGGCGGGTGATCGGGCTCTCGGCGTTGTAGGTGGTGGCCAGTTCGAGGAGCCGGTCCGGGTCGGCAGGGGTCGCGGGCAGGGTGTCCGGGCCGGACAGGATCACCTCGGCATCGCGCACGACCTGGACCACCGGCGCGGCGACCTTCAGATAGTCCTGTGCCGCAACCAGTTTCGCCCGCACACCCTTGGCCAGGTCGGAACCGGGGTCGTCCACCGCCGCCAGCAGCGCGTCCAGCGAGCCGAACTTCGAGATCAGCTGGGCGGCCGACTTGTCCCCGATGCCTGCGACACCGGGCAGGCCGTCGGAGGCGTCACCGCGCAGAGTGGCCATATCGGCGTAGGCCGGGCCCGCGTTCTGTTCGGGCACACCGTATTTCGCGGACACCTCGGCGGGTCCGAACAACTCGGCCTTGGCCAGCCCGCGGCCCGCGTAGAGGACCCGCACGGGCGGGGCCGGGTCGTCGCGGACCAGCTGCAGCAGGTCACGGTCACCGCTGACGACCACGACCGGATCCGTGCGTTCCCGGCTGGCGAGCGTGCCGAGCACGTCGTCGGCCTCTAGCCCCTCCGCGCCGCCGGTGCAGATGCCCGCCGCGGCGAGCACCTCCAGGATCATCTCCACCTGCGGGGTGAGCGTGTCGGGCACTTCCTCGGCGCCGGGCGCCGCGCCGCTGCTGGTGTCGAGCCGGTGCGCCTTGTAGGACGGCACCAGCGCGACCCGGAACGGTGGCCGCCAGTCCAGGTCGAGCCCGACGACGAGCCTGCTCGGCCGGTGCTTGGTGATCAGCGAGGCCACCATGTCGGTGAAACCGCGCAGCGCGTTCACCGAGCGCCCGTCTGCGCCCCTGAGCTTGTCGGGAATCGCGTAGTAGGCGCGGAACCAGAGGCTGGCGCCGTCGAGGATCAACAGGGGTCCGCGGGAGGTCTGGTCAACGGTCACACCGGTGATTGTGCCCCGAAGGCGGGTCCCGGTGCCCGTGACGGCGCCGTCCTGGTCGCGACGGGACCGTGTGGCACGATCCGATTCCGCTCCGGTTGCCGATACTGCGACGGTGGGTGCGGGGCGGGTAACGTCGCATCCCATGAGCGCGCAGACGGAGGCAAGGTTCGCGGCGGAGGTCTACGGCAGGCGACTGGAGCGGGCGGTCGAGGGGATGCGCGCGGCGCATCTGGACGCCCTGCTCATCACGCCGGGCCCCGACCTGCAGTATCTGATCGGTTCGAGGGCCCAGTCCTTCGAGCGGCTCACCTGCCTGGTGATCACCTCCGACGGGGCGACCCCGGCGGTCGTGATCCCGAAACTCGAGCTGGCGTCGCTGGCGGAGTCGGCAGCCGGTGAACTCGGGTTGCGGGTGCTGGACTGGGTCGACGGCATCGATCCCTACCAGCTGGTGCACTCGACGCTGCACGCCGGTTCCCGCATCGCCGTTGCCGAGACCATGCCCGCGCTGCACCTGATCCCGCTGGCCCAGTCCACCACCGGTCTGCCCGCCTCGGCGACACCGGTGCTGCGGCGATCGCGGATGATCAAGGACGACGCCGAGATCGCGGCGCTGCGCCGGGCGGGCGCGGCCATCGACCGGGTGCATGCCCGGATGGGGGAGTTCCTGCGCCCGGGGCGCACCGAAGCCGAGGTCGCCGCCGACATCACCGCCGCGATCATCGAGGAGGGCCACACCGAGGCGGCGTTCGTGATCGTCGGCAGCGGCCCGCATGGCGCCGACCCGCACCACGAGGTCTCCGATCGGACGATCGAGAAGGACGACGTGGTCGTCATCGACATCGGCGGTCCGGTCGAGCCCGGCTACTTCTCCGACTCCACCCGCACCTATGTGCTCGGCACCCCGGGCAAGCAGGTCGCCGAGCAGGTGGCCCTGCTCGAGGCCGCCCAGGCGGCCGCTGTGGCCGCTGTGCGCCCCGGGGTGACCGCGGAGTCCATCGACGCCGCCGCGCGCACGATGCTGGCCGAGGCGGGCCTAGGCGATGCCTTCGTGCACCGCACCGGCCACGGCATCGGCCTGTCGGTGCACGAGGAGCCCTACATCGTGGCGGGCAACGACCTGGTGCTCGAGCCCGGCATGGCGTTCAGCATCGAACCGGGCATCTACTTCCGCGGCAAGTGGGGCGCCCGCATCGAGGACATCGTGGTGGTCACCGAGGACGGCGCCGAGTCGATGAACAACCGCCCGCACGGTCTGACGGTGCTGTAAGCGGTTCGCGCAGAGACAATGTCAGGGCGTGGGCAGGCGCCCGCGCGGTGCGGTCTGGCGCAGGCTATTTCAGCGTGCTCGACGACAGCACCCGGCGCACCTGGATCGCGACGACGACACGCGTCGGGTTCTCGCGCGGCACCCGGTAGCGCTCGGTATAGCGGCGCACGGCCTCCGCGACGTCGTCGGCCTCGCCGAGTACCGTCGCGGGCCCCTCGAGCGTGAGCCAGCGCGCACCGTCGACCTGGCTCACCGCCGCATAGCCACCGCGTCCGGCATTGCGTGCCTTCACCGACGCGCCGTCGGTGATCACGCGGGCGATTCCGCTCTCGGGATCCCAGGTGAAGCCCACCGCGACCACGTGCGGAGTCCCGTCGGCGCGCAGGGTGGTGAGGGTGGCGAGGTGCCGCTCGGCGACGAATTCGAGGGCGGCGGGGGAGAGTTGTGCGGTGGCGGTCGGCATGGGGAAACGGTAGCCGGGCCCATCGGGGGCCGGGTCCGCGGGTTTCGGCCCGCGACCTGGATCTGCGACCTCGGCCGGATCGGGCAGACTGACCCCATGGGAAAGCAGCAGAACGACGGGCCGGTGCTGGTCTTGGGCGGGCGCAGTGAGATCGGCCTCGAGGTGGCGCGCAGACTGGCCCCCGGACGCGTGGTGATCCTGGCCGCGCGCCGGTCCGACACGCTGGACGCCGAGGTCGAGCAGATGCGCGCGGCGGGCGCGAGCGCCGTCCACACCGTGGAATTCGACGCCGACGACACCGCCGCCCACGCACCGCTGCTGGACAAGCTCGCCGCCGAACACGGTGGCATCGCGACCGCGGTCCTCGCCTTCGGCGTCCTCGGCGATCAGGAGCGCGCCGAGCACGACCCGGCGCACGCGGTCGCCGTCGTGCACACCGACTTCGTCGCCCAGGTCAGCGTGCTGACCACCCTCGCCACCCTGATGCGGGCCCAGGACGCCGGACAGATCGTCGTCTTCAGCTCCATCGCGGGCGTCCGCGTGCGCCGGGCGAATTACGTCTACGGTGCGGCCAAAGCAGGCCTGGACGGCTTCGCCAGCGGCCTCGGTGACGCCCTGCACGGCACCGGCGTGCAGCTGCTGCTCGTCCGGTCCGGTTTCGTGATCGGCCGCATGACCACCGGCATGGACCCCGCGCCGCTGTCGAGCACGCCCGATCAGGTCGCCGACGCCGTCGTGCGCGGCCTGGACAAGGGCGCGACCAGGGTCGCGGTGCCCGGCAAGCTCGCCGTGGCATTCTTCGTGATGCGGCTGGTACCGCAGTTCGTCTGGCGCCGGATGCCGCGGTGACCGACGCGGCGTGGGCCGGTCGGCCCATCGTGGTGGTCGGGATCGGCGCCGACGGCTGGTCCGGGCTCGGTGAGACCGCGCGGACGGCGATCCTGGAGTGTGACGTCGTGTTCGGCTCGCCGCGTCAACTGGCCTTGCTCCCGCCCGGCGCTGCCGAACAGGTGCCGTGGCCGAGCCCGCTGCTGCCCGCCCTGCCGGAGTTGTTCGCGCGCAACGCCGATCGCCGTATCGGCGTCCTGGCCAGCGGTGACCCCATGTTCTACGGCATCGGCGTCACCCTGGCCCGTCGCTTCGGCGCGAGCGCGCTGCGCGTGTTCCCGCAACCGTCCTCGGCGTCGCTGGCGTGCGCGCGACTCGGCTGGCCGCTGGCCGAGACCCCCGTGGTGAGCGTGGTTGCCCGGCCGTTGCCGACGGTCCTGCCCGAGTTGGCCGACCGCCGCCGCGTCCTGGTGCTCAGTGAGGACGAGTCCACCCCGGCCCAGCTGGCACAGTTGTTGTCCGACAACGGGTTCGGTGACTCCACGCTGACCGTCCTCGAACAACTCGGCGGCCCCGCCGAACGCCTGCTCACCGGCACCGCGACGAACTGGGCTCACCCCCACGGCGACCCGCTCAACATCGTCGCCGTCGACTGCGCCGCCGCCCGGGGCCGCCGCCGCGACACCCGCCTGCCCGGCCTGGCCGACACGGCCTTCACCGGCGACGGGCAGCTCACCAAAGCCGAGGTCCGCGCGCTCACCGTCACCGCGCTGGCACCGGCGCCGGGAGAATTGCTGTGGGATGTCGGCGGGGGATCGGGGAGCATCGCCATCGAATGGTGCCGCACGCATCCGCTGTGCCGTGCTGACACCTTCGAACGCCTTCCCGCGCGCCGTGCACAGATCGCGGCGAATGCCACCGCGCTCGGCGTCCCCGGAATAACGATCCGCGGCGAAGTGCGCTCAGAGTTTGCCGACGCGGAATTTCCCGCGCCGGACGCGATATTTCTCGGTGGCGGTCTGACCCAGGACGGCGTGTTCGCGCAGTGCTGGCAGCGCCTGCGCCCCGGCGGCAGGCTGGTCGCCAACGCGGTCACCGCGGAATCGGAAGCACAGCTGCTGGACTGGTCAGCCACCTACGGTGGGGTCCTGCGAAAATTTCAGGTCTACCGTGGCGAAGCACTCGGTGGGTTCACGGCCTGGCGGCCGCACCTGCCGGTCGCCCAGTGGATCGTCGGAAAACCCGCTGGTTAGCGGTGGATAAGCGCGTGGGTTCGATCACAGGCAGATCACGCGCAGATCACGGTGAAACCGTTCATGCAGGGTCGTGACGCCATGAAAGTTACGAACCGAAGGTGTAAAACGTGTGCCTCGGGGGTAGGGTCGTGGCCGTTCCGGTAAATCCCTCGGTTCGTTTTTATCCATGATGGGGAGTTACATGAAGTACTCGAAGTTCACCGCCCCCGCGGTGCAGGACACCGCTACCGCAGGCACCGGCGGCTCGTCGCCGGTCGGCGCGGGTTCGGCCGGCGTCGGTAGGCAGCCCTGAGGGTCCTGATCCTCGGCGGCACGGGCGAAGCCCGGGAGCTGGCCCGGATCGCATCCGACGAGCGGGGCCTCGACATCGTGTCGTCCCTCGCCGGACGGGTCGCTCATCCGCGGCTGCCGGTCGGTCCGGTACGCATAGGCGGTTTCGGTGGTGTCGAGGGCCTCCGAACCTGGCTGCGCGAGAACGCGATCGACGCCGTCGTGGACGCGACCCATCCCTTCGCGGCCCAGGTCAGCACCCATGCGGCCACCGCCGCGGACGAACTCGGCATTCCCGCGCTGCACCTGCGGCGGCCGGAATGGGTGCAGCGCCCCCGCGACCTGTGGACGCGCGTGCCCGATCTGATGTCGGCGGCCGCGGCGCTGGCCCCCCACGGTGAGCGGGTGCTGCTCACCATCGGCCGCCAGGGTGTCGGCGCGTTCGCCGGCTGCGCCCGGCATCGGTTCGTCATCCGCTCGATCGACGCCCCCGCGGCTCCGCTGCCCCCGCGCTACGAATTGCTGCTGGCGCGTGGACCGTTCACCTTCGACGACGAACTCGTCCTGATGTCACGGCATCGGATCGATGTGCTCGTCACCAAGAACAGCGGTGGTGAACAGACCGAGGCGAAGATCATCGCCGCCCGCACCGCCGGGCTCCCTGTCGTGATGATCGACCGGCCGCCGCTGCCCGTCGGCGCGGTGACGGTCGACGAGGTCGCCGCCGCCGTGGATTGGCTGCACGACGCCGCCTCGCATCGGGTGCGCTGACCGCGGGTCAGACCGTGTTCGGCGGGGTGAAGATGCGCGGGAGCTGGTCGAACCAGTGCAGCACCGCGCGTTCGTAGGCGATGCCGAATTCGAGGGTGGCGCGCTGGTGCGGCGCGAGGGCGGTCGGGTCCTCGTCGAGGTAGCGGTCGAGGCGATCCTGATGGATGTTGCGGTTGGCGGCGATGATCCGATCGCGATGGGCAGGTTCGAGGTGCTCGCCGAAGGACAATGTCAGCAGCAGCGGCACCCGGATCGTCTCGGCGCCCGGATCGCGGGCGATCCACTCGGCGAACGCCTCACGCCCGGTGTCGGTGATCCGGTACGGCGTGCGCTCCCTGGCGCCCCGCTCGCCCTTGGTCACCAGGCCTGCCGAATCCATGGCGGACAGTTCGCGATACACCTGACTCTGGGTGATGGTCCAGAAGTCGCCGATGCGGAGCTGGGCCTGGGTGGCCAGGTCCCAGCCCGACATCGGACCTTCGTGCAGGAACCCGAGTAGCGAGGCCGCGGTGGAGTTCAGCGGGCGGCGTCGAGTCGCGGTATCGGTCAACGGTCAACTCCCTTCGAACTACATTCCTAAGTGGAATGTTACGCCCTGGGTGTGTCGGCAACCAAGAATGCCGGTGTCGCGCGGGGTTCGCTACTCGCCGGTGCCGTACCGGCGCGCCGTGAACACCCTGGTGCCCTCGGCGGTGTCGAAGGCGGTCGTGGTGGACGCGCCGATGATGAGCAGCGTACGCATGTCCACCACGTCGGGATCGAGCTCGCCCAGGGTGATCACCCGGACCGACTCGGTCGGGCCGCCGACATCGCGACCCAGCACCACCGGCGTCTCCGGCGGCCGGTGCGCGAGCAGGACATCGCGCATCGCGCCGACCTGCCAGCGACGCTGCGAGGAGGCCGGGTTGTAGATCGCGATCGCCATATCCGCGGCCGCGACCGCCGAAAGTCGTTGGACGACAATATCCCACGGCTTGAGCCGGTCCGAGAGCGAGATCATCGCGTAGTCGTGCCCGAGTGGCGCGCCAACGCGACTGGCGACGGCGTTGGCCGCGGTCAGCCCGGGCAGCACCCGAACCGGCACATCCTTGAACTGCGGTTCGGCCGACACCTCCAGCACCGCGGCGGCCATCGCGAAGACACCGGGATCGCCCGAGGACACCACCGCGACCCGCGCGCCCCGCTTGGCCAGATCCAGTGCCATGGCGGCCCGTTCGGATTCGACCTTGTTGTCGCTGGCGTGCCTGCGCTGACCCGGCCGCTCGGGGACGCGGTTGATGTAGGTGGTGTAGCCGACCAGATCGGTCGCTTCCGCCAGCGCCGCGGTGACTTCCGGCGTTGTCCACGCGGTATCGCCGGGGCCGAGTCCGACGACAACGACTTCGCCCTGCTGGCCGCCGGTATCGCCGCCTGCGAGTTCGGCCTGGGCGGCGGTGACGGTCTCGGCGGGTGCGGACGTCGTCGGCGCGGCGAGGCCGCCGCCGGTCGGCGCCGCGTCGACAAGGGCGCCGGCCGCAGGCTCGGTGGTGGCCGATTCGGGGCGGCCTGCGTCGGCGGGGGCGCCCGGCGTTACCGACCTGCTGTCCAGCGCGGTCGCGGGCTGCGAGCGGGTGACGATCGGCGTCGTCGGCGTCGGCCCCGGCACAAGGGTGATGGCGAAGTACGGCACGTCGGCGTCGTCGACATCGGCGGCCGGGAGGACGCGTTCGCGCGTGCTGCTCGCGCGTTCGACGTAGTAGGCGTCGGCGAGCCGTCCGGAGTCCGAGAGTGCCTGGCGCACACCGGGATAGGTGCGGCCCAGCTTCATGATGGCGGCCGCTTCGGTGTTGCGCAGGCGCTCGGTCAGCTGGTCGACGGGCATGGTTCCGGGCAGCACGGTGAGCACCTGCTCGCCCTCGACGAGCGGGGTGCCCAGGGCGGCCGAGGCCGCGCTGACCGAGGTGATGCCGGGAACGATCTCGGCCTCGAACCGGTCGGCCAGGCGCCGGTGCATGTGCATGTAGGAGCTGTAGAACAGCGGGTCACCCGCGGCGAGCAGCGCGACGGTGCGCCCCGCAGCGAGGTGCGTGGCGAGCCGGGCGGCGGCCTGCTCGTAGAACTCGTCGATGGCGCCCTGGTAGCCGCCGGGATGGTCGGTGGTCTCGGTGGTCACCGGGTAGACCAGGTGCTCCTCGATCTGGCCTTCCCGCAGGTACGGCGCCGCGATGCCGCGCGAGATGCTGCGTCCGTGGCGCGCGCTGTGGAACGCGACGACGTCGGCTTCGGCGATGAGGCGGGCCGCCTTCACCGTCACCAGTTCGGGATCGCCGGGGCCGAGGCCGATACCCCACAGTTTGCCGGTGCTGATCTCACTCACTCCTGTTCGCTCCCAATCGCGTTGAGCGCCGACGCGGTGATCGCGCTGCCACCCCGCCTGCCGCGCACGGTGAGGAACTCGATCCCACCGAAGTCGATCAGCGCCTGCTTGGATTCGGCGGCGCCGATGAAACCGACCGGAATGCCGATGATGGCGGCGGGCCTCGGTGCGCCTGCGTCGAGCATGTCGAGCAGGTGGAACAGCGCGGTGGGGGCGTTGCCGATGGCGACGACGGCGCCGTCGAGCTGGTCGCGCAGCAGTTCCAGCGCCGCCACCGATCTGGTGTTGCCCAGCTGCGCGGCCAGCGCCGGGACGCGCGGGTCGGCGAGGTTGCAGAGCACGGGATTGTCGGCGGGCAGGCGCTTGCGGGTGACGCCGGAGGCGACCATGTTGGCGTCGCAGAGGATCGGCTTGCCCGCGTGCAAGGCGGCGCGCGCCGCCGCGACCACCCCGGGGGAGTAGGCGATGTCACCGGCCAGGTCGACCTGTCCGCAGCCGTGGATCATCCGGACGGCCACCCGCTCGATCTCGGCGGGGAAACCGGCTAGATCGGCTTCGTCGCGAATCGTCGCGAACGAGCGCCGATAGATCTCGGCCCCGTCGGTGAGGTAGCTGGCACGCACGTCGGACATGCGGTCAACCCTAGAACCTGGGCCGGACGTGGTGTTCGTCGCGGGTCGCTCCGGTGCGCGGGCGCGCGATCTCAGGTGCGTGGCCGCTCGAGGATGCGCGACATCACCAGTGAGCTGCGCGTGCGACCGACCCGCGCGTTCTCCCTGATCCGTTCGACCGTCACCTCGATCTCGGCCATGTCGGTGGCCATCACGTGCACGAGCGCGTCGGCCTCGCCCGCGATCGTCCAGACGCCGACGACCTGCGGGATCGGTTCCAGCGTTCGCCGCAGTTCGGCGGGGGAGATGTTGTCGCGGTAGTAGACCTCCACGTACGCCTCGGTCTTCCAGCCCAGCGCCGCCGGATTGACCTGCGCGGTGAATCCGGTGATCTGCCCGCTGGCGACCATCTTGTCGACCCGCCGCTTTACCGCGGGCGCCGAGAGCCCCACCACCGAGCCGATCTCCTGAAACGAGGCACGCGCGTGGGTGAGCAGCACTGCCAGGATGCGCCGATCGAGATCGTCCACGTCACTCCTCCCTTGCCTGGACGCAATGATTCCCCATTCTCGCACCAGAATGCGCAACGAATCGGTGTTCCCCGTGCAATGCGACGACATTTACCTTCGTAGGAACACTCGAACCGCGCAGCCACCGGGAGCCCTGATGACCGCCGCAGCCCCCCTTCGCGCCACAGCGCCCGCGCGGGTCGCCACCCCGCGCCGCTATGTCCTGTGCAGGCCCGACCACTTCGAGGTCGCCTATGCGATCAATCCGTGGATGGACCCCGCCACCCCCGTCGACCGGCCGCGTGCCCTGGCCCAGTGGGAGATCCTGCGGGCCGTGCTCGAGGAACACGGGCATTGCGTGGAGACGGTGCCCGGCGAACCCGGCCTGCCCGACATGGTGTTCGCCGCCAACAGCGGAATCGTGATCGACGGGCACGCGCTCTCGGCGCGCTTCGCCCACCCCGAACGCGCCGCGGAGGGCCCCGCGTTCCACCGCTGGTTCGCGGCCAGGGAACTGCGCGCCCTCGCGCCCGCCTGCGAAACCAACGAGGGCGAGGGCGATTTCGCCTTCGCCGGGCACCGGATCCTGGCCGGTGTCGGCTTCCGCTGCGCGCCGGCCGCGCACGCCGAGGTCGAACGGTACTTCGACCTCCCGGTGGTCTCCCTCGAACTCGTCGATCCGCGCTTCTATCACCTCGACACCGCGCTGATGGTCCTCGACGACACCACCGTCGCCTACTACCCGGCCGCGTTCAGCCCCGCCGCCCGCGACGTCCTGACCACCCTCTACCCGGACGCGATCCTCGCCGACGAGAACGACGCCCTCTGCTTCGGACTCAACGGCGTCAGCGACGGCCACCACGTCTTCCTCGACCCCGGCGCGACCAGCCTCATCGCGGCGCTGCGGGCTCGCGGGTTCGCGCCGGTCCCGGTCGACATGTCCGAACTTCGCAAGGGCGGCGGCGGCGTGAAGTGCTGCGTGCTGGAGTTGCACTCGCGCCGTGACACGCCGACGCCGCACTCACCCGCGTAGACCGTCGGTACTCACTCGAACTCGGTGCCGCCATCGCGCAGCAGGTACGCGTCGGAGACGATCTTGCCGATCGCCCGCCCGCCGAGCACCGGAGATTGCCGCTCGGTGGCAGGGCGGACCACCAGGCCCTCCCGGATGTTCGTGCCAGCACCGCTGACGGTCTCGGTGCCCTCGGCGAGCGTCAGCAGCAGGTCCGCGTCGTAGGGGCCCTCGTAGAGGACCGGGACCCGCGGCACGGTGATGCCGAGTTCGCCGAGCAGCGTGCCGATCTCGTGGTGGTCGAGCCAGCGCACCGGCTCGCCGCCGCGGTCCACCGCGATGTCGAACAGGCCGAAGCCCAGCGACTCGTCGTGGGCGGCCGAGGCACCGTAGTGCAGATCCTGCACACCCGCGCCGTAGACCTCACCGAACAGCCCGACCCGGTCGGCGTCGAGCGCGGTGGCGATCTTCCTGGCGGCCTCGTCGAGTCCGTGCGTGCGGATCGCCCGCCAGTACAGGTTGCCCTCGGACGGTGTCAGCGAGAGCGACTTCCCGCCGACACCCTTGGAGGACACCAGGATCCGGTCGTCGGCCCGCACGTGGGTGAGCAGGCAGGCGGTGCCGTGGATCTTCTCCGTGGCCACCACCGGCTCCCCGGCGGTGAAGATATCCGGAAAGCGTTTGATGTTCTCGACATCGATCCACCGCACCAGATCCGGGGCAGCCTCGACCTGTCCGGCCATCGAGACCGGAACGGGCGGAACCCATTTGACGATCCCGAGCCGCTCGGCGAAGTCGGCGCGCTCGGCCGCGGCCGCCGCCAGATCCACCCCGCCCAGCGCGGCCGGGGTGCACACGATGCCCTGCGACACCTCCCCGCGCCGCCGCACCGCCTTCACCCGATTGCGCTGGGACCCGGCCAGTTTCCCGGTCAGTCCGAGTTCGGCGATCAGCTCCTCGGGCAGGAGGGCCTGCTCCGGGATGTAGAGCGCGTGATCACCGGTCGCGAACTGGCCTTTGGCCACGACGGCCCGGTACAAACCGACCTGGGCGAGCTCGAGCCGATCGGCGTTCGGATGTGGAAGGACGACGAGCCGCTCGGCCGTCACCTGCAGTGTGGACATGGAAACCCCCTCGTGATGAGAAGGTCAGCGTACGAGCCGGCACCGACAGGGTCGATCGAATTTCCCTGCGGGACAACCGTCCCGCAGGCGCGCGGTCACGACGGGTCGATGCGGTAGCCGTCGGGTGTTGCGACGACATCGGTGACCGGCCCGGTGGGACGGCCGCAGCGGCGCTCACAGCCCGACCAGTGCTGACGGCCCGCCACGGAGACGTCCTCGGCGGGCACGACCATCTCCGCCGTGCCCGGTTCGCCGGGCAGCACGCGATCGGAGTCGACGGCGGCGGCGAGGTCGGCGCGGACATCGGTGAGCGACTTGGCGCACCCTGGTCGGCCCGCGCAGGCGCTGACCTGCAACCACGGCGACTGCGCATCGAAGATCAGCCCCATCGGCGCCAGCACCCGCACCACGGTTTCTGCGGGACCCTCGTCGAGATCGGTGATCACCAGACTGCGCCACGGGGTGACATAGACGGGCCGCTCGACGGCCGCGAGGAATTCCGCGGTCCGCGCGGGCAGGGTGCCCAGCGGCACGCCCGCGCCGAGGCTGACCAATCCGTTGTCCTGATCCAGCCAGCCGATCGGAACTGTGTGTGTCGCACCGAGTTCCAGGCGTGCACCGGCGGGGGAGCGGTCCAGGGCCTCGGTGACCCGCTCGGCACCGCCGGGAATCTCGTGCAATCGCCACTGCCCGTCCTCGCCGGTCCCGCGCAGATCGAGGAAGCCACGCGCCGCGTCGAGCATCACGTCGATCGCTTCGCTCGCCGTCACCCGCACGCCGGTGTCGGCGCCGGCGAGCAGGAGCGCGAACTCGTCCGCCCCGACGGCCTGGATACCGATGTCGCCGCGCAGCGTGCTCACATCGCCGCGACCGTCGTCGAGCGTGAACAGCACCCGTCCCGGCAGCTCCGCCAGCCGCGGATCCGCGCGCAGACCCGCGTCGAGGCCGACGGCGAGCCCGTGCACATCCGCCCAGCCGCCGACCCGGCCGGACAGTGGCGAGGCGACGATATTGCGGACCCGCTCGTGGGTGCGGCTCGGCAGGAGGCCGGCGGCGTCGAGCCGATCGGCGAGCGCGGCGGCGTCACGCACCTGCCGCAGCTGGATATTGCCGCGGGAGGTCAATTCGAGGTGACCGTTGCCCAGGTCGACGGCCGCGTCCGCGAGTGCCTGCACCTGCTCGGGTTCGAGCCTGCCGCCGGGCACCCGGATCCGGGCCAGCGGTCCGTCGGCGGCCTGGTGCAGTCGCAGGACACCGGGGCAAGAGTCGGGAGTGCTCCTGGTCATGATCCGTCCAGCCTACGACCGCCGACGCGGGCGGCTACGCGAGGCGTCGCCGGGCCGCGTCGCCTAGGGTGGGCGGGAATCGTTCGCCAGGTCGATCGCCGACAGGAGAGGTCGCCGCATGCTGCGTGAATTCGTGGACAAGCGTGTCGTTCCCGCACTGGACAAGGCCGCGCACGCGCAAACCGCCGCGGTCGGCCGCTACGTCGACTGGCTCGAACGCAGGCATCCGGACGACGCGCCGGTGCAGACGCTGCGGCGGCTCTCCCGCCAATACCTGGTCGTCGTCACCACCAGCGGCGTCGTCGTCGGGCTCACCGCCGCCGTGCCCGGGGTCGGCACGCTGCTGGGTCTGGCCGCGACCGGCGTCGACACCATCGTGTTCCTCGAGGCGTCCTCGGTGCTGTCCGTCGGCGCCGCCGCGGCCTACGACCTCGACCCCGCCGACCCGCGCCGCGCGCAGCTGGTGTCGAAGGTGGTGCTCGGTGACGCGGGCACCAAGCTGCTCGACGAGACCGCGGGACACAAGACCAGCCAGTGGCTCTCGGTCGTCACCGACCACATTCCCGGCCTGGCGAGCATGCCGGACTCACCGGCCAAGCGTTTTCTGGTCAACTATCTCGTCAAACGCACGCTGCTGCTGTTCGGCACCCTGATCCCGGCCGGTATCGGCGCGGTCATCGGCGGCGTCGGCAACAACGCCCTCGGCCAGATGGTGGTCGCCAACGTGTACCGCAACCTCGGCACCGGCTCCCCGGAGATGGTCGCGGCCGGCACCCGCCGCGGCTGACTGTCGGCTTGACCTTCGAGCCACTCGAACCCCGATGATGTGCCGATGTCCGAATCCGAACTGCTCACCATCGGTGCCTTCGCCCGTGCGTGCGGTCTGAGCACCAGCGCCCTGCGCTTCTACGCCGACGCGGGCGTCCTCGTCCCCGCCGTGGTCGACGAGATCACCGGCTACCGCTACTACGCGCCCGACCAGGCAGGCACCGCCCGGCTGATCCGGCACCTGCGTGCCGTCGACATGCCGCTGCCCGTGGTCATCACCGTCCTCACCGAGCGCGACCAGGCCCGCGTCGCAACACTGGTGGAGGGCTACCTCACCAGCCTGGACCGTCAACTGGAGTCGGTGCGCGCAGCCGCCGACGCAGCCCGTGCCGCAGTGCGTTTCGGCCCGCTCGTGGCATCGGGCACGGCTTCGGCGATCGCCCCGGGCTCGGCGGCGGGACCGGTTTCGGCGACCGGCGCCGGGGCGAGTACTGCTGTGGACCCGCTCGCCGACAGCGTCATGTGGGTGCGCGGGCCTTTGCTCGCGGCTGCTGTCGACCAGATCGCGACCGCGACGATCATGGATCCGGAGATGCCGGTGCTCAACAGCATTCACCTCGAGGCACGGACGCAGGAACTGATCCTCACCGCCACCGACCGGTACCGCCTGGCCACCCGGAGCCTGCGGCCCGCTCGCGCGACGACGGCGGAGTGGACGGCAACCGTCGACGCCGACGACCTCCGCGCCGCCGCATCCTGGCTGCGCCGCAGGCATACGGTCGCGATCCGGCCCGGATCCACCCACCTCGAGATCATCTCCGGCGATTCGGCCGAGCAGGCAGACACGACACCGACCGAGAACGGCAGGGCAGAAGCGCTCGGCCCGGATCGGCGACGTTGCCGCCGCGCGGCCGACGAGTTTCCCGACTACCGCGCGATGCTGGCGGCGCTGCCCGCTGTCGTCACCCGCGTCGTCCTGAACAGAACCGAGCTGCTGGATGCGCTCGAGCAGGCCGGTTCGGCCACGATCACCCTGCACGTGATCCCGGAGCACGGCCTCGACGAGCTCACGCGTGCCGATCTCGCCGCCACCCCCGCGTTCGCGTTCATCCTCGGCCATGGCTATGACGCCAGGGATGTCGAGGCCGTCCGCGCGGCGTCGGTCGCGGGCGCCATCGCCGATCCGGCACGGGCGGTGCGGATTGCCGGGAACGGCGATGCCGTCCTGCTGCCCGCGACCGTCACCGGTCCCGGAATGACGATCCATTTCGCTGTCATCACCCTGTACCCCGCCGTCGCGGGCGCCGTCGGCCCCGACGTGATGCTCGACCTGATCGCCCCCGACCTGCCCGCCCGGATCCGCTCCGCCGACGACGGCGACCTGCTGACCCTGGCTATGCCGTGCCGTCCCGACACCGAGGAGACCTCCCGATGACCGCCGCCCGCGGGCTGGAAAGTTGCGATGCGAGGGCGGACAGTACGATCGGGATGCTCGGCGGGCGTCGAGGAAACCGGTGGAAATCCGGTGCGGTCGCGCCACTGTGAACAGCCAGACCCTCTCCGGCGAGCACCACACCGCATCCCGATGGGCGCGTCACCCGAGGAAGGCCACACCCTGTGATCCTGCTGCTGTCCACCTCCGACACCGATCTGCTGAGCGCACGCGCGAGCGGCGCCGACTACCGGTGGGGCAATCCCGCCCGGTTGCTGGTCGAGGATCTGCCGGGGTTGCTCGACGGCGTCGATCTGGTGATCGTGCGAATCCTCGGCGGCAAGCGCGCCTGGGAGGACGGCCTGGAGGCGGTGCGGGCCAGCGGGGTGCCGATGGTGGCACTCGGCGGCGAGATCGCCCCCGACGCGGAACTGATGGAGTGCTCGACCGTCCCGGTCGGCGTCGCGGCCGACGCGCACAACTACCTCGCCGCCGGTGGCGCGGACAACCTGCGCGAGCTGCACAACTTCCTCTCCGACACGGTCCTGCTCACCGGCCACGGCTTCGAACCCCCCGTGGAACTGCCGAGTTGGGGTGAGCTCGACCGCACCGCCCGCATCCTCGAACCGCACGCTCCGACCGTCGCCGTGGTCTACTACCGCGCCCAGCACCTCGCGGGCAACACCGGCTACATCGACGCACTGTGCACCGCGATCGAGGCCAAGGGCGCTCGCGCACTGCCCGTCTACTGCGCCTCGCTGCGCACCGCGGAACCGGAACTGCTCGCCCTGCTCGGCCGCGCCGACGCCCTCGTCGTGACGGTCCTCGCGGCAGGCGGCAGCAAGCCGGCCACCGCCTCGGCCGGTGGCGACGACGAGGCATGGGACGTGGCCGCACTGGCCGCCCTCGATGTGCCGATCCTGCAGGGCCTGTGCCTGACCAGCGGCCGCGCCCAGTGGGAGGCCAACGACGACGGCCTGTCGCCGCTCGATGTCGCCACCCAGGTCGCGGTGCCGGAGTTCGACGGCCGCATCATCACGGTCCCGTTCTCGTTCAAGGAATTCGACGCCGACGGCCTGTCGACCTACGTTCCCGATCCCGAACGCGCCGCCAGGGTCGCCGGCATCGCCGTGCGCCACGCCCGCCTGCGCCACATCCCCGCCGCCGACAAGCGGATCGCGATCATGCTCTCGGCCTACCCGACCAAGCATGCCCGCATCGGCAACGCGGTCGGTCTCGACACCCCGGCGAGCGCGATCCGCCTGCTCACCGAATTGCACACCGCCGGTTACGATCTCGGCGATCTCGGCGAGATCCCCGGCCTCCTGGAACGCGACGGTGACGCCCTGATCCACGCCCTGATCGCCGCAGGTGGTCAGGACCCGGACTGGCTCACCGCGGAACAGCTGGAGGGCAACCCGATTCGCATCGGCGCCGCCACCTACACCCGCTGGTTCGAGTCCCTGCCCGAGGATCTGCGCGAGGCCGTGGCCGAGGCGTGGGGTCCGCCGCCGGGCGAACTGTACGTCGACCGGTCGGCCGACCCCCATGGCGAGATCGTCATCGCCGCACTGCGTTTCGGCAATGTGGTGCTGATGGTGCAGCCGCCCCGCGGGTTCGGCGAGAACCCCGTCGCCATCTATCACGACCCCGACCTGCCGCCGAGCCACCACTACCTGGCCGCCTACCGCTGGCTGTCCGCGCCCGACGGTTTCGGCGCCGACGCGATGGTGCACCTCGGCAAGCACGGCAACCTGGAATGGCTGCCAGGCAAGACCCTCGGCATGTCGGCCTCCTGCGGCACCGACGCCGCTCTCGGCGACCTGCCGCTGATCTACCCGTTCCTGGTCAACGACCCGGGCGAGGGCACCCAGGCCAAGCGCCGCGCGCACGCCACCCTGGTCGACCACCTGATCCCGCCGATGGCCCGCGCCGAGACCTACGGCGACATCTCGCGGCTCGAGCAGCTGCTCGACGAGCACGCCAACATCTCCGCCCTCGACCCGGCGAAACTGCCCGCCATCCGCCAGCAGATCTGGACGCTGATGCGCGCCGCCAAGATGGACCACGACCTCGGCCTGGCCGAGCGTCCCGAGGAAGACGTCTTCGACGACATGCTGCTGCACGTCGACGGCTGGCTGTGTGAGATCAAGGACGTGCAGATCCGCGACGGCCTGCACATCCTCGGCCAGGCGCCCGAGGGCGAGATGGAACTCGACCTGGTGCTGGCCATGCTGCGCGCCCGCCAGCTGTGGGGCGGCGAGCAGAACGTGCCGGGCCTGCGCGAAGCGCTGGGGCTCAGCGAAGCCGGTGACGAAGCCCGCGAGCGGGTCGACGTGGTCGAGGGCCGCGCCCGCGAACTGCTGGCGGCACTGCAGGCGACGGACTGGGCCGTCGACGCGGTCGAGCGACTGGTCGCCGACTTCGAGACCGCGATCCTCGACGGGCACCGGGCCGCGACGGGTGACGGACACCGCGATGCCGAGCGACTGGACAAGGTCGCCACCATCCTGCGGTTCGCCGCGACCGAGGTCGTACCCCGCCTGCGCGAGACCAGCATCGAGATCGCGCGAGTCCTGCACGCCCTCGACGGCGGTTTCATCCCCGCGGGCCCCAGCGGCTCCCCGCTGCGCGGCCTGATCAACGTGCTGCCCACCGGCCGCAACTTCTACTCCGTCGACCCCAAGGCCGTCCCGTCGCGGCTGGCGTGGGAGACCGGCCAGGCGATGGCGGAGTCGCTGCTGGCGCGCTACCTCGCCGACCACGGCGAATACCCGACGTCGGTGGGCCTGTCGGTGTGGGGCACCTCGGCCATGCGGACCTCCGGTGACGACATCGCCGAGGTCTTCGCGCTGCTGGGTGTGCGGCCGGTGTGGGACGAGGCCAGCCGCCGCGTCACCTCCCTGGCGGTGATCCCCCTCGACGAACTCGCCCGTCCGCGCATCGATGTCACCGTGCGCATCTCCGGCTTCTTCCGCGACGCCTTCCCGCACGTGCTCGCCCTGCTCGACGACGCCGTCCGGCTCGTCGCCGAGCTCGACGAGCCCGCCGAGTCGAATTACGTTCGCGCGCACGCCCAGTCGGACCTGGCCGAGCACGGCGACGCCCGCCGCGCCACTACCCGCATCTTCGGTTCCAAGCCGGGCACCTACGGCGCAGGCCTGCTGCAGCTCATCGACTCCAAGAGCTGGCGCACCGACGACGACCTCGCGCAGGTGTACACCACCTGGGGTGGCTACGCCTACGGTCGCGACCTCGACGGCGCCCCCGCCGCCGAGGACATGCGCACCGCCTACAAGCGGATCGCGGTGGCCGCCAAGAACACCGACACCCGCGAACACGACATCGCCGACTCCGACGACTACTTCCAGTACCACGGCGGCATGGTCGCCACCGTGCGTGCGCTGACCGGCAAGAACCCCGAGGCCTACATCGGCGACTCCACCCGCCCCGACGCGGTGCGCACCCGCACGCTCTCGGAGGAGACCGCGCGCGTGTTCCGTGCCCGCGTGGTGAACCCGCGCTGGCTCGAGGCGATGCGCCGCCACGGCTACAAGGGCGCTTTCGAGATGGCCGCCACCGTCGACTACCTGTTCGGCTACGACGCCACCACCAACGTGGTCGCCGACTGGATGTACGAGAAGCTCAGCGAGAGCTACGTTTTCGACGACGTGAACCGCAAGTTCATGGAGCAGTCCAATCCGTGGGCGCTGCACGGCATCGCCGAACGCCTGCTCGAGGCCGCCGAGCGCAAGCTGTGGGAGCACCCCGAGCCCGAGACGCTGGACAAGCTGCGTCAGGTCTACCTCGAGACCGAGGGCGAGCTGGAGTGAGTAGCGAGCAGTCCGCCGCGTATTTCCGGCGCGACGGCGAGGTGTACACGCCGACGTCGTGGGGCCGGAGCCTGTGGGCCGACGGGATCCTGTCCGGCCCGCCGGTGTGTGGACTGCTCGCCCGCGAGATCGAGAACCGGTACCGCACCGGGGAATTCGTGCCCGCCCGGTTCACCGTCGACCTGCATCAGCCGGTGCCCGCGGTCCCGCTGACCGTGGACAGCGAGCTGACCCGCGACGGCAACCGGGTGCGCGCGGCGCAGGCGGTGCTGCGCGCCGACGGCCAGGTCGTCGCGCGGGCCTCGGCAGTGCTGCTGAAACGGTCGGCGCAGCCGCGGGGTGAGGTGTGGCGCGAGGTGCGGCAGCCGCCGCTGCCGCCGACCGAGCTGCTGGCCTCGGTCGCGCCGACCGTGCACCTGTTCGACAGTGACGGGTCCGGTGACGGCTGGACCGTCGAGATCTCCCGGCACGAGAACGACACCCGCAAACGCAAGTGGGTCCGCGGTATAGCGGTGGTGGCCGGGGAAGCCGGTTCGCCGTTCGTCTTCGCCGCCATGGCGGGCGAGCAGGCCAGCCTGGTGACGAACTGGGGCACCGAGGGGATCGGCTTCATCAACACCGATGTCTCGATCACCTTCGCCCGGTTGCCGATCGGCCCGGAGATGGGCATCGAAGCGGGCAACCACCTCAGCCACGACGGCATCGCCGCGGGCTCGGCCGTGCTCTACGACGCGGACGGCGAGTTCGGTGTCTGCACCGTGTCGGGCGTGGCCAACGAGCGCAGGCAGATCAGCGGCGCGGCGATCGACGCCTACATTCCGCTGCGCGGCGGTACGCAGCGCGCGCCTGAGGGTGCCGACTTGCCGGAAAACTAGAACGCGTTCTAATCTGATCGTGGTGCGTTGGCGCACCACGGCACGTGCGTGTCGGCCGCAGGGCAGAAGAGGGTCGCAATGAGCAATTCTCCGGCGTACTTCACGCAGGATGACGGCGTTTTCCAGCCCACCCGGTTCTCCATGAGCCTGTGGGCACCGAGCACGCTGTCCGGGCCGCCGGTGTGCGGACTGATCGCCCGCGAAGTCGAGGCGCGCTACTGCGGCGACGGGTTCGCGCCCGCCCGGCTGACCGTCGACCTGCACCGGGCGGTGCCCGCGGTGCCGCTGACCGTCGACAGCGAACTGGTGCGCGACGGCAAACGGGTCCGCGCGGTGGCGATCGTGCTGCGTTCCGGCGGTGAGCCCGTCGCCAGGGGCAGCGCGCTGCTGCTGAAGCGGTCGACCCAGCCGCCGGGGGAGGTGTGGCGGCCGGGGCGGGAACGTCCGCTGCCGCCGCGCGACGCGCTCGCCACCGTCGACGAGGCCATGCACCTGTTCGGTAGCGACGGCAACGGGTGGTCGGTGAAGATGACCGAGCACCAGAACGACGCCAGGAAACGCAAGTGGGTGCGCAATATCCCCGTGGTCGCGGGCGAGGAATCCTCCCCGTTCTGCTTCGCCGCCATGGCCGGTGAGCAGACCAGCCTGGTCACCAACTGGGGCACCGAGGGCATCGGGTTCATCAACACCGACGTCTCGATCACGTTCTCGCGCATGCCGATCGGGCTCGAGATGGGCATCGAGGCGGAATCGCATCTCAGCGACGACGGCATTGCCGCCGGTGCGGCGGTCCTCTACGACGCCGAGGGCGCTTTCGGTATCTGCACCACCACCGCGCTGGCCAACGAGCACCGGCAGATCCACGGCTCGGTCATCGACAACCTGTCCGAGGAGTTCTCGCTGTCCCAGGTCACGCCGGATCGAGGCCGCTGAACGCCAGACCCACCGTGGTCGCGCACAGCACGAACCCGGCCGCGGTGGTGGTCAGCAGATAGCCGAGCGCGATCATCCGGGCCGCGGGGAGCAGCGCCAGCAGCAGCGTCGGGGTCAGCAGCGCGGCCAGGGTCAGCGCCCAGCTGAGCCAGTACGAGGTCCGGATCGGCTCGATCTCCGCGAACGCGATCGTCCGCGGCATCGGCACCTCCCACGCGTCCTGCACGGCGAATGTCGCGGGAACCAGGACGAATACGGCAACGAACAATCCCGCCGCCACACCCCAGCCCGCCCGCCACCTGACCTGCCCCGGCACCGCTGCACGCACCCGCCCACACACCTTCCCTGCCACCCGGTTCACCCACTCCGCCGCGCCCCATGCTGCCTCGAGCGGAACCCCCACGCGGGTAACCGCGCACCGTGTCACCGCATGCGCTGAACGTTCACCATCCCGCCGATCGGTCGGAATCGGGACGATAGTCGGCGGGCTTCGAAGGCCCTAGATGCCGGTCTGCTCGGCCATGACGAAGATCGCGCGACCGCGAAGAACTCATGCCGGAATCAGGGTCACGATCAGTTCGTCGGCGATGGACTCCGCTTTCACCATGCCCTCGCCGAGGTACAGCGTGGCGGCCTGCGGCCTGCCGTCGGGGAGCGGCACGACCGAGACCGCGTCGACCCGGCGGCCCGCGAGCACGTCGTAGGGCGGCTCGTCGGTGACGTCGAAGGCGGTGTACTTACCCGAGATGGCGACGTATTCGATGTTCACCGGGTCGACCAGCGGTTCGAACGGGTCGCGCCACGGCGCCGCGCCGATCCGCAGTTCCGCGCCGTCGACGCCGGCGTCGAGCAGCAGCGTCGATCCGTTGTGGAAGGTGAATTCGATCGGGCCCTCGGTGCGGTCGATGTCGTCGCCCAGGACGTAGAACATCCGGCGGACGGCGACGATGGTCCCGTCGACCGCGGCGTTGAGCGCGGCGCGGCCGTACTCGTCGTTGTCGGACACAGGTTTCCTCTGACGGTCGATCTCGCACGCGTGGCGTGCTGCCGGGCAGATGAGCCATCATGTCGCCCGACCTGCGCGGTACGCAACTCGGTGCGGCGTGTTCGCCGCCGCGACCCGGTCATCCGCCGTGCCCGCGACCGCTCGTACAGTGGATTCATGGTGGATCCCACCCCGGACGACACCGCGGCCGCGGTGGAGCGCGCGGCCGAACTGCTGGCCGGGCGCCGCCTGGTGGTGATCTCCGGAGCCGGCCTGAGCACCGACAGCGGAATCCCCGACTATCGCGGCCCGGATTCGCCGCCGCGCAACCCGATGACCTACCAGCAGTTCGTCGGCGACGCCGAGTTCCGGCAGCGCTACTGGGCCCGCAACCACCTGGGCTGGCGGCGGATGGACGCCGCGCGGCCGAATCGGGGGCACCGGGCCGTCGCCGAGCTGGAGCGCGCCGGGGTGGTCGCCGGCGTGATCACCCAGAACGTGGACCTGCTGCACACCAAGGCGGGCGCGCGTCGCGTGATCGACCTGCACGGCACCTACGCGCGGGTGTGCTGTCTGCGCTGCCACGCGATGATCTCGCGCATGACGCTGGCCGAACGTCTGGAGGAAGCAAATCCCGGTTTCGCGGAACATGTTTCAGCGGCGACCGGGATCGAAGTCGCTCCCGACGCGGACGCGGTGGTGACCGATACCGCCCGTTTCCGGATGCTCGACTGCGCGACCTGCGGCGGCATGCTCAAACCCGACATCGTCTACTTCGGTGAATCCGTGCCAGCCGACCGGGTGGCCGCGGCCTTCGACCTGGTCGACGACGCGCAGGCGCTGCTGGTGGCAGGCTCGTCGCTGACGGTGATGTCGGGCCTGCGCTTCGTGCGGCGGGCGGCGAAAAACGGTGTGCCGGTGGTGATCGTGAATCGCGGCGGCACACGCGGCGACGATCTGGCCACCGTGCGGATTTCGGCAGGCTGCTCGGAGACGTTGTGCGCCTTGGCCGAACGGCTCATCACACCGAGCGCGATCGCCGGGCGATGAACGAATCCGTCGACGCCGCGATCGAAACCTTCTTCGCGGGCAAACCGTATTCTCTCGAGATCTTCACCGTGCTGCGGGAATTGATCGCGGCCAACGGTCCGGCGGAACTGTCGGTGGCATCGCAGATCACCTTCGGCCTCGCCCGGAAGTTCGCGTAGGTATCGCTCTACAACATCACCGGCCGGAATCCGCAAGGCACCGTCCAAATCATGCTCGCGATCGACGAGGAAATAGCGCGGCCACCGGTGTACCGGGTGAATCAGGTCGGCCGCTCGCGCTGGAATAACCTGGTCGTCGTGCATTCCGTGGCCGAGACACGCGATCGGCGAACTGGCAGTTCTGATCGCCGCCGCCTATCGATTCGGTGCGAAATGAACGGTCACTTGATCCCTCGTTGACGGCGGCGTATTCGACGTGGGTAAGCTCTGCGCACCAGTGCATGAAGAGTTCCACCCGCGGCGCAAAGTTTTCCTCGCAGCGGGGTTGTCGGCCCTCGTGTGGGCCGCATGATCGACCCCCACTTGCCAGCCGATCAGAACCAGGGCTTTTCCATGACCGATACCGTCGTTGCCGAACCACGCCTCACGCACCGCCAGACACTCACGATTCTGTCCGGCCTGCTACTCGGGGTGTTCCTCGCCGCGCTCGACCAGAACATCGTCAGCGTCGCGATCGTGCGGATCGCGAACAGTCTCGACGGCTTCGACGAACAGGCATGGGCGACAACGGCGTACCTGATCACCGCCACCGTCACCACGCCGCTCTACGGCAAACTGGCCGACATCTACGGGCGCAAACCGTTCTATCTGCTGGCGATCGCCCTGTTCGTCATCGGCTCGGCGGCCTGCTGCTTCGCGACCACGATGTACCAGCTGGCGGCCTGCCGCGCGTTCCAGGGACTGGGCGCGGGTGGGCTGATGTCGCTGGCGTTCACCATCGTCGGCGATATCGTGCCCGCCCGCGAACGGGTCCGCTACCAGGGGTATTTCCTCATGGTGTTCGGCATCGCGACGGTGCTGGGCCCGGTGGTCGGCGGGTTCCTGTCCGAGTACGAGAGTCTTGGCGGGATCGAGGGCTGGCGCTGGGTGTTCCTGGTGAACGTGCCGGTCGGGGTGCTGGCGTTCCTGGTCGTCGCCCGGGTGCTGAATGTGCGGCATACACGCAGGCGAAGCCGGATCGACTGGTTGGGCGCGCTCACCCTCGTCGTCGCTGTCGTGCCGTTGCTCATCGTGGCCGAGCAGGGCCGGGTGTGGGGCTGGACGTCGCCGAAGTCGTTGCTCTGCTACGGCATCGGCGCGGGCGGGCTGCTGCTGTTCCTGATCGTCGAGTTCTGCATGAAGGACGCGGCGCTGATCCCGCTGCGGTTGTTCCGCAGTCCGACCTTCAGCATCGCGATCCTCGGCGGCTTCCTTGTCGGTGTCTCGATGTTCGGCGCGATCACCATGGTTCCGCAGTATCTACAGGTCGTGCGTGGTTTCTCGCCGACCGAGGCGGGGCTGCTGATGTTGCCGCTGGTGCTGGGAATCATGGTCGGCGCGCAGCTGTCGGGCCTGATCACCAAGGCCAGCGGGCGGTACAAGGTGCTGCCGGTCCTCGGCGCGCTGATCCTGGCGATCGGCTGCGCACTGTTCGCCCACGTCGGCTACGACAGCCCACTGTGGCAGCCGCTCGCCTACAGCGCGATCATGGGCTTCGGCCTCGGTGGCTGCATGCAGACGCTGATCATCGCCGCGCAGAACGCCGTCCCGAGCACCGAGATGGGGGTCTCGACCGCCTCGGCGACCTTCTTCCGGCAGCTGGGCGGCACCCTGGGCGTCGCGGTGTTCCTCACCGTCCTGTTCGATCGGCTGCCCGGATCGATCCTGTCCGCGTTCGGCGGCAGCCTGCCCGCCGGTCTCGACGCCGCTGGTCTGGATGCGCTGCAACGGGATACCTCCGGCATCGCCGCGCTGCCCGACGAGTTGCGGATGCCGATCCTGGCCGGCTTCACCGACGCGATGCAGGGCGTGTTCCTGCTCGCCGCCGATCTCGCGATCGTGGCCTGCCTGGTGCTGGTGTTCATGAAAGAGATTCCGCTGCGCGAGGATCCGGTGCCCGAGGAGGGTTCGGACGGTACGCTGCTGCGCGACGTGAGCCTGCACGACGCGCACGAGATGGTCGATCACCTGCGGCCCGCCGCCACCGGCCGGGTCATCGCGGGGCTGTTGCGCCGCGACGACGCCCGCCCGGTACCCGCGGCCATCCTCACCCTGATCGACCAGCACGGTCATCAGGTGGCGCGCGGCAACGGCGACGCCGACGGCGCCTATGTCATCGCGGCGCCGCAGCCGGGGAACTACGTCCTCATCGCCGCCGCGGCGGGCCATCAGCCCGAGGCGGTGAGCGTCTCGCTGGGGGAGCGGGCGCTGCATGTCGACCTCATGCTCACCGGGGCAGGTGAACTCACCGGCACCGTGCGGTCGGCGCGGCGCGGTGAACCGTTGTTCGGCGCGACCGTGACCCTCACCGATCCCGAAGGTGACGTCGTCGGTGCGGCGATCACGGGCGAGGACGGGGTGTACGTGTGCCGCGATGTCGTGAGCGGGACATACACGCTGGTCGCGGTCGCCGACCACATGCGCCCGTCCGCGGTCGCGCTGACCGTGCCGGAGACGGGTTCGCTGCACCACGACATCGATCTCGAGCCGATGGCCATCCTGATCGGCTCGGCCTGGGTCGACGGTGACCGCCCCGTCGCCGACGTCCAGATCACCGTCCTCGACGCGGGTGGCGACCCGGCGGCCACCACCCGCACCGACGAGCAGGGGCAGTATCTGGTCCCCGACCTCCCGGAAGGCGAGTACACCGTGGTCGCGCGCGGCTATCCGCCGGTCGCCAGCCAGGTGTCGGTGACCCGCGGCGAGATCACCCACGACGTCACCCTCGGCTACGACAACGAGGAGTCGATGCACCACCGCTGATCGTGCGCCGCGTGGGATCCCACGCGGCGCACGGCTCACGCGCTGACGGATGCCTCGCGCTGGAGTTCCAGGGCGATGTCGATGAGCTGGTCTTCCTGGCCGCCGATGAGTTTGCGCTTGCCTGCTCGGACGAGCATTTCGGCGGCGGAGACGCCGTAGCGTTCGGCTTGGCGTTCGGCGTGGCGCAGGAAGCTGGAGTAGACGCCCGCGTAGCCCATCAT
>NZ_JBSGVQ010000019.1:0-133858 GCF_053608525.1 Nocardia sp. NPDC055029
CCGCCGGTCAGGCGCCGTTGCGTACGCGACGAAGGAGCAAGCAACGGTGCCTGACCGGCGGGACTGGAGGGGCCGCGACCTCGAGCGCGCCAGCGCTCCAAAAACACAGCTCCAAAAACACAGGAGAACGATGACGAGTACCCACTCCACCGACGGCGCCCGTGCACATGCGCGAGCCCAGGCCGCGGCGGCCACGATCGCCAGCCCTGACCTCCCCGCCGGGGTCGACCCGGCAGCAGTCGTTATGGCGCAACGTATTCCGGCGGGCGGCTACGCGAATGTGGTCCTCGGCCGAGGCACCCGGGTCCGGCTGGCCGACCCGACCGGCACCACCTGCGCTCACCTGTTCCTGCTGCGCGCCGAATCACCCTGGGAGCGGCTGAATGTCGCCGACACCGTGAAGGTGCCGTGGCAGGCCTATCTGAGTGCGGGACATCCGCTGCTGTCCGACCAGGGCCGGGTACTGGCCACCGTGGTCGCCGACTCCGCCGGGCACCACGACACCCTGTGCGGGTCCACCGCCGACGGCCGCCACCAACTGCACCTGGCCGGGGCCAAGCAGGGCCTCGAGCCACGTGACATCGGCCCGTCGATCGCGTTGTTCCGTGGTGCGCGGGTCGCCGCGGACGGCGCGATCGAGTCGACCGGCAACGGTCCGGCGGGCGCCGCCGTCGACCTGATCATCCACCTGCCGGTGACCCTCCTGGTCGCCAACGCTCCCCACCCACTCGACGACCGCCCCACCGGCGACCTCGACATCCTCGCCTGGCCCTCGCCGGCCGATCTCGCGGCCACGCCCAACGACGACCCCGAATACCGGCGGGCCGTGGACAACACCGAAGCCGCCTGGGCGGCCGCGCAGAACACGGAGGTTCTGGCATGACAACGACCACCCGCACCGTCGTGCTCGACGAGACCGTCCCCGCCGAGGCGCCGTGGTCGGCGATCGTGCGCGCGGGCGATCAGCTCGAGATCATCGACCTGCACGGCAACCAGGCCGTCGACTGCCTGCTCTACTCCGCCGCCGACCGCACCGACCGCTACAGCGCCCAGGCCACGATCGCCGCCCAGCGCAATATCTTCCTCACCACCGGCAGCGTCCTGCGCACCGAACGCGGCACACCGCTGATGACGGTCGTCGCCGACGAGGTGGGCAACCACGACACCATCGCCGGCGCCTGCTCCCAGGAATCCAACACCCTGCGCTACGGCCACCACACCCGTCACCAGCACGCCTGTGTGGAGAACTTCCTGACCGCGGCTCTCGAATGGGGTTTGGGTAAGCGGGATCTGGTGTCCAACATCAACTGGTTCATGAATGTGCCGGTCGAGGCCGACGGCACGCTCGGCATCGTCGACGGGCTGTCGGCACCGGGCAAGAAGGTCACGGTGCGGGCCGAGATCGACACCCTGGTGCTGGTCTCCAACTGCCCGCAGATCAACAACCCCTGCAACGGTTTCGACCCGACGCCGGTCCGCATGGTGGTGACCCGATGAGCCTCACCGACACCGGAGTCGATGTCATCGCCGCGCGCGTCGGCTCGGCCGAGCCGCCCGCCGCGGACACTGACGATGCGGGTACCCGTCGGCCGGAGGCCGTGGCCGTGAACTCCGGCGTTCCGGTATCCACGTCTCCCCCTCAGCTCGCGCGGCGCATGGACGTCCTGCGCCCCGGGATGCAGACCACCGTGCAGGACTGGCCGGGCCGAATCGGCTACTGGCACATCGGTGTTCCCCCGTCGGGTCCGATGGATGACCTGTCGTTCCGGCTGGGCAATCGGGTGCTCGGCAACCCGGAGGGCGCCGCGGGGCTCGAATGCACTCTCGGTGGACCTGCGCTGCGCTTCAGCGAGGCGACGTGGGTATGTGTCACCGGCGCGGTCGCCGATGTGCGCGTCGACGGCCGTCCGGTGGAGCAATGGCGCACGATCGAGGTCCCTGCCGGTGGCGTCCTCGATGTCGGCGCCATTCACGGACCGGGCATGCGCACCTACATTCTCGCCTCCGGCGGCATCGACGTCGAGCAATTCCTCGGCAGCGCAGCGACATTCACCCTGGGCAAGTTCGGTGGCGGCACCGGCGCGGCACTGCGTGCCGGCGAATCGCTGACGCTCGGCGAACCAGCGCATCGCCGCGCCCCCGCCGTCCCGATGGCCGACATCCCCGCCTTCGGCCGCCGCTGGGAACTCGCCGTCACCGAGGGCCCGCACGGCGCACCGGAGTTCTTCACCCGCAACGATTTCGACACCATCCTCGGCACCGACTACGAGGTGCACTTCAACTCCGACCGCACCGGCGTCCGCCTGATCGGCCCGAAGCCGGAGTGGGCGCGCACCGACGGCGGCGAGGCGGGCCTGCACCCGTCGAACATCCACGACAACGCCTATTCGATCGGCGCGCTCGACTTCACCGGCGACACCCCGATTCTGCTCGGCCCCGACGGCCCGAGCCTGGGCGGTTTCGTCTGCCCGGTGACTGTCGTCGCGGCCGACCGCTGGAAACTCGGCCAGCTCACGCCGGGCGACAAGGTCCGTTTCGTTCCCATCCGCGCCGAACATGCCGCTCCCACACACGAACTCGGGGCGCGCCGTCGCGCCTCATTCGGCAGCGTCCTCTCGGCCGGGCGTGATGGCGACGACGGCATCCTGCGCCGCACCGAGGTCGACGACGAGACCGGCGTGACCTATCGCAGACAGGGCGACGACGGCGTCCTCGTCGAATACGGCACGCTCACCCTGGATCTCGGCCTCCGCGCCCGCGTCCACGCCCTGCACCAGCATCTGATCGAAGCCGGTCCGCGCGGAGTCGTCGAGCTCACCCCGGGCATCCGCTCTCTGCAAGTCCGCGTCGATCCCGCCGTCCTCCCGATCCGACAGCTCCTCCACCTGCTCGCCGAAGCCGAAGCGCACCTACCGAATTCCGATCAGCTCGTCGTCCCGAGCCGCACTGTCCACCTGCCCCTCTCCTGGGACGATCCGTCCACCCGCGAGGCGATCACCCGCTACATGCACGGTGTCCGCGCCGACGCCCCCTGGTGCCCGTGGAACATCGAGTTCATCCGCCGCATGAACGGCTTGGATTCGGTCGACGACGTCTACCGCACCGTCTTCGACGCCGAATACCTGGTCCTCGGCCTCGGTGACGTCTACCTCGGCGCCCCGGTCGCCACCCCCACCGATCCACGCCACCGCCTGGTCACCACCAAATACAACCCCGCCCGCACCTGGACCCCCGAGAACGCCGTCGGCATCGGCGGCGCCTACCTCTGCATCTACGGCATGGAGGGCCCCGGCGGCTACCAGTTCGTCGGCCGCACCACGCAGGTCTGGAATCACCGCGCCAGACCGAGCGGCGCCGCGGGACCGGGCGTCGACCGTTTCGCCACCGACGCGGAAACCCCATGGCTCCTGCGCTATTTCGACCGCATCCGCTGGCACCCGGTCGAAGCGGGCGAACTGCTCGACCTCCGCGCCGATTTCGCCGCGGGCAAGGTGGACGTCACCGTCGAGGACGGCGAATTCCGTCTCGCCGACTATCGTCGATTCCTCGCCGACAACGCCCCCGCCATCGCGGACTTTCGTGCCGTCCAGGCCGAGGCGTTCGCCGCCGAGCGCCAATCCTGGCGCACCGCAGGCGAACTCGCGGACTGATCCACCACGTCAGGGCGCGACGGCGGCCATCGCCTCGATCTCGATGAGCGAGGCGAATAGCGTCAGCCCTGGTCGGCGATGGCGGTAGCCGCCGGGTTGGTCGCATCCCGGATGACGCGCAGGCCCGCGACCAGGCCGTCCAGCTGGTCGGGGGTCAAAAGGCCGGTGAGCCATCGCTCCAGCGCCGCCAGGTAGTCGGGCAGCACCTCTTCGAGGCGGCGGACACCGGCGTCGGTCAGCGCGGCATAGGCGCTGCGCCGATCGCCAGGATCCAGCTTGCGTTCGACCAGACCCGCCGCGGCCAGGCGATCGACCAGCCTGGTGACTCCGCTGGTGGACAGCGCGGTTTGCGCGGCCAGATCCGACATGCGCAGGCGCTGATCCGGCGAACGACTCAGCCGCATCAGGGCATTGAGATCGAGCCCGGAGATGCCGTGTGCCTTCCACGTCGGTTCGAGCCTGGCGACCAGGCCACTGGACGACTCGAAGAGGAGACCGGAGATGGTCAGCCGGGGATCGTCGAACATCGCGTTCACGGACATGACGTCCACTCTAGCCGATACTTGCCCTGGGGATAGTTGACACGAGGAATATCTCGGAGTAAGACTATGCGTACGCAATATTCCTCACAGCAACTACTGGAGAGATCATGCAGCACAACACGTGGGTCGCCGGCTTCCGATCCGGCGTCATCAGCCCGTACGAGCAGATCAAGCTCAACGAATCCCGCGCGTTCGACAACGAGACCGTGCGCCACGTGGTGCGGATGGCAGGGGGTGGCGACGCGGTGCGCGTGCGGCTGACCAACCGCTACGGCCGCACCCCCTTGACGATCGGCGCAGCCCGCATCGCCACGCGCAAGTCCGGCTCGGCGATCACCGCCGACACCGATCGGCAGCTCCGCTTCGACGGCGCCGACACCGTCACCATCGCACCCGGCGCCGACCTGGTGAGCGACCCGATCGATTTGCCCGTCGCCGCAGGCGAAGATCTCCTGCTCAGCCTCTACCTGTCCGAGCCCACCGGCCAGGCGACGTTCTCGCACCAGCCCGCCGAGATCGCCTACGTCGTTTCCGGCGACCACACCTCCGACGTGGAACTACCGGATGCCGATGAGCTTCCGTTCCGCTTCTTCCTCACCGGCGTCGACGTGCTCGCCCCCGCCGATACCCGGATCGGCGTGGCGATCGGCGACTCGTGGTTCGAGGGCTTCGGAACCACCCCGAGCGCCAACCGCCGCTCGGTCGACGCCATCAATGCCCGGCTCGCCCACGGCTGGGTGGTCAACAACGGCATCTCCGGAAACCGTCTCACGGCCGGCGAGATCGGCGAATCCGGCCGCAGCCGTTTCGATACCGAGGCACTGGAGGTCCCCGGCGTCACCGACATCCTGGTGAACTTCGGCATCAACGACCTCATCCTCGGCGCCATGGGCGGTCAGCCATCGGCCACCGCCGACGAACTGATCGCAGGCTTCACCGACCTCGCCACCCGTGCGCACACGGCCGGGCTGCGCATCCACGCCGCCACCATCGGTCCCTACGCGGGCTGCATCTACCCCGGCATGCCACTCGCCGAAACCCAGCCGACGCGACGCACGGTCAACGAATGGCTGCGCAGCACTGATGTTTTCGACTCGGTCTTCGATGTCGATCGCGCGGTGGCGGACCCGGAGCGCCCCGACTTCATCCGCCCCGAGTTCGACAGCGGCGACGGCATGCACCTCAACGACGCCGGCGCCGCGGCCATGGCGAGCACGGTCGACCTCGCCGCCCTGTTCCGCTGATCGAGTTCACCAGGCTCTGGCGGCGATCGCCGCTCGCACGATGCCGCCGCCAGCGCCTGGTGATCAGCTGTCCACTGCGATGAGCACGGTTTTGCCCGAGGCATGCCCCGCGGCGAAGGCCGCGATGGCGGAGGGCGTTTCCGCCAACGGAATCCGGCGTTCGATCACCGGCTGGAGGGAACCGCCGGTCGCCAAGGCCGCCAGGTAGTCGAGGTCGGCGGCGGCGGGGCGCATCAGCAGAGGTTTCAGGGTCTGGCGGGTGAACAGGTCGGCCAGGACGACCGATCCCAGCCAGCGAATCGGGCCGAGCCAGTTGTCGCCCGGTGCGGCGGCGGAGGAGATGTAGACACCGTCCGGAGTGAGCACTCGGCGGTATTCGCGCAGCGTACGGTTGCCCGCCAAATCGAAGATCGCGTCGTACGGTTCGTCCGCCCGGGTGAAATCGTCCACGGTGTAGTCGACGACGACATCCGCGCCGATGCGTCGCACCATCTCGAGGTGGCGGGTGCTGCACACCGCGGTCACGTGCGCACCCAGCACCTTCGCGATCTGCACCGCGAAGCTGCCCACTCCGCCGGACGCACCGTTGATCAGCACCCGCTGTCCCGGCCCGACCTTGCCGATATCGCGCAGACCCTGCAAGGCGGTCATCCCCGAATCCGGTATGGCGGCAGCCTCTTCCATGCCGAGCGCGGCGGGAACGGTGGCGAACGAACCGGCATCGGCGCGCACGTATTCGGCGAACGCACCACTGGGAACCTCGCCGAATACCCGGTCACCGACCTGGAATTCGGTGACGAGTCCGCCGACGGACACGACCTCTCCCGCCAGGTTCTGCCCGATCATCCGACGCTTGGGCCTGCGCAACCCGAACCCGAGCCGCAGCAGATACGGCGTCCCGTTGAGCAGATGCAGGTCCCCGCTACACAGCGATGCCGCGTGCACCCTGACCACCACATCCCGCACGCCCGGCACCGGCCGCGGCACGATCTCGGCGCGCAACACCTCACCCCCGCCGTACCGAGGAGCTACCCACGCGGTCATCGAAGCCGTATCCACATCGGTCATGACGTCCCTCATCTCGCACTTACAGTGTAAGTATCTTGCGACAGACGCTACACTTACGCCGTAAGTGCGTCAAGAGATCAGTCAGGAGCCCCATGCCACGCACCCCGCTGACCAGGGAACGAGTCCTGCGCACGGCGATCGACCTCGCCGATCAGGAGGGCCTGGACGCGCTGTCGATGCGCAAACTCGCCAAGGCGGTCGGCGTGGAGGCGATGTCGCTGTACAACCATGTCGCCAACAAGGACGACCTCCTCGACGGCATCATCGACTTGGTCGTCGCCGAGATCTACGTCCCCCGCGCAGACGGCGACTGGCAGGCCGAGCTACGCCGCCGCGCCACCTCGGCCCACGAAGTCCTGCTCCGCCACCGCTGGGCCACCGGCCTGCTCGGCTCCCGCGTCAATGTCGGCCCCGCCATGCTCCGCTACATCGACGCCACCCTCGCCTGCCTGATCACCGCGGGCTTCACCTACGAACAAGCCGACCGAGCCTGGAACGCCCTGGACAGCCACATCTACGGCTTCACCCTGCAAGCCATCAACTTCCCCCTCGACCCCTCCGAGTACGCCTCGGCGGCACAGCGATTCCTGCCCCTCATTCCCACCGAGACACACCCCCACATGCACGCCCTGGCCACGCTCGTCATCGCCGGAACACATTCCGGTACAGCCGATTTCGCCTTCGGCCTCGATCTACTTCTCGACGGCTTGGGTCATCTGCTCCCGTAGTCGGGTACGGCCCGGCCGAGACGACGCGTCATCTCGGCCGAACGCCCGTGTGCCGATCAGCCGGCAACCAGATCCGCGCTCCGGCGCACCCCACCCGGATTCTCGTCCTCGCGCCGGGCGATGACTTCCATGACCGCTTCCGCCACCGCCAGACAGGCGCCGAGTCGCGGCGGGAACCGCAACCCCGAATCACGTTCCAGCAGTAGCCGAACCGCGGCCCACGGCAGATTCACGTCGGCGAAGGCGGTGTGGAACAGACCGGCCGAGGGTCGCGGGTTGGCCTCGAGCAACACCGGTTCCCCACCGCGATACCGCAATTGGATGTTGGTCAGATAGGCGAGTTCGAAGTGCCGGACCAAACTGCGCGCGATGTCGACCACCGCTGGGTCGTCCAGCAGGATGCGCAAACGTCCTTGTTTGGCACGCGGAATACCCATCAGCAGTTCACCCCCCGGAGCGGAGAGGCAGTCGATGCTGATCTCGGGATCGTCGAGAAACGGCATGACGAGCAGCGGGGGCACCGATTCCCCGTCCGCCGCCGCCCGGCGCAATGCCCCGGCTACCGCTTCGACCGAGGCCACCGGCCGGGGCGCTGCCCGCAGGCTCGCCATGGTCAGCGGACGGTCGTCCAGAATGCGGAAGCCGAACGCCGAGTATTCACCGCTAGGTTTGATGCAGAGCGTATCCCCGCCCCGAGACAATTCGTCGACGGCGGCGTAGAACTCGTCGACGTCGGTGGCCTCCCGCCACGGCGGCACGGGAATGCCTGCCGCACCGGCCATCTGATAGGTGCGAACTTTGCTGGTCAGCGCCGTCACCGCCGGCAACGGCGAACACATCAGGCTGGTGCCGACTGCCGCGAAGTCCGCGACCCGCCCCGCCAGCGCGTCCAGACGCCGGGGCGGAATGAGCACATCGATGCGGTGCCTGCGACAGAAGTCCAGCGCGAATTGGGCATACTCCTCGTTGCCGACGTATCGAGGTTCGATCGCCGAGACATCGCACGCCGAGAGGGCGGCCGCGCCCGGATCCACATTGCTGGCGTAGATGGTGACGTCCACGCCGTCCGGGTTCTCCCGTAGCAACCGCATGACCTGCACGGTCGCCGCACCTGCACTACTCAGCCAAATCCGAAGCGTTATGGCAACCGCTCCCTTCCTGTTCCCGTAGAGAACCGGACCCTATACCGGTTCCGCGTTCCGCACATTTCGGAGCGCAACACCGCACGTCACGCCCTGGATATCGCAGACGTGGTACGGACGGGATCGGCGGGCTAGCGAGGAAGCAGCGCAGCGGGGTCGAACGTGACCTCGAACGGTGCACGCAACGTCACGGGGCTACCCGCCGACGCGCGATGGGTCTGTTCGTATTCGCCATCGACCCCCAGCGAATAGGCGAAGAGAACCGGAAGGGCCTCGCCGGGCAGCTGGCCTTTGAACGAGTTGATCTCGAATCGCCAGTAGGTGGGGATCCCAGCCTGCGCGTACAGGACCGGCTTCACCAGGCGATCTTGCAGGGTGGTCGACTTCGACACCACCTCGACAGCGAGTTCGACCTGACCCACCGGCACCCCGCGCCCATACCAATCAATCGAACCGGTGGCCACCATGAGATCGGGGATCGGCTCGTCGTCACCGATGAGCACGCCGACGCCGTCCATGACCACACGCTCGGCCGGTACGACAGCGTCGAGAACTTGTGTCAGGCGTTTGATCAACCACTGATGCATCGGCTTCGGTGCTGCATTCACGACGAGCTGGCCATTCAACACCTCGTATCGCAGTCCGTCGTCGGGCATCTGGTCGAGATCCGCGGCAGTCCAGTGATCGGAGTGCGGTAATGGCATCGCCACCCGAACACCTCCGATTCGTTGAGCACAGCGCGCCGCTCGCGCCGAACGATTCGAGTCTAGCGGCTGACTGGCAGTCGTGAAGCGTTGATGCTGCTCGCCTACCAGGGGAAACGGGGTAGGCGAGCAGCACAGCACTACTCGGCGACGATCACCCTGACCTCACCGTCGGCCGCATCGGTCGGGTCGCCGGGGGCGACGAACCAGTGGGTGACCTCGCCGTCGGACAGGTCGTCTTCGACCGGGCCGCCGGGGAGGACCGACAGGGCGCCCGCGGTGGCCGAGACCAGGAATTCCTGGATGGCGGCCGGGCCGGAGGCGTGCGTGGTGAAGGTGGTGCATTCGTAGTCGACGTCGTGGGTGTCGCGCAGGGTCTTGGCGAGGGCGAGCGCGGCGCTCTGGGTGAGCGTCGAGTTCGCCTCCGCCGCGGCCAGCACGAAGGCGGGGTGGTCCTCGGACAGCGGGCGGACCCGGTCGGCGTAGGAGACGGGATGCGCCGCGGCGGCGGCGATCTCGGCTTCTACGTCGGGCAGGATCAGCCAGTCGCCCGCGACGCCGGCGACGGGAGCGTCGCTGATGCCGTAGGACGCACCGGTCGCGGCGATCTCGACGCCGGACAGCTCGCCCGCGAACAGGACCGCGGCGCCCGCCTTCTGGATGGCCCAGGCGGCGAGGACCGAATCCACGCTGCGCGGCAGCGAGATCGCGACAACATCGCCGGGGCCCGCACCGCGGGCGATGAGCACGCGGGCCAGCTGCGAGGACTTGCGATCCAGTGCGCTGTAGGCGATCTCGCTGTCGCCGCGGAGCAGGGCGGGAGCCTGCGGGTCGGCTTCGACGACCTCGCCGAGCACCTTGGCCACCGTCTGCGCACCAACGCCCGCCGTCGCGACCGGGGCCGAGACAGCAGCCGTCACACCGGATTCGGCGAGCAGCTGGGCGCGTTCGCCCGCGTCGAGGATGTCGATGTCGCCGACCAGGCCGGTCGGGTTGTCGAGCAGCTCGTCGAGCACGCGCAGCAGACGCGCGGACAGGGTGCGGACCTCGTCCTCGGTGTAGGTGCTGCGCAGGTAGCGCAGGGTGATCTCGATGGTCGACTCGGCCATCACCACCAGCGTGAGCGGGTAGTGGGTGGCGTCGTCGAGGCCGACACCGGTGACCTGCATGCCGTCGATCGAGCTCGCCGCGGTGACGGCGTCCTTGTCCATCGGGTAGGACTCGAACACCAGCAGCGTGTCGAACTGCGCGCCTGCCCCGGCCACCCGCTGGATGTCGGACAGGCCGACGAAGTGGTGGCTGAGCAGGTCGGCCTGCTCGGCCTGCACCCGCTTGGTCAGCTCCTCCGCGCTGATCCGGTCGTCGATCTGGATCCGCACCGGCAGGGTGTTGATGAACAGGCCGACCATCGACTCGACGCCGGGCAGTTCGGCCGGGCGACCGGACACGGTCGCGCCGAACACCACGTCGTCGCGGCCGGTGAGGCGGCCGACGACGATGCCCCACGCGGTCTGCAGCAGCGTGTTCACGGTGACACCGAGTTCGCCCGCGAACTTGCCGAGCGCCCTGGTGCGGTCGTTGTCGATCTCGACGATGACCTTGCCGAGTTCGTAGCGCTCCTCGGTGCGCGGCGCTGGCGCCAGCTGGGTGGGGCCTTCGACCCCGTTCAGCGCTTCGGCCCAGACCTGCAGCGACACTTCGCGATCCCAACCCGACAGGAAGGACAGGAAGTTGCGGTAGGAGGCCACGCGCGGCAGCGCGGTGAGGTCACCGTGCACCGCGTAGAGGACCAGCAGGTCGCGCATGAGCAGCGGCATGGACCAGCCGTCGATCAGGATGTGGTGCACCGTGATCGCCAGGTGGGACTGGCCATCGCCGGTCTTGTACAGACCGAAGCGGATCAGCGGAGCCGTGGCCATGTCGAACTGGTTGGCGCGGTCGGCGACCAGCAGCTGCTGCATGCGCGGCAGTCGCTCGTCCTCCGGCAGGTCGGTCAGGTCGACCTCGCGCCACGGGACCTCGAGCTCCGACATCACGACCTGCACCGGCTGACCGGCCGAGTCGGTGACGAACGCGGTCCGCAGGTTCGGGTACCGGTCGAGCACGGCCTGGGCCGCGCGCCGCAGCCGCTCGGTGTCGAGGGTGCCGGTCAGGTCGAGGACGGCCTGCACGGTGTACACGTCGACGGTGGCCGAGCTGAGCATGGCGTGGAACATCAGGCCCGCCTGCAGCGGCGAGAGCGGCCACACCTCGGCCAGGGCCGGGTAGTTGCCTTCCCACAGCTCGATGTCGGACTGATCGACCCGCACCAGCGGCATGTCGGACGGGGTGAAACCGCCCGCGTCGGCGCGCTGCGCGTGGGTGGCGAGCGCGGTCAGCGCCGCCACGAACAGGTCGGCGAACTCCTGGGCCTGGTCGGCGGTGAGCAGCCCGGTCGGGAACGCGATGTTCGCGCCCAGCTGCGGGCCCTCGTCGCCGTCGTTGACGATGGCGTTGATGTCCAGCGTCGCGTTGGCGGGCATGTCCAGGTCCATCTCGGCGTCGAGCTGACCCAGATCGGCCACCGGCACCCAGCCGAGTTCGGCCAGTTCGGCGGGGATCTCGCCCGCCGTCGCGCGACCGAGGTAGTTGAAGCTGATCTGGCCGACGCTCGGCAGATCGGCACCCTCGGTGGTCAGGTACTTGAGCATGCCGTAGCCGATGCCCTTGTCGGGCACGGCGAGCATCTGCTCCTTGACCGACTTGATCACCTCGCCGAGCACGGCGCCGCCCGCGAAGGCGTCGTCGAGATCGGCACCGGCCAGGTCGAGGCGGACCGGGAAGGCGGTGGTGAACCAGCCGACGGTGCGCGAGAGGTCGGCACCGGCGACGATCTCCTCCTGGCGGCCGTGGCCCTCCAGCTTGATCAGTGCCGCTGTACCGGATTCGTCACCGCGCCAGCGGGATACGGCCAGCGCGAGTGCGGTGAGCAGGCCGTCGTTGACGCCGCCGTGGTACAGGCCCGGGATCGCGGTGAGCACCGCGTCCGTGACCTCCGGCGACAGGGTGACCTGCACCCGGTCGACGGTCGCGAAGGTGTCGACCTGTGGGTCGAACGCCCGCGCGCCAAGGCGCGGATCGGCGGTGGCCGAGACCTCGCGCCAGAACGGCAGTTCCGCGCGACGATCGGTGGACTGCTCGACCAGGCTGTGCGCCCAGCGGCGCATCGAGGTGCCGTTGACGGGCAGCGTCACCGGCTGACCGGCGGCGATCTGGCCCCAGGCCATGCCGAGGTCCGGGATCAGGATGCGCCAGGAGACACCGTCGATCACGAAGTGGTGGCCGACGATGAGCAGCGCGTCGCGACGGCGCGGGCCGTCGGTGTTCTCGCCGAAGGCGAACCAGACGAACTGCACCATGGCGGCGTTCGCCGGATCGAGTCGGCCCATGGCCTCGTCGTATTCGACCGAAGCTTGCTTGGACAGCTGCTCGTCGGTGATCTCACCGGCCACCTCGATGCGACACACCAGCGCGGTCACGTCGACCTCGCCCGGCGCCAGCGCCTCGAAGACCCAGCCGTTCTCGGCATCCTTGGCCACCCGCGAGCGGAGCACATCGTGGTGGTCGAAGACCGCGCCGATGGTGGCGTGCAGGACCTCCTCGGTGATGTTCTCCGGCAGGCGCAGCACCATCGACTGGGAGAACCGGTCGTAGGTGGAGCCGCTGCTCAGGATCTGGCGCATGATCGGCAGCATCGGGATATCACCGACACCGCCGCCCGGCAGTTCCTCGAGCACGATCTGGTCGGCGTCGCCCGCGAGCACGGCGATCTCGGCCAGGCCTGCCACGCTGCGCTTCTCGAACACGTCGCGCGGCTTGAACAGCACGCCGCGGTCCTTGGCGCGCGAGACGAGCTGGATGGACAGGATCGAGTCACCGCCGAGGGCGAAGAACGAATCGTCCAGGCCGACCGCGTCGACACCGAGCACCTCGGCGAAGACGGTGGCGATGATCGCCTCGACTTCGCTGGTCGGCGTGCGGAACTCGCGCGGGGCGAGGACCGGCTCGGGCAGGGCGCGACGGTCGAGCTTGCCCGCGGGGGTCAGCGGGATCTCGTCGAGCACCATCACGGCGGCGGGCACCATGTGCGCGGGCAGCTGCTGCGCCGCGTACTCGACCAGGGTGGCCGGGTCGGCGGCCGCGCCGGGGGTGGCCCGCACGTAGGACACCAGGATGGTGGCGCCCGCGTCGGTGGTGCGGCCGATGGTGGCGGCGAACTCGACGTCGTCGTGCGCGGTGAGAACCGCGTCGACCTCGCCCAGTTCGATGCGGAAGCCGCGGATCTTCACCTGGAAGTCGTTGCGGCCCACGTACTCCACGACCGACTTGCCGTTGACGGTGCGCCAGGCGACGACGTCACCCGTGCGGTACAGGCGCTCGCCGTCGGCGTACGGGCTGGCCACGAAGCGCTCGGCGGTGAGGCCGGGGCGCGCGTGGTAACCGCGGGCCAGCGGGAGGCCGCCCAGGTACAGCTCACCGGCCACGCCCTCGGGGACCGGGCGCAGGCGGCTGTCGAGCACGAAGACGGTGGCGCCCGCGATCGGGCCACCGATGTTCATGGTGTCGCCGGGCAGCAGCGGGTCGGACAGGTTGGTCGCGATGGTCGCCTCGGTCGGGCCGTAGGCGTTGTAGAACCGGTGGTGCGCCGGGTCGGTGCCCGCGCTGTGCCAGTTCGCCACCAGGTCGACGGGGGCCTTGTCGCCACCGACGATCAGCGCTTCCACGTCGGCCAGCGCCGCGGGCTCCATCGACGCCGCGACCAGCGGGGTGAGGAACACGTGGGTCAGCTGCTGGCCCACGATGATCTCGGCCAGTTCCTCGCCGCCGACCACGCCGACCGGCGTGATGACGAGAGTGCCCGCCGAGCCGACCGCGAGCAGGAATTCGAGGATCGACGCGTCGAACGACGGCGACGCGAACGCCAGGGTGCGCGCGTGCTTACCGAGCCCGAACTGCGCCACCTGGGCAGCGGCGAAGTTGGCCACACCGGTGTGGGAGACGACGACGCCCTTGGGCAGGCCGGTCGAACCCGAGGTGTAGATCATGTAGGCCGTGTTGCCGGTCCGGACGGCATCCTGGCGGTCCACGTCGGTGATCGGCGCGGCGGACTGCTCGGCGATCTCGGCGTGCAGCGCCGCATCGTCGAGGACCAGCCAGTCGCCCAGGGCGGGCGCGGGCAGGTGATCGACCTCGGACGACACCGTGATGCCCAGTGCCGCACCCGAATCCGACATCATGTGCGCGATGCGCTCGGCCGGATACTTCGGATCGACCGGCAGGAACGCGGCACCGGACTTGATGACGGCCCAGATGGCCAGCGTGGTTTCGAGCGAACGCTGCATGGCGATGGCGACGACCGTCTCCGGTGCCGCACCACGCTCGATGAGCACGCGGGCCAGGCGCGATGAGGCCGCGTCCAGCTCGGCATAGGTCAGCGAGCGAGCCTGACCCGACTGCGCCGCCGCGAGCCCACTGGACTCGCCCGCACCTACCTCTTCGCCCGCGCGCTGCGACTCGTCCGCATCCGGCGTGCCGGTCGCGGTGAGCGCGCGGACCAGGCCGGTGTCGACCGATTCGCCGGGCGCGACGATCGCCTGACCGGCCGGGTTGGTCGCCACGGCCTGGGCAAGCAGCTCGGGCAGGGTGCTCGTCGACGCGGCGGGACCGCCGGTGCGGGTGAGCAGTTCGGTGCGCTCGGTGCCGTCGAGGAGTTCGAGATCGCCGACCGGGGTGGTGGTGTCGGCGACGACCTCGGCGAGCAGACGCTGGAAGCGCTGCGCGAACGTCTCGACCGTCGACTGGTCGAACAGGTCACTGGCGTAGGAGAACTCGGCGTAGGCGCCCGCCTCGTCACCGGCCTGCGCCTCACGCACGGTGAGCAGCAGGTCGAACTTGGCGGTGTCGACGTCGAAGTCGACGGCCGAGACCGACAGGCCCGGCAGCTCGAAGCTCGCGTCGGGCAGGTTCTCGAACGACAGCGCCACCTGGAACAGCGGGTGCCGCGCGGTGGAGCGCTCGGGGTTGAGCAGTTCCACCAGGCGCTCGAACGGGATGTCGGCGTGCGCGAAGGCGGCCAGGTCGGCTTCCTTCGCCTGGGTCAGCAGCTCGGCGAAGCTGAGCTGGCCGCCGACCTGCGTGCGCAGGGCCAGGGTGTTGACGAACATGCCGATGACGTCGTCGAGTTCGGCCTCGCCACGACCGGCGATCGGGGTGCCGATGACGATGTCCTCGGTACCCGACATGCGCGCCAGGAACACCGCGAGGGCGGTGTGCACGACCATGAACAGCGTCGCGTTCTGCTCGCGGGCGATGGCGATTAGTCCGGCGTGGATCTCGGTGCCGATCGGGAACAGCACCCGGCCGCCGGCGAAGGACTGCGTGCTCGGACGCGGCCGGTCGAGAGGCAGGTTCAGCTCGTCGGGGACGCCGGCGAGGGCGCGCTTCCAGTAGTCGGCCTGCTGGGAGATCAGGCTGGCGTCGTCGGCCTCGGAGCCGAGGACGTCGCGCTGCCAGACGCTGAAGTCGGCGTACTGCACCGGCATCGGCGCCCAGCCCGGGCGTTCCCCGGCGGCGCGGGCGGCGTAGGCCACCATCACGTCGCGGGTCAGCGGGCCCATGGACCAGCCGTCGGCGCTGATGTGGTGGGCGACGAAGACGAGCACGAACTCGTCGTCCGCGACCTGCATCAGCTTCGCGCGCAACGGAACTTCGTCGAGCACGTCGAAGCCTGCGGAGATCAGCGCGGCGATCCTGTCGCGAACCTGTTCGGGCGCAACGGTTTCCGGCGTCAGATCCGGAACATTGCCCTCGACCGGCAGGATCACCTGGTGCGGCGTGCCGTCCGTGGACGGGTACACCGTGCGCAGGGTCTCGTGCCTGGCCAGCACATCGGCGACCGCGAGCTGCAGCGCCTCGACATCCAGCGCGCCCGACAGGCGGACGGCGACCGGGATGTTGTTCACCGCGGAGCTGGTGTCGAACTGGTTCAGGAACCACATGCGCTGCTGCGCGAGCGAGAGCGGTACCTGCTCCGGGCGCGGTCCGGCGACCAGCGCGCGCCGCCCACCGGCGCCCGCACCCTGCTCGACCTTCACCGCGAGACCGGCGACGGTGGACGCCTCGAACAGCAGGCGCACGGGCACCCGGCTGTCCAGGGCGGCACCGAGACGGGCCGCGACCTGCGTGGCCAGCAGCGAGTTGCCGCCGAGGGCGAAGAAGTCGTCGTCGGCGCCGACGCGCTCGGCGCCGAGCACGTCCGCGAACACGGCCGCCACGATCTCCTCGATCGGGGTGGACGGCGCGCGGAAGGCCTGGGCCTCGAACTCCGGCTCCGGCAGCGCCTTGCGGTCGAGCTTGCCGTTGACGTTGAGCGGCAGCGCGTCCATGACGACGAACGCGGCGGGCACCATGTACGACGGCAGCCCTGCGGCGAGCGTCGACTTCACCTGCGCGACATCGATATCCATGCCGACCAGGTACGCGACCAGGCGATCGCCGGTGCGCGGGTCGGACTTCGCGATGACGGCGGCCTGGGCGATCTCGGGCAGCGCCAGCAGCGCGGCCTCGATCTCGCCGAGCTCGATACGGAAGCCGCGGATCTTCACCTGGAAGTCGGTGCGGCCGCGGTAGTCGAGCTCACCGTTGTGCCAGGCCACCAGGTCACCGGTGCGGTACATGCGGGTACCGGGGGTGAACGGGTTGGCGACGAAACGGTCGGCGGTCAGGTCGGGGCGGCCGAAGTAGCCGCGCGCCAACTGCGCGCCGGCGAGGTACAGCTCGCCCGCGACGCCGTCCGGCACCGGGCGCAGCCGCGCGTCGAGGACGTACACCTGGCTGTTCCACTCGGGCCCACCGATGGAGACCGAGCCCTGGTCCGCGGCGTTCACCCGATGCGAGGTGATCGAGACCGCGGCCTCGGTAGGGCCGTACAGGTTGAACAGCTCGGTGCGCGGGAACGCGGTGCGGAACCGCTGCGCCAGCGAACCGGGCAGCGCCTCACCGATGGCCAGGACCCGCCACAGCGAATCGGGCATGCCTGCGGCCAGCAGCGCGTCGAGCATCGACGGCACCACGTGCAGCGTGGTGACCCACTCGCGCGACATCAGTTCGTTCAGGTACGCCGGATCGCGATGGCCGTCGGCCGAGGCGATGACCAGGCGGCCACCGCAGACGGCGGCCGACCAGAACTCCCAGACCGAGAGGTCGAAGGTGGCGGCGGTCTTCAGCAGCACCGCGTCGGCGGCGTCCATGCCGAACTCGATCAGCTTCCACTGCAGCTGGTTGGCGATGGCGCCGTGCGGCACCGCGACACCCTTCGGGCGTCCGGTCGAACCGGACGTGAAGATCACGTAGGCGGTGTGCTCCGGACGCAGCGGCTCGGTGCGCTCCGCATCGGAAACCGGTGCGGCGCCGACCTCGTCAAGCTCGAGCTCGTCGATGCGCACCAGCGGCGCGACATCGGTGTCGAACTCGGCCTCGGCGTTGGTCAGCACACAGACCGGTGCCGCCGTCTCGAGGATGTAGTTCGTGCGTTCGGCCGCCTGATCGGGGTCGACCGGCACGTACGCGCCACCGGACTTGCTCACCGCGTACATCGCGACGATCAGGTCCACCGAGCGGCGCAGCGCCAGCGCGACACGGGCCTCCGGGCCGACACCCAGCGAGATCAGGTGCCGCGCGAGGCGGTTCACCTTCGCGTCGAGTTCGGCGTAGGAGAGCTGGGCGCCGTCGTCGGTGACCAGGGCGGTCGACTTCGGATCGGCGGCCACCGTCGCGTCGAGCAGCGAGACCAGGGTGGCCTCGGTGTCGACGCGGTAGGCGGTGGCGTTGCGGGCGTCCAGGATCTGGGCGCGTTCGGCCGGTGCGAGCAGTTCGATGTCGCCGACCGCGGTGCGCGGGGTGGCGACGATCGCGCCGAGCAGGCGGACGAACCGCGCGACGAAGCCCTCGACCGTGGCGTGGTCGAACAGATCGGTGGCGTAGGTGAAGATGCCCGAAATGCCTTCGGGCTCACCGGCATCGCCGTAGCGGTCGGTGGCGATCAGGTGCAGGTCGAACTGCGACAGCTGGGAATCGATGTCGAGACCGGACACCGTCAGGCCCGGCAGTTCCAGGGTGGCGCGGCTGAGGTTCTGGAACGACAGGCCGACCTGGAACAGCGGGTGACGCGCGGTGGAGCGGACCGGGTTGAGGACCTCGACCAGACGCTCGAACGGCACGTCGGCATTGGCGAACGCCGCGATGTCGTCCTCACGCTGGCGGGCCAGCAGCTCGGTGAACGCCTCGTCGCCGTCGACCTTGGTGCGGAACACCAGGGTGTTGACGAACATGCCGATCATGTCGTCGAGGGCGGCCTCGCCACGACCCGCCATCGGGGTACCGATGGCGATGTCGTCGGTACCCGAGAGGCGGGCCAGCAGCACCGCGAGCGCGGTGTGCACGACCATGAACAGCGTCGCGCCCTCGGCGCGGGCCAGCTCGACCAGCGCGCGGTGGGTGTCGGCGTCGATCTGGACGTCGACCTTGCTGCCGGCGAAGGTCTGCACGGCCGGGCGCGGGCGGTCGGCGGGCAGGTCGAGCTGATCGGGCAGGTCAGCCAGGGCCTGCTTCCAGTGCGCGACCTGCTTGGACGCCATCGAGTCCGGATCGTCCTCGCTGCCGAGCAGTTCGCGCTGCCAGATGCTGTAGTCCGCGTACTGCACGGCCAGCGGCGCCCAGCCGGGCTCCTGGCCGGTGGAGCGGGCCGCGTAGGCGGTCATCAGGTCGCGGGTCAGCGGGGCGACCGACGAGCCGTCACCCGAGATGTGGTGCACGACCATGGCGAGCACGAAGTCGCCGGAGATGGTGCGGGCGGGCCCGAAGACCGAGCTCGGCGCCGCCGGTTCGGCATCGGTGTTCTCGGCGCGGAACAGCGCGACCTTCAGCGGCACCTCGACGGTGACGTCGAAGATGGTCGACATCAGTTCCGCGACAGCCGATTCCATCTCGCCGGCGGCCACGGTGCGCTCGATCAGTTCCGGCGCGGCCTGCGCGGGCGACAGGATCACCTGTGCCGCACCGGCTTCGGTCTGCGGGTACACCGTGCGCAGGATCTCGTGGCGCGACACCAGGTCGGTGATCGCGGCCCGCAGCGCGGCCACATCGAGGTCGCCGGTGAGGCGGACCGCGACGGGCACGTTGTAGGCCGCCGACTGGGTGTCGAAGCGGTTGAGGAACCACATGCGCTGCTGCGCGAGCGAGAGCGGGATGTGCTCGGGACGCGGACCGGCGGTGAGCGCCTTGCGATCACCGGTCTCGGCGTGCTGCTCGATACGGTGCGCCAGCGCGGCGACCGTGGACGCCTCGAACAGCAGGCGCACCGGAATCCGGGTGTTCAGCGCCTCACCGAGGCGGGCGGCGACCTGCGTCGCCAGCAGCGAGTTACCGCCCCAGGCGAAGAAGTCGTCGTCGAGACCGAAGCGCTTGTCGGCGCCCAGTCGCAGGACCTCGGCGAAGGTGGCGGCCACGAGCTGCTCGCTCGGGCTGACCGGCGCGCGGAACACGGCCTTCTCGACCTCGGGCTCCGGCAGGGCCTTGCGATCCAGCTTGCCGTTGGCGTTCAGCGGCAGGGCGTCGAGCTGCAGGAACACGGTCGGGACCATGTAGGACGGCAGCTCGGCGGCCAGCGCGGAACGCAGGGCCAGCTTGTCGACCTCGGCACCGGCGACGACGTAGGCCACCAGGCGATCACCGACGACGGGGTCGGTGTGGGCCAGCACCGCGGCGGAGGTGATGTCGGCCTGCCGCAGCAGCGCGGCCTCGATCTCGCCGAGCTCGATGCGGAAGCCGCGGATCTTCACCTGGAAGTCGGTGCGGCCGCGGTAGTCCAGTTCGCCGTCGGCGTTCCAGGCCACCAGGTCACCGGTGCGGTACATGCGCTCGCCGATCACCGAGAACGGGTCGGCGACGAAGCGGTCGGCGGTGAGATCCGCGCGGCCGTAGTAGCCGCGGGCCAGCTGGGCGCCGGCCAGGTAGAGCTCACCGGAGACACCGACCGGCACCGGACGCAGGCGCGAATCCAGCACGTAGACACGGCTGTTCCACTCCGGCGCACCGATCGACACCGACACCTGGTCGGCATCGGTCACCGCGTGGCTGGTGATCGAGACCGCGGCCTCGGTCGGGCCGTAGAGGTTGAACAGTTCCGCGGTGTTGGCGGTGCGGAAGCGCTGCGCGGTGGACGCGGGCAGCGCCTCACCGATGGCCAGCACCCGGCGCAGCGTGCGCGGCAGCGCCGCACCCGACTCGGTGAGCAGTGCGTCGAGCATCGACGGCACCACGTGCAGCGTCGTGACGCCGGTGGCCCGCATCAGGTCGTTGAGGTAGGCCGGGTCGCGGTGACCGTCGGCGGTGGCGACCACCAGGTGGGCGCCCGCGACGGCGGCGGTCCAGAACTCCCAGACCGAGAGGTCGAAGGTGGCTGCCGTCTTGAGCAGCACCGCGTCGTCGGCGCCGATACCGAATTCGGCCGTCTCCCACAGCAACTGGTTGACGATCGCGCCGTGCGAGACCGCGACACCCTTGGGCTTGCCGGTGGAACCGGACGTGAAGATCACGTACGCGGTGTTCGCGGGCACCAGGGCGCCACGGCGCTCGGTGATCGCGGCCGGGCTGACGGCGCTCAGGTCGAGCTCGTCGAGGACGACCACTTCGGCCGCCGCCGTGCTGAACTCGGCGTTCGCCGTGGTCAGCACGACCGCGGGCGCGGCCGTCTCCAGGATGTAGTCGGTGCGCTCGGCGGGCTGATCGGGATCGATCGGCACGTAGGCGGCGCCGGTACGGGCCACCGCGTACATCGCGATGATCAGTTCCGCGGAACGGCGGATGGCCAGCGCCACCCGATCCTCGGTCCCGATACCCAGCGAGATCAGGTGCCGGGCAAGGCGGTTGACCTCGGCGTCGAGCTCGGCGTAGGTCAGCTCACGGCGACCGTCGACCTCGTCGACAACCAGCGCGACGGCATCCGGAGTGGCCGCCACGGTCGCGTCCAGCAGCGACACCAGCGTGGCGTCGGTGTCGATCGCGTGCGCGGTGTCGTTCCACGCGGTGACGATCTGCGTGGACTCCGGCGCGGTGAGCAGGTCGATATCGCCGACAGGGACGGTCGCGTCGGCGGCGACCGCGTCGAGCACCAGCAGGAAGCGGTCGGCGAAGCTCTGGACCGTCGACTCGTCGAACAGGTCGATGGCGTAACCGAATTCGGTGACCAGCTGGGCCGGTGCGCCGTCGTCGGTGTAGCGGTCGTAGAGGGTGACGTGCAGGTCGGTCTTGGCCAGCTGCGAGTCGTAGTCGACGGCGCTGACGGTCAGGCCGGGCAGTTCGAAGGTGGTGTCGGCCAGGTTCTGGAACGACAGGCCCACCTGGAACAGCGGGTTGCGCGCGGTGGAGCGCACCGGGTTGAGCACCTCGACCAGGCGCTCGAACGGCACGTCGGCGTTGGCGAAGGCTTCCAGGTCGCGTTCGCGCACATCGGCCAGCAGCTCGGCGAACGAGGCCGCCGGGTCGATGGCGGTGCGGAACACCAGGGTGTTGACGAACATGCCGATCAGGTCGTCGAGTTCGCGCTCACCACGGCCCGCGATGGGGGTGCCGACCGCGATGTCGTCGGTGCCGGAGAGGCGCGCGAGCAGCACCGCGAGGGCGGCGTGCACGACCATGAACAGCGAGGCGTTGTTGGCCCTGGCCAGCTCGTGCAGCGCGGCGTGGCGCGCCGGATCGATCTCGAAGCGGATCGCCTTGCCCTGGAACGACTGCGCGGGCGGGCGCGGCCGGTCGGCGGGCAGTTCCAGCTGATCCGGCAGACCCGCGAGGGCGTTGCTCCAGTACGCGACCTGCTTGGCGGCGAGCGATTCCGGGTCGGTCTCGTCGCCGAGGACCTCGCGCTGCCACAGCGCGTAGTCGGCGTACTGCACCGGCAGCGGCGCCCACTGCGGGGCCTCGCCCTGCACGCGGGCCACGTAGGCGGCCATGATGTCGCGGGCCAGCGGGCCCATCGACGAACCGTCGGCGGAAACGTGGTGCACGGTGAACGCGAGCACGTGGTCGGTAGCCGACAGCTTGAACAGCGCGACCTTGAGCGGCACCTCCTCGGTGACGTCGAAGGTGGTCATCGCGAATTCGATGACGGTGCCGAGCAGCTCGGCCTCGTCGACCTCGATGTGGTGGACAACGGCGCGGCTCTGCGAGATCGGCAGGATCACCTGGTGCGGGCCGTCGGCCGAGCGCGGGTAGGTGGTGCGCAGCATCTCGTGCCTGGCGAACACGTCGCCGATGGCCTGCTCGAGCGCGGGCACGTCGAGCTCGCCGGTGAGGCGGACGGCCAGCGGGATGTTGTCCACCGCGGAGGTGGAGGTGTCGAACTGGTTGAGGAACCAGTAGCGCTGCTGGGCGGGCGAGAGCGGGATGATCGCGGGCCGCTCCCCCGCCGTCAGGCGCGGGCGGGTCCGGCCGGAGCCCGCGTTGTGCTCGGCGCGGGCGGCGAGCGCGGACACGGTGGACGCCTCGAACAGGTCGCGGACCGAGAGCTGGGTGTCCAGGGCCGCGCCGATGCGGGCGGTGACCTGGGTGGCCAGCAGCGAGTTGCCGCCGAGTTCGAAGAAGTCGTCGTCGGCGCCGACGCGGGTCACGCCGAGCACGTCACCGAAGGTGCCGGCCACGATCTCCTCGATCGGGGTCGACGGCGCGCGGAACACCTTGGCCTCGAACACCGGCGCCGGCAGCGCCTTGCGGTCGAGCTTGCCGGAGGCGTTGAGCGGGAAGGCATCCAGGATCACGAACGCGGTGGGCACCATGTAGGTCGGCAGCGCGCCGCCGAGTTCGGTGCGCACGGCATCGAGGTCGATGCTGGCACCGGCAGCGGGGATCAGGTAGCCGACCAGCTGGTCGCCGAGGCGCTCGTCGGAGCGGACGACCACGACCGACTGGGCGATCGACGGCAGCGCGGTGAGCGCGGACTCGATCTCGCCGAGCTCGATGCGCAGACCACGCAGCTTCACCTGGAAGTCGGTGCGGCCCAGGTATTCCAGCTCGCCGTCGGTGGTCCAGGTGACGAGGTCACCGGTGCGGTACATGCGGGCGCCGTCCTCGCCGAACGGATCGGCGACGAAGCGGTCGGCGGTCAGGTCCGGACGGGCGACATAGCCGCGCGCCAGCTGGATACCGGCCAGGTACAGCTCGCCGGGCACGCCGACGGGCACCGGGTGCAGGCGCGAATCCAGCACGTACACCTGGGTGTTGAAGACCGGGGCGCCGATCGGCACCGAGGTGGTGTCGGCGTCGGTGACCTCGTGGAAGGTGACGTCGACCGCGGCCTCGGTGGGGCCGTACAGGTTGTGCAAGGCCGCGCCGGTGAGCGCGCGCAGACGCTGGGCGGTCGGTGCGGGCAGCGCCTCACCGGAGGCGAAGACCAGGCGCAGGCTGCTGCTGGTCTGCCTGCCGTCGGCCAGGGCGACGGCGGCGGACTCGGCCAGCTCGGCCACGAACACCGACATCATCGACGGCACGAAGTGCGCGGTGGTGACGCCTTCGGTGGCGATGATCTCGGCCAGGTACGCCGGATCTCGGTGACCATCCGGCTTGGCGACGACCAGACGCGCACCGATCTGCAAGGGCCAGAAGAACTCCCACACCGACACGTCGAACGTGGCGGGGGTCTTCTGGAGGACGACATCGGCGTCGGTGAGTCCGTAGGCGGCCTGCATCCACACCAGACGGTTGACGATCGCGCCGTGGCTGACCGCCACACCCTTCGGACGACCGGTCGAACCCGACGTGAAGATCACGTACGCGGTATTCGACGGACGCAGCGGGGCGATCCGCTCGGCATCGGTGACCGGCGCAGCCGAGTAGCCCGACAGATCCAGGCTCTCGATGTTCAGCGCGGCGGTCGAGCCGGCGTCGAATTCGTCACGCGCGGTGGTCACTACGCAGACCGGCGCGGCGGTCTCGAGCACGTAGTGGGTGCGCTCGGCCGGGTGGTCGGGGTCGAGCGGCACGTACGCGCCACCGGCCACGCTCACCGCGTACATGCCGATCACCAGGTCCAGCGAGCGGCGCATGCCGAGCGCGACCATGGTGTCGGGGCCGACGCCCTGGGCGATGAGGTGGCGAGCCAGGCGGTTCACCTTCGCGGCGAACTCGCCGTAGGACAGACTCGTCCCCTCGAAGGTGAGGGCGGTCGCGTTCGGGCTGGTCAGCGCCTGCGCCTCGAACATCGACACCAGCGTCGCGGCCTGGTCGACCGGGTGCGCGGTGGTGTTCCAGTCCGTGACAACCTGGCGGTACTCGGCCGGGGCCAGCAGCTCGACCTCGCCGATCGCTCGATCCGGCGCGGCCACCACGGCGGTCAGCATCCGCACCATGCGCTGCGCGAGGCCCGCGATGGTGTCGGCGTCGAACATGTCGGTGGCGTAGGCGAACTCGGCGGTCATGCCGTCGGCGGAACCGTCGGCGCGGTGCCGGTCGGCCAGGTTCAGGTGCAGATCGAACTTGGCGGTGACCACGTCCAGCGGCACGCCCGCGACCTCGAGGCCCGGGAGCTCGAAGGAGGCCTCGCCGGTGTTCTGGAACGACAGCATCACCTGGAACAGCGGGTGACGTGCCTGCGAACGGGCCGGGTTGAGGATCTCCACCAGGCGCTCGAACGGCAGGTCGGCGTGGCCGAAGGCGGCCAGGTCGCTTTCCCTGGTCTGCGCGAGCAGCTCGGTGAACGTCTGGGCCGGGTCGACGCCGCTGCGCAGCACCAGCGTGTTGACGAACATGCCGATCGCGTCGTCGAGGACCGCTTCTCCACGGCCGGCGACGGCGGTGCCGATGGCGATGTCGTCGTTGCCGGACAGGCGGGCGAGCAGCGCCGCGAACGCGGCGTGCACGACCATGAAGAGGCTGGCGCCGTGTTCGCGGGCCAGCGCGTTCAGGCTCGCCGCCAGTGCCGGGTCGATCGAGAACTCGTGCACACCACCGCGGTTGGAGGCCACGGCCGGACGCGGGCGGTCGGCGGGCAGGTCGAGCTGATCGGGCAGGCCTGCCAGGTGCTGGGACCAGTACGCGACCTGCTGGGCGATCATCGAGGACGCGTCGTCCTCGGCGCCGAGGGTCTCACGCTGCCACAGCGCGAAGTCGGCATACTGCACCGGCAGCGGCGCCCAGCCCGGCGCCTCACCGCGCGAGCGCGCGGCGTAGGCGATCATCACGTCGCGGGCCAGCGGGCGCACCGACCAGCCGTCACCGGAGATGTGGTGCACGACGAAGACGAGCACGTGGGTGTCGGGGGTCGAGCCGTCCATGGAGCCCGCGACGCGCAGCAGCGCGGCACGCACCGGGACCTCGGCGGTCACGTCGAACCCGGCGAGCACCAGTTCGCTGATCCGATCGCGAATCTCGTCCTCGGCGACCGTGATCGGGGTGAGCGCGATCGGCATCTGGCCCGCGGGCAGCACGACCTGCACGCCCTGGCCCTCGGCGGTCTCGGGGTAGACGGTGCGCAGCACCTCGTGCCGGTCGACCACGTCGGCGACGGCCTGACGCAGGGCGTCGATATCGAGGTCACCGGTCAGGCGGACGGCGAGCGGGATGTTGTTGACCCCGGTCGCGCTGTCGAAGCGGTTGAGGAACCACATGCGCTGCTGGGCCAGCGAGAGCGGGATCTGCTCCGGGCGCGGCCCGGCGACGAGCTCGCGGCGGCTGCCGCTGCCCGCGTGCGATTCCACCTTGACGGCCAGCGCGGCGACCGACGGAGCCTCGAACAGCATGCGCACGGGGACGCGAGTGTCGAGGGCGGCGCCGAGGCGGGCGACCACCTGGGTGGCGATCAGCGAGTTGCCGCCCAGGTCGAAGAAGTCGTCGTCCAGGCCGACGGCACGGTCACCGGACAGGCCGAGCACCTCGGCGAAGGTCGCGGCGACGATCTCCTCGATCGGTGTGCTCGGCGCGCGGAACTCCCGCGCCTCGAACACCGGCTCGGGCAGGGCGCGGCGGTCCAGCTTGCCGTTGGCGCTCAGCGGCATCGCGTCGAGGACGACGAACGCAGCCGGAACCATGTAGGACGGCAGCTGGGCGGCCAAATGTGTACGCAGCGAATCGATCTCGGCGGTCGCGCCCCCGGAAGGCACGACGTAGCCGACGAGCTGGTCGCCGGTGCGGGCATCCGAGCGCACGACCACGACGGCCTGCGAGACGGTGCCGTGCGCGGTGAGCGCGGCCTCGATCTCGCCGAGCTCGATGCGCAGACCGCGCAGCTTGACCTGGAAGTCGGTGCGGCCGAGGTAGGTGATGGTGCCGTCGGCGTTCCAGCGGACGAGGTCACCGGTGCGGTACATCCGCTCGCCTGCGCCGAACGGGTTCGCCACGAAACGGTCGGCGGACAGGTCGGCGCGGCCGACATAGCCGCGCGCCAGCTGGATGCCTGCCAGATACAGCTCACCCGCGACACCGGGGGCGACCGGGTGCAGACGTGAATCCAGCACGTAGGACTTGGCATTGAGCACGGGGCGGCCGATCGGCACCGGACCCTGCACGTCGTCGGCGACCGGTGCGTAGGTGGCGTGCACCGTGAATTCGGTCGGACCGTACAGGTTGTGCAGCTCGGCGGAGCTGACCCGGCGGATCGCCTCGACGACATCGGAGGTGAACGCCTCACCGGCGACGAGCAACGCGCGCACCGAGGCCAGCTGCGCCGGTGCCGCGACACCGGCGAACACGGCGAGCATGGACGGCACGAACGAGGTGAGCGTGACGCCTTCCGCGGCGATCAGCTCGGCCAGGTACTGCGGGTCGCGATGCCCGTCCGGCGTCGCGATCACCATGCGGGCGCCGCGGACGATGGTGCCGAAGAGTTCCCAGACCGACACGTCGAAGGTCTGCGGCGTCTTGAACAGCACCACATCGTCGGCGGTCAGCGCGTATTCGTCGGTGATCCAGCGGATCTGGTTCACCGCCGCCGCGTGCGACACCGCGACGCCCTTGGGACGTCCGGTGGAGCCGGAGGTGAAGATCACGTAGGCCAGGTTCGAATTCCGCAGCGGCGCACGACGTTCGCTGTCGTCGACCGGGGTGGCCGGGTAGCCGGACAGGTCGAGTTCGTCGACCACCAGGGTCTGGATACCGGCCGGGGCGAAGGCGTCGGACGCGGTGGTGAGCACTGCCACCGGCTGCGCCGTCTCCAGCACATAGGCGATGCGGTCGGCGGGCTGATCCAGGTCGAGCGGCACGTACGCGCCACCCGCGGCGAGCACCGCGTACATGGCGACAACGAGGTCAGCCGAGCGGCGGATGCCGAGGGCGACCAGGGTGTCGGGGCCGACGCCGGAGTCGATGAGCTTGCGCGCCAGCTGGTGCACCCGCCCGGCGAACTCGCCGTAGGACAGAGCTGTCCCCTCGAACGTCAGCGCGGTCGCGTCGGCGTCGTGCTCGGCGAGCCGGAACAGGTCGAGCAGGGTCTCCCCGGTATCGGCCGGAACCACGTAGGTGCCGCGCCCCACGCCGCCCATGCCGATGAGCTCGTTGGAGTTCCACTCCGACAACACGAGCTCGCGCTCGCGGCCGTCGAGCAGATCGACGTCGCCGACCGCACGCTCCGGCTGGGCGCCGACAGCGGCGAGCACCCGCGCGAACCGCTGCCCGAAGGCTGCCATCGTGGCCGCGTCGAACAGGTCGGTGGCGTAGATCAGCTCGGCGACGATGCCGGAGGGCGAGTCGGCCGGCTTCTCGGTGAGCACCACCTGCAGGTCGAACTTGGCCACGTCGATCGGCAGCTCGACGCCGCTGACCGTCAGGCCGGGCAGTTCCAGGTTGGCCTGGCCGGTGTTCTGGAAGGCCAGCATGACCTGGAACAGCGGGTGGCGTGCCTGCGAGCGGGCCGGGTTGATGATCTCGACCAGGCGCTCGAACGGCAGGTCGGCGTGGCCGAACGCGGCGATGTCGGCCGCGCGGACCTCGCCGAGCAGGTCGGTGAAGCTCGCGTCGCCGTCGACCTCGGTGCGCAGCACCAGGGTGTTGACGAACATGCCGATCAGGTCGTCGAGGGCACGCTCGCCACGGCCCGCGATCGGGGTGCCGATGGCGATGTCGTTCTCGCCGGACAGGCGCGAGAGCAGCAGCGCCAGCGCCGCGTGGGCGACCATGAACAGCGTCGCGCCGCGCCCGCGGGCCAGATCGGCCAGCGCCGCGTGGGTTTCGGCGTCGATCTCGAAGGTGTGGGTGGCGCCGCGACCGCTGGCGACCGCGGGGCGCGGCCGGTCGGCGGGCAGGTCGAGCTGTTCGGGCAGGCCGCGCAGCCGCTGTCCCCAGAACGAGATCTGCTGGGAGATCACGGACTTGGCGTCGTCCTCGTCGCCGAGCACGGCGCGCTGCCACAGCGCGAAGTCGGCGTACTGGACCTCGAGCGGACGCCAGGCCGGTTCGGCGCCTTCCACGCGAGCGCTGTAGGCGGTCATCACGTCGCGGGTCAACGGGCCCATGGAGAAGCCGTCGGCCGAGATGTGGTGCACGACAAGGGCGAGCACGTGTTCGGTCGGGCTGATCTCGAACAGGGCGGCCCGGAACGGCACCTCGGCGGTGACGTCGAACGCGGTCAGCACCAGCTCCGAGAGGCGCTGCGGCAGTTCGGCACCCGTGGTCTCGATCGGCGCGAGATCGGGGATGACCTTGCCGGTCGGCACGATCACCTGGTGTGCCGCGCCCGCGACCTCGGGGTAGTAGGTGCGCAGCGACTCGTGGCGGGCGAGCACGTCGGCCACGGCCACCTGCAGCGCCTGCCGGTCGAGCAGGCCCGACAGCCGCACGGCGGCCGGGATGTTGTCGACCGCGGATTCGGGGTCGAAGCGGTTGAGGAACCACATGCGCTGCTGGGCCAGCGACAGCGGCACCCGCTCGGGGCGATGCTGCGGGACCAGCGCGGCGCGGCGGTCGGTGCCGGAGTGCGTCTCGGCGCGCGCGGCCAGCCCGGCGACGGTGGAGGCCTCGAACAGCTCGCGGACGCCGATGTCGGTCTCCAGCGAGGCCGACAGGCGGGCGGCGACCTGGGTCGCGGTCAGCGAGTTGCCGCCGAGGGCGAAGAAGTCGTCGTCGAGGCCGACCCGCTCCAGGCCGAGCACGTCGGCGAAGGTGGCGGCGACGATCTCCTCGACCGGGGTGGTCGGGGCGCGGAACACCGCGGCCTCGAACACCGGCGCGGGCAGCGCCTTGCGGTCGAGCTTGCCGGAGGCGTTGAGCGGGAACTCGTCGAGGACGATGATGACCGCGGGCACCATGTAGGCGGGCAGGTTGTTGCCCAGTTCCTCGCGGGCGTCCTCGATGTCGACGGTGCGGCCCGGCGCGGCGATGACGTAGGCCACCAGCTGGTCGCCGGTGTGCTGGTCGCCGCGGACAACGACGACCGACTGGGCGACCTCGTCGAGGCCGGTCAGCGCCGACTCGATCTCGCCCAGCTCGATGCGCAGACCACGCAGCTTCACCTGGAAGTCGGTGCGGCCCAGGTATTCCAGCTCGCCGAGCTCGGTCCAGGCGACGAGGTCGCCGGTGCGGTACATGCGGGCGCCGTCGTCTTCGAAGGGGTTCGCGACGAAGCGGTCGGCGGTCAGGTCCGGCCGCGCGACATAGCCGCGCGCCAGCTGGGTGCCCGCCAGGTACAGCTCACCCGCGACACCGACCGGGACCGGCCGCAGGCGCGCGTCCAGCACGTACACCTCGGTGTTGAACACCGGGGCGCCGATCGGCACGGTGTCGGTGTCGGTGTCGACGACCTCGTGGAAGGTGACGTCGACCGCGGCCTCGGTGGGGCCGTACAGGTTGTGCAGCGCGGCGCCGGTGAGCTCGCGCAGGCGGTGCGCGGGCTTGGGCGGCAGCGCCTCACCGGAGGCGAACACCATCCGCAGCGATTCGCAGCGGGCGGCCGCGGCATCGGCGACGAAGACCGCGAGCATCGACGGCACGAAGTGGGTGACGGTCACGCCTTCGACGCGGATGATCTCGGCCAGGTACGCCGGATCGCGATGACCGTCCGGCTTGGCGACGACCAGACGCGCGCCGATCTGCAAGGGCCAGAAGAACTCCCACACCGACACGTCGAACGTGGCGGGCGTCTTCTGCAACACCACATCGGCCGCGGTGAGACCGTAGGCGGCCTGCATCCACACCAGACGGTTGACGATCGCGCCATGGCTGACCGCCACACCCTTCGGACGACCCGTCGAACCCGACGTGAAGATCACGTACGCGGTGTTCGACGGACGCAGGGGCGCCGTGCGCTCGGCATCGGTGACGCGGGTATCGGCGTAGCCGACCAGGTCGAGCAGGTCGATGCGGACCTGCGCCGTGTCGATCTCCAGGTCGGACTCCGAGGTGAGCACACACACCGGATCCGCCGTCGCCAGAATGTATTCCGTGCGCTCGGCCGGGTGATCGGGATCGAGCGGCACGTAGGCGCCACCGGCCACGCTCACCGCGTACATGCCGACGACCAGGTCGATCGAGCGGCGCATGCCGAGTGCCACATAGGTTTCCGGGCCGACGCCACGGTCGATCAGCCAGCGCGCCAGGCGGTAGACCCGCTGGGCGAACTCGCCGTAGGACAGACTCGTTCCCTCGAAGGTCAGGGCGGTGGCCAGCGGGGTGCGCGCCAGCTGCGCCTCGAACATCGAGACGAGCGTGGCCTGCTGGTCGACCTCGTGCGCGGTCGCGTTCCAGTCGCGCACGACCAGTTCGCGTTCGGCGGCATCGAGCAGCTCGATATCACCGACGGCCACACCGGGTTCGGTGGTGATCGCGGTGAGCACCCGGATCAGGCGCTCGGCGATGCGGTGCACAGTGGCGGCGTCGAACAGGTCGCTCAGGTAGCCGGCCCGAATACGGAGCTGCGTGTCCAACTGCGCGATCAGCGACAGCGGGTAGTGCGTGGCGTCGGCGGCGTCCAGGCCGGTGACGGCCATGCCGTCGATGTCGGCGGCCTGGGCCTTGATGCCCTCGGCGTCGACCGGGTAGGACTCGAAGACCACCAGCGAGTCGAACAGGCCACCGATGCCCGCGGCCGACTGGATGTCGGCCAGGCCGATGTAGTGGTGGTCGAGCAGGTCGGCCTGCTCGCCCTGGGTGCGGGTCAGCACCTCGCGCACCGACTCGGCGGCGTCGAAGCGCACGCGCACCGGGACGGTGTTGATGAACAGGCCGACCATGGATTCCACGCCGGACAGCTGCGCCGGGCGGCCCGAGACGGTGGTGCCGAACAGCACGTCGTCGCGGCCGGTCATCCGGCCGAGCACGATCGACCAGGCGACCTGCAGCACGGTGTTCGGCGTGACGCCGAGGTCGGCGGCGAGTGCGACCAGGCGGGCCGTGGCCGGCTCGTCCAGGTCGAACAGGTACTCCTCCGACAGGGCCGCGATCTCGCGGCTGGCGTCGGGGCGGGCCAGCAGGGTCGGCTCGGTGACGCCGCGCAGGGCGTCGGACCAGGCCGCCACCGACACCGAGTGATCCTGCTGGGCAACCCATTCCAGGAAGTGACGGTAGGAGCGGACGGCGGGCAGCGCGCTCGTGTCGCCGTGCAGGGCGTAGAGCGCGAGCAGGTCGCGCATGACCAGCGGCGTCGACCAGCCGTCGAGGAGGATGTGGTGGTTGGACACCACGAAGCGCCATTCGTCCTCGGCAATGCGGATCAGCGTGAAGCGGATCAGCGGCGGGGCGGCCAGGTCGAAGCGGGCATTGCGGTCGGCCTCGACGAGGTCGGCGAACTCGCCCGTTTCGGTGCGGTCGTGCTCGGTCCAGGCCACCTTGGCGTGGTCGAGGACGATCTGGACGGCATTGCCGTCGTGGTCGGTGACGAACGCGGTGCGCAGGGTCTCGTGCCGGTCGAGCAGGGCCTGGGCGGCGGCGCGCAGACGGGTGGCGTCGACCCGGCCGGTGAGCGTCAGGACCGCCTGCGCGGTGTAGACGTCGACCGAGCTGGCGGCCAGGCGGGCGTGGAAGAACAGACCCGCTTGCAGCGCGGCCAGCGGCCACACCTGGGTCAGCTCGGGGTAGCGCTTCTCCCAGACGTCGATATCGCCCTGGGTGGAGCGCACCAGCGCGAAGTCGGACGGCGTGTGGCCGCCCGCGTCGGCCGAGTTGGCGTGCCGGGCGACGGCTTCCAGCGCGGTGACCCACAGGTCGGCGAACTCGCGCACCTCGGCGGCGGCGAGCAGGGTGCTCGGGTAGCCGATATTGGCGCTGAGCTTGTCGCCGACGACGATCGCGTTGACGTCCAGCGGCGCCATCGCTGGCATGTCGGCGTCGTAGGCGCCGCCGAGGGCGGCCAGCTCGGGCGCGGGGATCCAGCCGAAGCCGCGCAGCGCGTCGGGCACGTCGCTGTCGGCGACACGGCCCAGGTAGTTGAAGCTGATCTGGCCGGGCAGCTGGGCGGGCAGTTCCGCCGCGGTGTCGGCGTTCATGTACCGCAGCAGGCCGTAGCCGATGCCCTTGTCGGGCACGGCGAGCAGCTGTTCCTTGACGGCCTTGACCGCCTGGCCCAGCGCGGGGCCACCGGCCAGCGCGGCGTCGATGTCGATGCCGGCCAGGTCGAGCCGGACCGGGAAGATCGCGGTGAACCAGCCGACGGTGCGGGACAGGTCGGCGCCGGGCGCGACCTCTTCCTCACGGCCGTGGCCTTCGAGGCGCACCAGCAGCGCGTCGCTGCCGGACCGGGCGGAGTCGGTGCGCGGGCCGTCGCGGTGCGCGGAGCCGTTGACCGGGATGCCCGCGCCGGTGGCGGGGACGCGCGTGGAGCGCCACTTCGCCGCGGCCAGGGCGAGCGCGGTGAGCAGACCGTCGTTGACGCCACCGTGGAACAGGGCGGGCACTGTGGTCAGCAGGGCCTTGGTGACCTCGGCGGACACCTCAACCGGCAGCTTCTCGATGACGCCGGAGACGTCGACCGCCGGGTCCATCGGCCGCTCGGTGAGCAGCGGATCCGGGGTGGCGACGACCTCGCGCCAGAAGTCGAGCTCGGCGGTGCGCTCGGGGGTGCGCGCCTCGTCGGCGAGCGCGTGCGCCCAGGCCCGCATCGAGGTGGCCGGGGCGACCAGCTCGGGCCGCTGACCGGCCGACAGCTGACCCCAGGCGGCGACGAAGTCGGGCACCAGGATGCGCCAGGAGACACCGTCGACCACGAGGTGGTGGGCGACGACGATCAAACGTCCGGCGCGGGTGGCCTTCGCCGGAGCCGCGGCTTCGGCGCCGGGCAGCGAAACCACGGGCGCCGATGCGCTCACGGCCGGCTCCAGCCACACGAACCGGACGACGACGCCCGCGGCCGGATCGAGCCGGTCGAGGCTGGCATCCAATGCGGCGGAGGCGATCTCGACGAGCTCCGCGTCGGTGACGGTCGCGTCGAAGGTGCTGTGGTCGATCAGCGCGTCGGCGTCGACAGCACCGGCCGGCGCGGTGTCGACGACCCAGCGGCCGTCGACCTGGTGCAGGCGCGAGCGCAGCATGTCGTGCCGGTCGATGACCGCGCCGACGGTGGCGGCGATGCCGGCGCGGTCGATGCCGACCGGAAGCTCCAGCGCCATGGTCTGGTTGAACCGGTCGAACGAGCCGGACCGCTCGGCCATGAACCGTACGACCGGGGTCAGCGGCAGCTCACCGACGCCGCCGCCGGGCAGCTCGGCCAGGGTGACCACGGAAGCCGCTGCCACATCGGCGGTTTCGGCGACCGAGGCGAGGCCGGCGACGGTGCGCTGCTCGAAGACGTGGCGCGGGGTGAACAGCACGCCACGGGCCTTGGCCCGCGAGACGAGCTGGATGGAGACGATCGAGTCGCCGCCAAGGGCGAAGAACGAGTCGTCGACACCGACGCGCTCGACACCGAGCACCTCGGCGAAGACCTCGGCGATGGTCTGCTCGATCGAGGTGCGCGCGGCACGGAAGGTGACCTCGGTGGCGAACACCGGCTCCGGCAGCGCCTTGCGGTCGAGCTTGCCGACCGGGGTCAGCGGCACGTGGTCGATCACCATGATCGACGAGGGCACCATGTAGGCGGGCAGACGATCCTCGACGTGCGCGGTCAGCGCCGCGACATCGATCGAACGGCCCGGCGCGGCAACCACATACGCGACCAGCGAGACAGCGCCCGCGGTGCTCTTGTGGCCGACGGTGGTCGCGAAGTCGACGGTCTCGTGCGAGGCGAGGGCCGAGTCGATCTCGCCCAGTTCGATACGGAAACCGCGGATCTTGACCTGGAAGTCGGAGCGGCCGACGTATTCGACGGTGCCGGCGGCGGTCCAGCGCACGACGTCACCGGTGCGGTACATCCGCTCCCCCGGCACGAACGGATCGGCGACGAACCGGTCGGCGGTCAGACCGGCGCGGGCGTGGTAGCCACGCGCCAGCTGGATGCCCGACAGATACAGCTCACCCGCGACACCCACCGGAACGGGCTGGAGCTGGGCGTCCAGGATCAGCGAGCGCATGCCGCGGGTGGGGCCACCGATGGTGACCAGCTCGCCCGGCACCAGCGCGGCGCTGATGTTGGTCATGATCGTGGTCTCGGTCGGGCCGTAACCGTTGTGGAAGGCACGGGTTGTGCCGTCTGCCAACGGAACCGCCCACTTGCTCACCAGGTCGGCGGGCACCGCTTCACCACCGGCGACCAGCACCCGCAGCGAATCCAGGCCGCTCGGATCGAAGGTGGCCAGCGCGGCGGGGGTGATGAACGCGTGGGTGACCCGCTCGGCGCGGATCAGCTCGGACAGTTCGTCACCGCCGTAGACACCCGGCGGGACGACGACCAGCGCGCCGCCACGGGCCAGCGCCAGCAGCAGTTCCAGGATCGAGGCGTCGAACGAGGGCGAGGCGAAATGCAGTGCGCGGGTATCGGAGTCGAGGGCGTAGCGCTTGGCCTGCTCCTCGCCGAAGTTCGCCAGACCCGCGTGGGTGACGACGACGCCCTTGGGGACGCCGGTCGAGCCGGAGGTGTAGATGACGTAGGCGGGCTGCTCGGGCGTGGTCGCGCGGACCAGCTCCGAGTCGTCGACCGGGCCGCCGTCGAAGGCGTCCAGATCCAGCTCGTCGAGCACCAGCCAGCGCGCCGATTCCGGCAGGCCATCGCGCACGGAGGCGACGGTGAGGCCGAGCGGTGAACCGGAGTCGGTGACCATGTGGGCGATGCGGTCGGCCGGGTAGGTCGGGTCGACCGGCACGAACGCGGCGCCGGTCTTGGCGACGGCCCAGGCGGCGAAGACCGAGTCGGCCGAACGCGGGACACCGACGGCGACGAGGTCTTCGGCGCCGATGCCCTCGGCGATCAGCAAGCGCGCCAGTCGGTTCGAGCGCTCATCCAGCTCGGCGTAAGACAGAGCTGTCCCCTGGAACACGACGGCATCGCCGGTCGGGTTCCGGTCGACGGCGTCGGCCAGCAGGCTGCGCAGGGTGCGCGCGGGCACCGGCGGTTCGCCGACGCGGAACACCAGGTCGGCCCGCTCGGCGGCGTCGAGGACGTCGATCGCGCCGATGGTCACCGCGGTATCGGCGGCGACGGCTTCGAGCACGCGCTCCCAGCGGGTCGCGATGGTGTCGACGGTCGCTTCGTCGAACAGCTCGGTCGCGTAGTTCAGTGCCAGCGCCATGCCGCCGCTGCCGGGCTCACCGAGCTCGGAGAGGGTGAACTGCAGGTCGAAGCGGGCGACGCTCTCGTCGAGATCGAGCGCCGACACGGCGAGGCCGGGCAGCTCCAGGGTGGTGCGGTCCAGGTTCTGGAACGCCAGCATCACCTGGAACAGCGGGTTGCGCGACTGCGAACGCTCCGGCGCCAGCAGTTCCACCAGGCGCTCGAACGGCACGTCGGCATTGCCGTAGGCGTCGAGGTCGGCCTTGCGTGACTGCTCGAGCAGATCGGTGAAGGACTCGGCCGGGCGCACGCCGGTGCGCAGCACCAGGGTGTTGACGAACATGCCGACCAGGTCGTCGAGGGCCTGCTCACCACGGCCCGCGATGGGCGTGCCGATGGCGATGTCGTCGGAGCCGGACAGGCGCGAGAGCAGCACCGCGAGCGCGGTGTGCATGACCATGAACAGCGACGCGCCTTGACGACGCGCCACCTCGTCGAGCTTGGCGATGAGCTCCGGCGCGAGCTCGCGGTGCACGGTGGCGCCGCGGTGCGAGGCGATGGCCGGGCGGGCCCGGTCGAACGGCAGGGTCAGCTCGTCGGGGACGCCCGCGAGCTGGCGCTGCCAGTAGCCGACCTGGCGCGACATGAGCGAATCGGCGTCGTCCTCGGTGCCGAGCACGGCACGCTGCCAGATCGCGAAGTCGGCGTACTGCACCGGCAGCGGCGCCCAGCCGGGCGCGGTGCCCTGGGCGCGGGCGGTGTAGGCCAGCATCACGTCGCGGGTCAGCGGCGCGATGGAGAAACCGTCGGCGGCGATGTGATGGACCACCACAACAAGGACGTGTTCGGTGTCGCTCACCTTGAACAGGCGGGCGCGCAGCGGAACCTGTTCGGCCACATCGAAACCGGTGGACACGAACTCGGTGACGGTGCCGAACAGCTGATCCTGCGCGACCGTGACCGGGCGCAGATCCAGCGAGATGCGTTCGGCCGCGACGATCTGCTGCACCGGGGTGCCGCCGTGCTCGGGGTAGCGGGTACGCAGCGATTCGTGCCTGCGCACCAGGTCGGCCAGTGCCAGCGAGAGCGCCTCGGTGTCGAGGGCGCCGGTCAGGCGGATGGCGACGGGCAGGTTGTAGGCGGCCGACGTGGTGTCGTACTTGTTGAGGAACCACATGCGCTGCTGCGCGAACGACAGCGGCACCAGTTCGCCCTCGGTGCGCTCGCGGGCGACGAGCGCCGCGCGGGCGGTGCCGCCGGTGTGCGATTCCACCCGGGCCGCGAGGGCTTCCACGGTGGAGGCTTCGAACAGCGCGCGGACCGGCACGGTGGCGCCGAGCGCGGCGCCGATGCGGGCGACAACGCGGGTGGCGATGAGCGAGTTGCCGCCGAGGTCGAAGAAGTCGTCGTCGACGCCGACCCGGTCCAGGCCGAGGACATCGGCGAAGACCGCGGCGACGGTCTCCTGCACCGGGGTGACCGGGGCGCGGAAGGCCCGCGCCTGCACCGCCGGAGCGGGCAGGGCGCGGCGGTCCAGCTTGCCGTTGACGGTCAGCGGGATCCATTCCAGGCGGACAAGGGCCGCCGGAACCATGTAGGCGGGCAGCTGCTCGGCGGCACCGCTGCGCACGACGTCGAGGTCGGGCTTGGCGTCGCCGTCGGCGACCACGTAGGCGACGATGCGCTGGTCGCCCGGCTGGTCCTCGCGCACGATGACCGCGGCCTGGGCGATGCCCGGCTGCGCGAGGACGGCGGCTTCGATCTCACCGAGCTCGATGCGGAAGCCGCGGACCTTCACCTGATCGTCGGCGCGGCCGAGGTATTCGAGTTCGCCGAAGCGGTTCCAGCGCGCGAGGTCACCGGAGCGGTACAGGCGCGAACCCGCCTGGTTCGGGCCCGCGAGGGGGTTGGCGACGAAGCGGGTCGCCGTCAGGTCGGGGCGGCCGAGGTAGCCGCGCGCCAACTGCGGTCCGGCGACATACATCTCACCAGCGACACCGACCGGCACCGGGCGCAGCCGGCTGTCGAGCACGTACACGCCGAGGCCCGCGATGGCCCGGCCGACGACCGAACCGGCCGCGGCGGCAATGGTTTTCGCGTCGAGCGCGCGGAACGACACGTGCACCGTGGTCTCGGTGATGCCGTACATGTTGACCAGCGTCGGCGAGCTGTCGCCGTGGCGGGCGACCCAATCCGAGAGGCGGCGCAGTTCCAGCGCCTCGCCACCGAAGACGACGTAGCGCAGGGCCAGCGGTTCCAGGCCGGGGCCGGCGATTCGGTCGGCCTCGGCGAGCTGGTAGAACGCCGACGGCGTCTGGTTGAGCACCGTCACCTGCTCGACGCGCAGCAGTTCCAGGAACTGCTCGGGCGAGCGCGAGGTGTAGTAGTCGACGACGATCAGCGAGCCACCGAACAGCAGCGGACCCCACAGCTCCCACACCGAGAAGTCGAAGGCGTAGGAGTGGAACAGCGTCCACACATCGCGCGCGCCGAAGCCGAAATCGCGATCGGTATTGGCGAACAGGCGCACCACGTTCCGGTGCGCGACCGCGACGCCCTTGGGGCGGCCGGTCGAGCCGGAGGTGTAGATGACGTAGGCGACATTGTCCGGCGAGAGCGGGGCCAGCCGGTCGGCGTCGGTGATCGGCAGGTCGTCGGCGTCCTCGACATTGCCGGTCTCCACGGCGAAACCGTCGAGCACCACCGAGGGCAGGTGCGCGGGCACCGTCACCTGGACGGTGGAATCGAGGACCACGCTGGTTGGGCGGGAATCCTCGAGCACGTAGGCGATGCGCTCGGCCGGGTAGGTCGGGTCCACCGGCACATAGCCCGCGCCGGTCTTGACGACGGCCAGCAGCGCGACGACCAGGTCGAGCGAGCGCGGCAGGATCACCGCGACCAGCGACTCCGGGCCCGCGCCGTCGGCGATCAGCCTGCGCGCCAGCACATTCGCGCCGCGGTCGAGCTCGGCGTAGGTCAGCGACTCGACACCGAACTTGGCGGCGATGCGGTCCGGGTAGGCCGCGGCGGCGGCGTCGAACAGGTCGACCAGCGTCGTGTGCTTGTTGCCGAACAGGCCACGGCGGTGGCCCGCCGGGGTGCTGGCGTCGTGGATGACCGGCAGGGCGATCGCGTCGGCCCCGGAGGACACCCAGCGCTGGGCGACGTCGCGCTGTTCGGCCTCGCCGAGCAAGTCGATGTCGCCGACGATCACGTCGGGGTTCTCGGCGACGGTGCGCAGGACGCGGATCAGGCGGTCACCGAAGGCGGCGACGGTCTCGGGGTCGAACAGATCGGTGGCGTAGTTCCACGACATGGACAGCGAGCCGTCGGCGGCTTCGCCCACGGTCAGCTGCACGTCGAATTTCGCTGTGCCCGGGTCGAAGTCGACGACATTCAGGTCGAGGCCGGGCAGGGCGACGGTGCCGGTGTCGGCGGCGGTGGCCGCCTCGAAGGTCAGCGCCACCTGGAACAGCGGGTGGTGAGCCTGCGAGCGGGTGGGGCTGAGCACGTCGACGAGGCGCTCGAACGGCACGTCGGCATTGGCGAACGCGGACAGGTCGACCTTGCGGACCTGGTCGAGCAGGTCACCGAAGCTGCCGCCGAGGTCGACCTCGCTGCGCAGCACCAGGGTGTTGACGAACATGCCGACGAGGTCGTCCAGGGCACGTTCGCCACGGCCCGCGATCGGGGTGCCGATGGCGATGTCGGTGCTGTTGGACAGGCGCGCGGCCCAGGTGGCCAGCGCGGCGTGCATCACCATGAACAGGGTGACGCCGTGCGCGCGGGCGATGTCGGTCAGCGCGCGGTGCAGACCCGCGTCGACCGAGAAGCGGTACAGGTCACCGGCATTGGTGGCGATCTCGGGACGCGGCCGGTCGGCGGGCAGCTCGATCTGGTCGGGCAGATCACGCAACTGCTCGGTCCAGTAGCCGATCTGGCTCGCGGCGACCGACTCCGGATCGGACTCCTCGCCGAGCACCTCACGCTGCCACAGCGTGTAGTCGGCGTACTGCACCTCGAGCGGGGCCCACGCGGGAACCTCGCCGCGCACGCGCTCGGTGTAGGCCACGACGACATCGCGCAGCAGCGGGCGCAGCGAGAAACCGTCACCGCTGATGTGGTGCATGACCAGCACGGCGACGTGCTCGGTGCGGCCGGTAGCCCCGGAGGCGGTAGCGGAGCGTGACCACGCAGGGGCTTCGGCCGCACCGCCATGTGCACTGCGCTCGTCGACGCGCAGCAGGCTGGCGCGGAACGGCACCTCGCGGGTGACGTCGAAGTGCACGCTCGCCAGTTCCACGACGCGGGCGACGACCTCGTTGGCGGTCACCGGCTGGGCGGGCAGTGCGAAGCGGACCTCGTCGGCGGGCAGGACCTGCTGGTAGCCGGCGCCTTCGACCTCGGGGTAGAAGGTGCGCAGCGACTCGTGCCGCGCGGTCACGTCGGCGATGGCCGCCTCCAGCGCGGCGACGTCGAGGTCACCGGTCAGGCGGATCGCCACCGGGATGTTGTTGACGGCGGTGCGGTTGTCGAAGCGGTTGAGGAACCACATCCGCTGCTGGGCCTGTGACAGCGGCACCAGCTCGGGGCGCGGCTGCGGCACCAGCGGGATGCGCCCGCCGCGACCGGTGGCGGTCTCGACGCGGGCCGCGAGCGCGGCGACGGTCGATGCCTCGAACAGCGCGCGCAGCGGCACCTGGGTGTCGAGCGCCTCGGACAGGCGCGCCGCGACCCTGGTGGCCACGAGCGAGTTGCCGCCGAGCTCGAAGAAGTCGTCGTCGAGGCCGACCTGACCGGCGCCGAGGACCTCGGCGAAGGTGGCGGCGACGATCTGCTGCACCGGGGTGACGGGCGCCTGGAAGGTACGCGCGGCGAACACCGGCGCGGGCAGCGCCTTACGGTCGAGCTTGCCGGAAGCGTTGAGCGGGAAGGCGTTCAGCACCACGTACGCGGCCGGAACCATGTACACCGGCAGTTCGGCGCCGAGGGCGTCCTTGACCGCGTCGGTGTCCACGATGGAGCCCTGCTGCGGGATGACGTAGGCGACCAGCTGATCACCGGTGCGCTCGTCGGCGCGGACCACGACCACCGACTGCGCGATCTGCGGCAGCGCGGTGAGCGCGGACTCGATCTCGCCGAGCTCGATGCGCAGACCGCGCAGCTTCACCTGGAAGTCGGTGCGGCCCAGGTACTCCAGCTCGCCGTCCGCGGTCCAGGTGACGAGGTCACCGGTGCGGTACATGCGCTCGCCGGGCGCGAACGGGTCGGCGACGAAGCGGTCCATGGTGAGGTCGGGGCGACCCACATAACCGTGCGCCAGCTGCACGCCCGCGAGGTAGAGCTCACCCGCGACACCGACCGGAACCGGCTTGAGCCGCGAATCCAGCACGTAGAGGCGGGTATTGAACACCGGCGCGCCGATTGGCACGGTGTCGGTGTCGGCGTCGGTGACCTCGTGATAGGTCACGTCGACCGCGGCCTCGGTCGGCCCGTACAGGTTGTGCAGCGCGGCACCGGTCAGCTCGCGCAGGCGCTGCGCGGTGGGCGAGGGCAGCGCCTCACCGGAGGCGAACACGTTGCGCAGCGAGACGCACTCGGCGGCAAGGGGTTCGGTGACGAACACGGCCATCATCGACGGCACGAAGTGCACCGTGGTGACCTGCTCGGCCGCGATCAGGCGGGCCAGGTAGGCCGGGTCGCGATGCCCGTCCGGCTTGGCGACGACCAGGCGCGCGCCGACCTGCAGCGGCCAGAAGAACTCCCACACCGACACGTCGAAGGTGGCCGGCGTCTTCTGCAGCACCACGTCGTCGGCGGCCAGCCCGTAGGCGGCGTGCATCCACACCAGGCGGTTGACGATCGCGGCATGGCTGACCGCCACACCCTTGGGGCGACCGGTCGAGCCGGAGGTGAAGATGACGTAGGCGGTGTTGTCCGAGCGCAGCGGGCGATGCCGGTCGGCGTCGGTGACCGGCTCGGCCGACTGGCCGGACAGGTCGAGCTGGTCGATGCGCACCTCGCGACCGGCCACGCCGGGCAGGCTCTCGCCGGAGGTCAGCACGCACACCGGCTGCGCGGTGTCGAGGATGTGCTCGATGCGCTCGGCCGGGTGATCGGGGTCGAGCGGCACGTAGGCGCCACCGGCGGCGGACACGGCGTACATGCCGACCAGCAGGTCGATCGAGCGCCGCATGCCGAGGGCAACATACGATTCCGGGCCGACGCCGGCGTCCTTGAGCCAGCGCGCCAGCTTGCGCACGCGGACCGCGAACTCGGCATAGGACAGACTCGTCCCATCGAACGTGAGCGCGGTCGCGTCGGGCGTGCGCGCGACCTGCGCTTCGAACAGGGCGTTGAGGGTGGCCGGGTCGTCGTCGCTGGGAGTGCTCAGCGCGGCGTCGACGGCGAATTCGGTGTCGTTCCACCGGTCGAGCACCAGGGTGCGCTCGGCGGCGTCGAGCAGTTCGATGTCACCGACGGCGATCGACGGGTCGGCCACGATGCCGGTGAGCACGCGCAGCAGACGCGCGCCGAAGGTCGCGGCGAAACCGGCGTCGAAAAGGTCGGTGGCGTAGACGAGTTCGGCCTCCATGTGGCTGTCGTCGTCGGCGGGCACCTCGCTGAGCGCCAGCTGCAGATCGAACTTGGCCACGTGCTGGTCGATGCCCAGCTCGGAGACGGTGAGGCCGGGCAGTTCCAGGGTGGTGCGGCCCAGGTTCTGGAACGAGAGCATCACCTGGAACAGCGGGTGCCGCGCCTGCGAGCGGGCCGGGTTGAGCACCTCGACGAGGCGCTCGAACGGCACGTCGGCGTGCGCGAAGGCGGCCAGGTCGTTCTCGCGGACCTGACCGAGCAGCTCGGCGAAGGAGACCGCGGGGTCGACCCTGGCGCGCAGCACCAGGGTGTTGACGAACATGCCGACCAGGTCGTCGAGCGCCTGCTCGCCACGACCGGCTACCGGGATGCCGACGGCGATGTCCTCGGTGCCGGACAGGCGCGACAGCAGCGCGGCGAAGGCGCTGTGCACCACCATGAACAACGTGGTGCCGTGCTCGTGCGCGACGCGGTTCAGCGCGTCGACCAGCTCGCCTGGCACGTCGAAGCGGTGCGTGCCCGCCTGGTAGGTGGCCTGCACGGGCCGCGACTTGTGGCCGAGGCGCAGCTCATCGGGCAGATCGGCGAGCGCGCCGCGCCAGTAGTCGAGCTGCTCGGAGATCAGCGAGGTGGGATCGGTCTCCTCGCCGAGGGTTTCGCGCTGCCACAGCGCGTAGTCGACGTACTGCACCTCCAGCGGCGGCCAGCCCGGCTCGGCGTTGGCGGTGCGCGCCACGTAGGCGGTCATCAGATCGCGCACCAGCGGGCGCAGCGAGAAACCGTCGGCGGCGATGTGGTGGACCACCATCACCAGCACGTGCTCGCGCTCACCGAGCTCGTAGACCCGCAGGCGGACCGGGGCGTGCGCGGTGACGTCGAAACCGCGGCGGGCGAACTCGTAGAGCGAGGTCGCCATGTCGGTCTCGTCGGCCTCGACGAGTTCCAGCTCGGGGATGGAGACCGCGGCGGCCAGCACCTTCTGGAAGGCGGTGCCGTCGTGCGAGGGGTAGACGGTGCGCAGCGACTCGTGCCGCGCGATGACGTCGGCGACCGCGCCGCGCAGCGCGGGCAGATCGAGCAGGCCTTGCAGGCGGACGGCGACCGGGATGTTGTAGGTACCGGTGTCGCCCGTGTCGCCCAGGTCGAAGCGGTTGAGGAACCACATGCGCTGCTGGGAAAGCGACAGCGGCGGGTGCTCGGGCCGCTGACGCGCGGTGAGCTCGGCGCGCACGCCGGTGCCCGCATGCGATTCCACGCGGGCCGCGAGCGCGCCGACGGTGGGCGCCTCGAACAGGGTGCGCACGCCGACCTCGGCGTCGAGGGCCTTGCTCAGCCGCGCCGCGACCTGGGTGGCGACCAGCGAGTTGCCGCCGAGGGCGAAGAAGTCGTCGTCGACGCCGACGCGCTCGGCACCGAGCAGGTCGGCGAAGATCTCGGCCACGATCTCCTCGATCGGGGTCGAGGGCGCGCGGAACACCTTGGCCTCGAACACCGGCGCCGGCAGCGCCTTGCGGTCGAGCTTGCCGGAGGCGTTGAGCGGGAACTCGTCGAGCACGACCAGCGCCGCGGGCACCATGTAGACGGGCAGCTCGGCGGTGATCCCCGCCTTCACCGCGGCGACATCGATGCTCGAATCCGCTTCGGGCACCACATAACCAACGAGCTGATCACCGGCGTGCGCGTCGGCGCGCACGACGACGACCGACTGCGCGACGCCCGGCTGAGCCAGCAGCGTCGCCTCGATCTCGCCGAGCTCGATGCGCAGACCGCGCAGCTTGACCTGGAAGTCGGTGCGGCCCAGGTAGTTCAGTTCCCCGTCGCGGGTCCAGGTGACGAGGTCGCCGGTGCGGTACATGCGCGAACCGGCCGCGCCGTACGGGTTGGCGACGAAACGGTCGGCGGTGAGGTCGGAGCGGTTGAGGTAGCCGACGGCGAGCTGATCGCCCGCCAGATACAGCTCACCCGCGACACCGGGCGCCACCGGATGCAGACGCGAATCCAGCACGAACACCTTGGTGTTCCACACCGGACGGCCGATCGGCACCGACTCGACGTCGGTGTCGACGACCTCGTGATAGGTGACGTCGACCGCGGCCTCGGTGGGGCCGTACAGGTTGTGCAGCCGCGCGCCGGTGAGCTCGCGCAGGCGCTGCGCGGTGGGCGCTGGCAGCGCCTCACCGGAGGCGAACACCTGACGCAGCCGGACCGCGTCGCCATTGCCGTTGCTGCCGAGGGTCGACACGAACACCGACAGCATCGACGGCACGAAATGCGCTGTCGTGATGCCACGTTCGGCGATGATCTGCGCCAGGTACACCGGGTCGCGGTGGCCGTCGGGCTTGGCGACGACCAGGCGCGCGCCGGTCTGCAAGGGCCAGAAGAACTCCCACACCGACACGTCGAAGGTGGCCGGAGTCTTCTGCAGCACCGCGTCGGCCGCGTCGATCGGGTACTCGTGCTGCATCCACAGCAGGCGGTTGACGATCGCGGCATGGTCGACCGCGACGCCCTTGGGGCGGCCGGTCGAACCCGACGTGAAGATCACGTACGCGGTGTTCGACGGACGCAGGGGCGCCGTGCGCTCGGCATCGGTGATCGGCGCGGCGCTGAAATCGGCGGGCAGCTCGATGTTCTCGACCGCGAGCACGGTGACGCCGTCGGCCTCGAACGCGTCGCGACGGCTGGTGAGCACCAGCCGCGGCTGCGCGGTCTCGATGATGTGGCCGATGCGGTCGGCGGGCTGATCCGGATCGAGCGGCACGTACGCGGCACCGGTCTGCAGCACCGCGTACATGGCGACGACGAGTTCGGTGGAGCGCCGGATCGCCAGTGCCACATGGTCACCGGGGCCGACGCCGGAGGCGATCAGGCTGCGGGCGATGCGGTTGGCCCGCTCCTGCAGCTCGCGGTAGGACAGCGACTCGTTGTCGAAGACGAGCGCGACGGCGTCCGGGGTCCGCTCGACCTGCGCGTCGAACAGCGAGACCAGGGTGCCCGCGGGCACCTCGCGCGCGGTGTCGTTCCAGTCGACGAGGACCTGCGCGTGCTCCTCGGGAGCCAGCAGATCGATGTCGCCGACGGCCACCTCGGGATCGGCGACGATGGCGGCGAAGATGTTGTCGAGCCTGCGCGCGAACGCGGCGACCGTCGACTCCTCGAAAAGGTCGAGCGCGTAGGAGAATTCGGCCGCCATGCCGCCGGCTTCGCCGTCGGTGTCCTGCACCTCGGTCAGCGTCAGCTGCAGGTCGAACTTGGCCAGCTGGGAGTCGTAGTCGATGCCGCTGACCGACAGCCCGGGCAGCTGCAGCGAGGCCTGCTTGTTGTTCTGGAACGACAGCATCACCTGGAACAGCGGGTGACGCGCCTGCGAGCGCGGCGGGTTGAGCACCTCGACAAGCCGCTCGAACGGCACGTCGGCGTGCGCGAACGCCTGCAGGTCGGTCTCGCGGGCCTGGTCGAGCAGGGCGGCGAACGGGGTCGCGCCGTCGACCTGGGAGCGCAGCACCAGGGTGTTGACGAACATGCCGACCAGGTCGTCGAGGGCCTGGTCACCACGGCCCGCCACGGGTGTGCCGATGGCGATGTCGCTGGTGCCGCTGGCGCGGGCAAGCAGCACGGCCAGCGCGCTGTGCATGACCATGAACAGCGAGGCGTTGTAGCGGCGGCCCAGTTCGACCAGGGCGCGCTGGGTGTCGCCGGAGATGACGAAGCCGTAGGTGCCGCCGCGATAGGTGGCGACCGGCGGACGCGGGTGATCGGCCGGGAGCACCAGCTCGTCGGGCAGATCGGCGAGTTCGCGGGTCCAGTAGTCGATCTCGGAGGAGATCAGCGACTTCGGGTCGTCCTCGGAACCGAGGACCTCGCGCTGCCACAGCGCGTAATCGGCGTACTGGACCGGCAATTCGGCCCAGGTCGGCGCCTCCCACGAGGTACGCGCGGCGTAGGCGACGATGACATCGCGCGACAGCGGCGCCATCGACCAGCCGTCGGCGGAGATGTGGTGCACGACCATGCCGAGCACGTACTCGGTCTCGCTGATCTCGAAAAGCCGTGCATGCAGCGGCACTTCGCTGGTCACGTCGAAGGCCATCGACGCCAGGTCGATCAGGTGGTCGATGAGGTTGTCCTCGGTGACCCGGTACGGGGTCAGGTCCGGGACGATCTGCGCGGCGTCGAGCACCACCTGCACCGGGCCGTTGCCCGACTCGGGGAACACGGTGCGCAGCGACTCGTGCCGGTCGATCACGTCGATGACGGCGACCTGCAGCGCGGCCACATCGAGCTCACCGGACAGGCGGATCGCGACCGGGATGTTGTTGACCGCCGAGGCGGTGTCGAAGCGGTTGAGGAACCACATCCGCTGCTGGGCCAGCGACAGCGGCACCAGGTCGGGCCGCTCGCGGGCGACCAGCGCCTTGCGCGCGCCGTCACCGGCCTGGGACTCCACCCGCGCGGCCAGGGCCGCGACCGTGGGCGCCTCGAACAGCATGCGCACGGGGACACGGGTGTCCAGGGCGATGCCGATGCGGGAGGCGACCTGGGTGGCGATCAGCGAGTTGCCGCCCAGCTCGAAGAAGTCGTCCTCGACACCGACGCGCGAGAGCTCGAGCACGTCGGCGAAGACCTGCGCGACGATCTGCTCGATCGGGGTCGTCGGGGCACGGAACTCGCGCACCTCGAACACCGGCGCCGGCAGCGCGCGGCGATCGAGCTTGCCGTTCACCGTCAGCGGGATGGCGGCGAGCACCATGATCGACGACGGCACCATGTAGGCGGGCAGGCGCTGCGCGACATGATCGGTCAGTGCGGGGATATCGATCGAACTACCCGGCACCGCGACGACATAGGACACCAGCGAGGTGCTGCCGCCCTTGTTCTTGTGGCCGATGCTGACCGCGAAGTCGACGGTCTCGTGCGAGGCGAGCGCGGAGTCGATCTCGCCGAGCTCGATACGGAAACCGCGGACCTTCACCTGGAAGTCGGAGCGGCCGACGTACTCGACATTGCGGTCGGCGGTCCAGCGCACCACGTCACCGGTGCGGTACATCCGCTGACCGGGCGCGTACGGGTTGGCGACGAAGCGATCCGAGGTCAGCGCGGCGCGCGCGTGGTACCCGCGCGCCATACCGACGCCGCCGATGTAGAGCTCACCGGCCACGCCCACCGGCACCGGCCGCAGGCGGTCGTCGAGGATCAGGGTGTGGACACCGCGGATCGGGCCACCGATGACGACCCGCTCCCCCGGGATCAGTCCCTCGGAGAGGTTGGAGGCGATGGTGGTCTCGGTGGGGCCGTAGACGTTGCCCAGCATGCGGCGCGAGCCGTCGGGCAGGCGCACCGCCCACTTGGTGACCAGCTCCGGCGGGACCGCCTCGCCACCGGCCGCGAGCACCCGCAGGTGATCCAGGCCGCGCGCGTCGAAGGTGGCCAGCGCGGCCGGGGTCACGAACGCGTGGGTGACCTCCTCGGTGATGAGGATGTCGCGCAGTTCCTCACCGCCGTACACACCCGGCGGGACGACGACGAGCGTGCCGCCGCGGCCCAGCGCCAGCAGCAGTTCCAGCACCGACGCGTCGAACGAGGGCGAGGCGAAATGCAGTGCGCGGGTGTCGGAGTCGAGCGAGTACAGGTCGATCTGCTCGGCGCAGAAGTTGGCGACGCTGGCATGGGTGACCACGACGCCTTTGGGCACACCGGTGGAACCGGAGGTGTAGATCAGGTACGCGGGCTGCGCGGGATCGGTCGGGCGGACCAGCTCGCGCGGCGCCAGCGCGGCGTCGGAGAAATCATCGAGATCGACGTCGTCGATCTCGATCCAGCGCACCGACTCGGGCAGCTCGCCTGCCTCGGAGGTGACGGTGATACCAACGGACACACCGGCATCGGTGATCATGTGCGCGATGCGGTCGGCCGGGTAGTTCGGGTCGACGGGTACGAACGCGGCGCCGGTCTTGGCGACCGACCACACGGCAAGCACCGACTCCAGCGAGCGCGGCACCGCGACGGCGACGAAGTCCTCGGCGCCCAGCCCCTGCTGAATCAGCAAGCGCGCCACCTGGTTCGAGCGGCGATCGAGCTCGCCGTAGGACACAGCTGTCCCCTCGAACACGACCGCGGTCGCCTCGGTGTCCAGGGCAGCCTGCGCCATCAGCTGCGGCAGCGTGCGCGCGACCGCGGCGGGCGCGCCGTAGCGGGTGACCAGGTCGGTGCGCTCGGCGTCGTCGAGCACGTCGATCGCGCCGACGGTGACGGCCGGGTCGGCCAGGATCGCGCCGAGCACGCGCCGCCAGCGCAGCAGCAGTTCCTCGACGGTCGACCGGTCGAACAGGTCGACGGCGTAGGTGAGCACGCCGGTCATGCCCGACAGCGAGCCCGAGCCGGTGTGCTCCTCGGTGAGGGTCCACTGCAGGTCGAACTTGGCCATGTCGACCTCGACCTCGTCGGCATCGACCGACAGACCGGGCAGCTCCAGGGTGCCGTGCGACATCTCCTGGAACGAGAGCACCACCTGGAACAGCGGGTGGCGGGCCTGCGAGCGCGACGGGTTGAGCACGTCGACGAGCCGCTCGAACGGCACGTCGGCATTGGCGAACGCGCTCAGATCGGTTTCGCGGGTCCGCGCGAGGAATTCGCTGAACGGCTGGGTCGGGTCGACGTCGGAACGCAACACCAGGGTGTTGACGAACATGCCGATCAGGTCGTCGAGCGCCTGCTCGCCACGGCCGGCGATAGGGGTGCCGACCGCGATGTCGGTGGTGCCCGACAGCCGCGCCAGCAGCACGGCCAGCGAGGCGTGCACGACCATGAACAGGGTGACGCCGTTGGCGCGCGCCAGCGCGGCCAGCTGCTCGTGGGTGTCGGCGTCGATGTCGAAGCCGACGCGCGCGCCGCGGAAGCTCTGCTGCTGCGGACGCGGGCGGTCGCTGGGCAGGTCGAGCTGGTCGGGCAGGCCGTCCAGCGCCCGCTGCCAGTAGTCGAGCTGGCGCGCGGCCATCGACGCCGGATCGCTCTCGGCGCCGAGCAGTTCGCGCTGCCACAGGGTGTAGTCGCGGTACTGCACCGGCAGCGGCGCCCAGCCGGGGGCCTCGCCCGCCGAGCGGGCCAGGTAGGCGGTGGCGACGTCGCGGGCCAGCGGACCGAAGGAGAAACCGTCGGCCGCGATGTGGTGGACGACGAAGGCGACCGCGAATTCCGGTGTGCCGTTGGTGGTTCCGCCGGTGACCTGGTAGATCCGCACGCGGATCGGCAGTTCCAGGGTGACGTCGAAACCGGTGGAGGCGAAGTTGATCAGCTCGTCGTGCAGCAGCGACTGGTCGATCGGGGTCACCGTGATGCCCAGGTCGAACTCGTCGGCGCCGAGCACCTGCTGGAAGCCGCCGTCGGCGTCAGGGAAGATCGTGCGCAGCGATTCCTGGCGCACGACGACATCGTTGAGTGCGGCGATCAGCGCGTCGACGTCGACGCGGCCCTTCATCCGCACGACGAAGGGCAGGTTGTAGGTCGGCGCGGCGGGGTCGAACTGGTTGATGAACCACATCCGCTGCTGCGCCAGCGACAGCGGCACCTGATCCGGATGCTGCTGGGCGACCAGCGGCGGACGCGCGGCCGAAACATCCGCAGGCGAGGCGGCTTCGGCGCGCGCGGCAAGCCCGGCCACGGTCGGGGTCTCGAACAGCGCGCGCACACCGAGCTGGATGCCGAACGCGGCGCCGATCCGGGCGACGACCTGGGTGGCGACCAGCGAGTTGCCGCCGAGTTCGAAGAAGTTGTCGTCGGCGCCGACCCGCTCCTGGCTGAGCACATCGGCGAAGATGCCGGCCACGATCTGCTCGGCCGGGGTGCGCGGTGCGCGGAAATCGCCCGCGGCAGCGCTGAACACGGGCTCGGGCAGGGCCTTGCGGTCCAGCTTGCCCGAGGTATTGAGCGGGAACGCGTCGAGCACCATGATCGACGCGGGCACCATGTAGGTCGGCAGCTTCTCGGACACGAAACGGGTCAGCGTCGCCGGATCGGCGGACTGGCCGGGCGCGGACACGATGTAGGCCACCAGCTGCTGGCCGGTCGCGGTGTCGACCACGAGCACCGCGGCCTGGCTGACGGTCGGGTGCGCGAGCAGGTCGGTCTCGATCTCGCCGAGCTCGATGCGCTGACCGCGGAACTTCACCTGGAAGTCGGTGCGGCCGATGTACTCCAGGACGCCGTCGGCGTTCCAGCGCACCAGGTCACCGGTGCGGTACATGCGCTCGCCGGGGGCGCCGACCGGGTTGGCGACGAAGCGGTCCGAGGTCAGGTCGGGGCGGCCGCGGTAGCAGCGGGCCAGCTGACGGCCAGCCAGGTACAGCTCACCCGGCGCGCCGATCGCGGCCGGGCGCAGGCGCGAATCCAGTACGTAGACTTCGACATTCCACTCGGGGATACCGATCGGCACCGTGACGGTGTCGGCCTCGGTGGCCTCCCAGTAGGTGACCGAGACCGCGGCCTCGGTCGGGCCGTACAGGTTGTGCAGGCCCGCGGTGGAGATCGCGCGCAGACCGGCGGCGGTCTCCGGCGGCAGCGCCTCACCGATGACGAAAACCGCACGCAGCGTTGCGCATTGGGCCTGGGTGGCGTGCGAGACGAAGACGGTGAGCATGGACGGCACGAAGTCCGTCACGGTGACGCCGTGGCGTTCGATCATGTCCGCGACGTAGAGCGGGTCGCGGTGGCCGTCGGGTGAGGCGATGACCAGCTTGGCGCCGACCATCAGCGGCAGGAAGTAGCCCCACAGCGACACGTCGAAGGTGGTGGCGGTCTTCTGCAGGTAGACGTCGTCCGCGGTCAACCGGTACTCGTCGAGCATCCACAGCTCTTGGTTGACGATCGCGTGGTGGGTGACCGCGACGCCCTTGGGGCGGCCGGTCGAACCCGAGGTGTAGATGACGTAGGCGGTGTTGTCCGGGCGCAGCGGCGCCAGGCGCTCGGCGTCGGTGATCGGGGTGTCGGCGAACGCGGTGGTGTCGAGGGTGTCGATCTCCACCCTGGCGACGGTGTCCGGGAGGTCCAGGTCGTCGCCGGTGGTGGTCAGCACGCAGACCGGTGCCGCGGACTCGAGGATGTAGGCGGTGCGGTCGGCCGGGTGGTCCGGGTCGATCGGCACGTAGGCGCCACCGGCCCGCAGCACGGCGTGCATGCCGATGACCAGGTCCAGCGAGCGGCGCATGCCCAGCGCCACCAGCGACTCCGGGCCGACCCCGTCGGCGATCAGGAACCGGGCCAGCTGGTTGACCCTGGCGCCGAACTCGGCGTAGGTGAGGGTCTCGCCCTCGAAGTCGAGGGCGATGTTGTCCGGGGTCAGCGGGATCTGCGCGTCGAGCAGCGCGGGCAGCGTGGTCGCGGGGACCTCGTGCGCCGAGTCGTTCCACTCGGTCAGCGAGCGCTCCAGCTCGGCCGCGCCGGTGACGGGCAGGCTCCACACCGGGTCCACCGCGTCGGCGGCCAGGAAACGGTCGAAGAACTCGAGGAACCGGCTGTGGTGGGTGGCCGCGTCGGCCGCCGAGTACAGGTTCGGGTTGGTCTCGAAGTCGATGTGCGAGCGGGTGCCGCCGTGCGACTGATAGAAGTTGACACCGAGGTCCTCGATGGAACCGGTGGAGAGCACGTTGAGCGTGCCGTCCATGTCACCGAAGCGCAGCTCGTTGTCGAACAGCATGATGTTGACCCACGGGCCGAAGAACTCCGTGGCGACCATGCCGTCACCCGCCGAGTCGCGGCGGATGTCCTCGTGGCGGTAGCGCTGGTGGCGCAGCGCGCCGGAGACCTCGGTGGTGACCGAGCGCAGCAGGTCGGCGACGGTGGTGTCGTGGCCGACGCGCAGGCGCAGCGGGACGATATTGGAGGTCACACCGCCGGAGCGGCGCATCACGGCGGTGGTGCGGCCGGTCACGGGCAGGCTGAGGATGACGTCCTCGGTGCCCGTGATCTGTGCCAGGTATGCCGCGAAACCGGCGATCAGCAGCGGGGCCGAGGTGGTGTCGTGGCGGGTGATGGCATCGCTGAACAGGGTGTCCTGCGCCGGGCTCAGTGCCGCGCTGGTGACATCGTTGACCGGCGACGGCGCCGCCGAGCGGCCGGTGAGGCTGCTGCCCTCTTCCAGTCCGGCCACGCGCTGAGCCCAGTGCGCCTTGTCGGATTCGAAGCGGGTGCTGTCGCGGTAGGCGATCTCCGACTCGTAGAGCGTGCGCAGGTCGGTGGCCTTGTCGGCCGGTGCCTCGGTGCCGGTGACGGCCGCGGTGTAGAGCTGTGCCGTGCGGGTGACGAAATTGTTGGCGCCGAAACCGTCGAGCACGATGTGGTGGACGCGGGCATACCAGTACCAGCGCTCGTCCTCGAGCTGCAGGGCAGCGGCCTGCACGAGGCGGTCCTTGACGATGTCGAGCGGGCGGCTGTACTCGCCGCGCATCCACTCCGCGGCGGCGGCCTCGGGGTCGGCCTCGCCGCGCAGGTCGACATAGATCAGCGTGTCGTCCTGGGTGAGGTCGACGGTCTGCCTCGGTTCGCCGTCGATCTCGACGATGCGCAGGAAGCCCGACTGCTGCTCCGCGGCGGCCTCGGAGCTGGCGCGCTCGAGGGTCGCGACATCGAGGCGGCCACGCAGGTCGACGAACTGCGCGATGTTGATCGGCACCAGCGGGTCGACGTGCTGCGCGTACCAGATACCCAGCTGTGCGGGCGAGAGCGGGAAGTACTCCGCAGAGTCTCCACGTCCGTCACCAGTTTCGCCGTTTCCGCCGAAATCCAGCCGGTCCAACCCAAACCTCGTTTCCGGAACACCCGAGCAGGCGCTCCCCCGACGACACCGGAACGCAGGCGCCTCAGCCAGAACTAGCTTGGCGCCTGCGTCTCGGGTTCAATTCTCGAAATCAATCAGGCAAAAATGTCCATTGGCACTATCTGTCGGCCCGTCCGATCTTGTTACATGGCCGAGACCATGCTCATGATCGAGGACCCGGCAGCGCCGGTGTGCTCTTCGCAAACCATCGCACCAATCTACCGGTGCGCTCGCCAGGCAACCAACCACCTCCATAGCGAGGCGATATCGGCCCAGGTAGACCGTCAGCGGTCCGTTAGCTGACGCTTGTCTGTGCGCTCACATCGTCGCGGGAGCACCTCCGCACCGCAGCGAGTGAGGCGTGGATCACAGGTCTCGCACCCTGGCCGGGTCGTAGAGGTGAGACTGGGCGCAGTCGATCGACGGGGTCATGGCGCGGCCGACGAGGATGACGGCGGCTTGGCGGAGACCGGCGGCCTCGACCTGGTCGGCGATGTCGGTGAGGGTGCCGCGCAGGACCAGTTGCTCGGGCTGGCTGGCGCGGTAGACGACGGCGACCGGGCAGTCGGCGCCGTACTCGGTGACGAGTTCCTCGGCGATGACCCTGATGCGGGTGATCGCGAGGTGCAGGGCGAGGGTGGCGCCGGTGGCGGCGAAGTTGGCCAGGGCCTCGCCCGCCGGCATCGCGGTGGAGCGGGCCTGGGTGCGGGTGAGGACGACCGACTGGACGACTTCGGGAACGGTCAGTTCGGTGCCGAGGGCGGCGGCGGCTGCCGCGTAGGCGGGGACGCCGGGGGTGATGTCCCAGGGGACGCGGTGCGCGTCGAGGCGGCGGGTCTGTTCGGTGAGGGCCGAATAGAGGGACGGGTCGCCCGAGCACAGGCGGGCCACGTCATAGCCCGCCTGATGGGCACGGACGAGGTGTTCGGTGATCTGGTCCAGGTCGAGGCGCTGGGTGTCGATCAGGTCGGTGCCAGGCGCGCAGTGGGCGAGGACCTCGGGGTCGAGGTAGGTGCCCGCGTAGAGGCAGACCGGGCTCTGGCGCAGCAGGTTCACCGCGCGCACCGTGAGCAGGTCGGCTGCGCCGGGGCCCGCCCCGATGAAATGCACCGTCATGCCAGCAGCGTAGATCCCGTCGATGCCCCTATCCCGGCCGCATCGACGGTTCGCGGTGCCGCACGGGTCCGGTCGCGGACGTCGGTGACCGCACGTCCGTGACTCAGCTCCAGCTTGCCCGGACGAAGGTCGACGCGAGATGCAGGTTGTTCAGCGGGTTCAGGTCGGTGCTCGCGCTCGACGCGTGCAGGAACGAGGTGATCAGCGCCAGCCTCCGTGGCGCTTCCAGGACGACCGTGAAGGTCCTGGTCTCGCCCGCCTCCAGCATGGGCAGCAGGAACCGCACGAGTGTCGGCCGCACCTCGCCACCGCCGGGATCGACCAGCCGGTCCCAGCCCTGGGTCGACAGCCTGGCCTCGACATCGGTGGCTTGCCGTCCGCCGACATTGGTGACGGTGATCGTCGCCGTCACCCGTTCACCGGGGTCGGCGGTGCGCGGCAGGTCGAGATGGACGTCGACATCGCCGGGGTGGTCACCGGGTGACTGGCCGGCCTTCAGCACCCACAGCGTCATCGTGCCGCGGCTCGGCGCGATGCCCGTCGACGCGTCACCGGAGTAGTCGGCGGTGACCTGGTGGGTGCCGAAACCGAGGTGGTCGATGTCGACATCGCGGGCGATCGCCGTGCCGTTGTCGACGGGGACCGCCGCGCCGAGCGGCTTTCCGTCGGCGGAGAACTGGACGGTGCCGGTGTCGATCTCGCCCGCGGGGTCGCGGGCGACGGTCGCGGTGAGGTCGAGCTGTTCGAAGTAGGTGACCGGATTGTGGTTGGCAGTCACCGTTGTCGTCGAGGTCGCGGTGTAGACGGTGAGGTCGACCCGGCCCTGCGACCGCGCGTAGACCGCGTCGCCGAGATAGTGCGCCTCGACGGTTCCCGAACCTGCCCGCAGCGGCGGCGAACTCGCCGTGCCGTCGGCAGCGATCGGCACCGGAGCGCCGAGCGGGGAACCGTTCTGCGAGAACTGGATCGCGCCGGTGGGTTTCGGTGCGTCCGGCTTCGGGGTGGGCACGGTGACGGTGGCGCCGACGACCGCACCGGCGAGGACCGGGGGCGGCGGCACCGTCAGATGGACCTCGGTGGGCACCTTCACCGACTGCACCAGCAGACCGACACTGCCGAAGACCGGCGCGAACACCCTGGTGGGATCGTCTGCCAGAAAGGTCGCGAGTACGTGGTGGGTGCCCGGCGGCAATCCGCTGATCGCGGGCAGCGTCGCGACTCCGTCGACCAGCTCGATCGGTCCCGGCGTCGCGACACCGTCGATCTCGAACCGCACGTGCCCGGCGGGTGTGCCGAATGCCGGTGTCGTGCCGGGCTTCTGGCTCACCGTCGCGCTGAAGCTGACCGGCTGACCGACCTGCGAGATCTGACCGGGCGCGCTCGTGGTCACCTCGATCTCGGTCGGCACCTGGTCGTCGTGGAGCCGGAACACCGCGCCGCCGATCAGGTGGGCCGGGTCATCGGTGGCCGCGGCGTGCACCAGGAATCCGCCGGGCAGCTCGCCCTGCCGCACCGCGGGCAGGGCGGACAGCTCGGCCTGCGCGAAACCGTCGGCATCGGTGGTCACCTGGATGGTGTCGGCGCCGTTGGCGAAGACCGCGGCGGGCGGCTGGCCCGCGGGCATCGAGAAGGTGATCGACTTACCCGCCTGCGGGCCGTGGATCGCGTCGGCGAACCGCACCCGCAGCGGCTGCGCGAACGGCTGCCCCGAGTACGCGCTCTGACTGTTGCCCGAGATCAGTTCCACCCGGCTGCGTTTCGACGGAATCGGCACGATCAGCCGCACCTTGCCGTCGTTGAGCCGATCGCGATTGCCGTAACTGCCGTCGGGCCCGTTGTAGAAGTGCGGCCGCTGGTTCGCGACCGGCCTGACCATCGACTGGCCGCCGCCACCACCACCGCCACCACCGTCGTTGCCGTCCTGCGCGCCGTGGCCCTTGCCGCCGCCGTGGCTGCCACCACCGCCGCCGCCACCACCGCCACCGGTGGTGCTGCCCGTCGCGTGGCCGCCGTGCACGCCACGTTCGCTGCCGCCCTCGCCGCCGAAGCCACCACCGAACCCGCCGCTGGTGCCGTCGCCCGGTTGCGGACCACCGCTGCCGCCGTCGCCGCCGTCGGCGCTGAAACCGTTGCCGCCACCACCGCCACCACCGCCCGCGACGACGATCGGTTCGCTGTCGCGAGACGGTCGTGTCCCGCACTCGGCGTCGTTCTGGCTCACCGCCGACGCGCCACCGCCACCCGCACCGCTGTAGGACGCGCTGGAGTCGGCGGTGCCGCGAGAACCACCCTTGCCGTATCCCCAACCGCCGCCCGGTCCGCCGTAGTGACCGACCTCGATCTTCAACTGCGTGCGTTCCTGCACGGCGATGACCGCCTGCACGCCGCTGCCCGCGCCACCGGTGCCGACATCGCCGAAGTCGTTGCCGCCGCCCGCGCCCGCCGCGCCGAGCACATCGGCGAAGATCTCGTCGACGCCGTCACCGACGCAGTAGTACTGCGCGGAATCGCCGTGCACGCCGAAGGTCGTCGTCCTGACGCCGTCGGCCGAGGTGAGGAACAGGACGTAGCCGTCACCCGAGACCGACGCGGTGGTCACGCTCGCCTTCGACAGTTGCGGCGACGCATACGAAGTCCCGCCACCCCCACCCGCACCACCCGCACCGGGCGAGGCGTGCGGACCGTGCGTGATCGGTGTCTCCGGCGCGGCCGCGCCACCACAGCCGCCGCCCTGTCCGTCGCCGCCTTGGTAACCACCGCCACCACCGCCGCCCCCACCGCCGCCGCCGGTCTTGTCGAAGGTGTGGCCCGCACCGCCCGTGCGCGGACCGCCGCAGGTGAGGCCGCTCGGGGTGGCGCCCGCCGGATTGTTCTCGCCCGCGCCGCCGATCCACGGCGGACCTTCCTGCCAGCCGACCGCCGCGCTCCCGTCACCACCGTTCCCGCCGTCACGACGCGAGCCGCCGCCGCAGTAGAAGAAGGTCGAATCCTGCACGGGCGACACCGAATAGCAGTCGGGCGCGTTACCGCCCGCCCCTCCGCCGCCACCCGCGACCAGCACCGGTGCGTTGTCGGCGCCGAGCACGGCCGACGCTCCCCCGCCGCCACCGCCGTCCCAGCCACTCGAATAGACCGTCCCGAAATTCGTCACCTGGTCGACGGCTTCGCCCCTCGGACCGCCGGACGCGTACGGCGAGAACCCGCCGTTCTCCCCGCCCGCGCAACCGACCTGGACCTGGAACTCCTGTTCGGGCGTGACCCGCAATCCCCCACTGACCTGACCGCCGAGCCCACCGATCCCGGTGAAGTTCGGATTCGGCGTCTGCCCCTGACCGCCGACCGCCTCGATATAGAGGCTCGTCGTCCCGGCGGGCACCTGGTAGGTCTGGGTCCGCGAGCTGCAATAGAACACGTCGATCGACAGGCCGGACGCCGGATCCTCGAAATGCCCGGAGGCGCGCTCGGCGGGCTGACCCGGCGGCTGGGACCGCGCGAGGGTCGCGGTGCCGAGGACGAGCACCACACCGAGGGACGCGGCGACCCACGCGCGCATCGCAGTTCGTCCGGCCATGCCAGAGCTCCGTTCGCCAGCGTCGTTGCCTACGAAACTTGACGAAACGGTAACGGTGGTCGAGGCCTCAACTCGGCAGCGACGCGCGACTTCGGGCTGGTCACCAGGGTTGTCGGCACCGAGAACGGGTGCCGCGAGCGGCGGGCAAGTATGTTCAGAACCGTCGGCGGACGCCGGCACGACGACAGGGGACGCGGTGCGGGTTTCGAACACGACGAGCAGTGCGCGGCGCACACGCACCGCCGCAGCGGGTTTCGCGGTCGCCACCGCCGCGCTCTTCGCCGTCGGCTGCACGACAGGCGACAAGCTGGACGGCACCGCCACCGCCTCGATGGACTCCTTCGTGCCGTCCGCGGACAACCAGGATCCAGCCGGCGAGATCCCCGGCATCGTGATCACCGAGTTCCCGCCCGGCCTGCACGTGACCAGCACCCAGCGGGTCGCCTACCCCGCGATCCCGCCGCTGGGCGGACCACACGACAGCCGGTGGGCGGCCTGCGACGGCGTCGTCTACGACAAGGGCGTCCGCACCGAGAACATGGTGCACTCCCTGGAACACGGCGCCGTCTGGATCGCCTACAACCCGGACAAGGTGGACGCCGAGGATCGCGCCGCGCTCGCCGCGCGGGTCGAGGACAGGCCCTACACCGTGATGTCACCGATTCCCGGCATGGACCACCCGATCTCCCTGCAATCGTGGGGCCATCAGCTGAAACTCGACAGCGCCGACGACCCGCGGATCGACCAGTTCATCGTGGCTCTGCGCGAAAACCCGTACACCACGCCGGAACCCGGCGCGACCTGCTCGTCACCCCTGTTCGACCGCACCAACCCACCGCCGTTCGACCCCACCGACCCCGGCCCCGGCGCCGTGGATCCGAACAGCGACGGGGCCGCGATACCCGACGTGCCTACGCCGTCACCTGGAAGTGGGCGATGACTTTCGTCGGCCGCACCCGCACGACGAGCTCACCAGCGACCCCGTTGCGCTTGCCGAATTCCTCGGCCTTGTCCGGACCCATGTAGCGAGCCGCGATGTCGGTCGCCGTCCGGACGAGCTCGTCGAGATCCTCGGACAGCGTCACCGTGCCCTGCACCTCCACCAGCGCGTACGGCTGTTCCTCGAGATCCACACACAGGGCGACCCGGGGATCCCGCGCGAACGCCCGCCCCTTGGCGGTGTTCTTGCCGGTATTGAAGACCAGCTCGTCCCCTTCGACGATGAACCAGACCGGGGTGACCAGCGGACGGCCGTCGGCGCCGGTGAAAGCCACCTTGCCCGTTCGTGTTCCATGGGAGAGGAATTCGCGCACCTGAGGATCAGCGAGTGAGGCCATCCGGTCAGGGTAGGCCGGACCGGATGCACCGCGCGCGACCCACACCGAACGAGCCCGCGTACGGCCGTACTTTCGCGCACCGAGCCGCCGCGCTCGGCGAACGGGGCAGAATCGAGGTTCGGCGGTCAGATCGCGCCCTGTGCTCGCGCGGTCGCGACAGCGGAGGTCCGCGACTTCACGCCGAGCTTGGCGTAGATGTGCACCAGGTGCGACTTCACGGTGGTCTCGCTGAGGAACAGTTGTTTGGCGATGTCGCGGTTCGACAGACCTGCGGCGACCAGGCGCAGTACCTCGACTTCGCGCGGGCTGAGAGTGGTGTCGGCGCGGCGGACGCGGGTCATCAGGCGGGAGGCCACGGTCGGTGAGAGGACGCTTTCGCCCGCGGCGGCGGCGCGGACAGCGGCGAGGAGCTCGGTGGGTGGGGTGTCCTTGAGGAGGTAGCCGACGGCGCCCGCTTCGATTGCGCCGAGGATGTCGGCGTCGGTGTCGTAGTTGGTGACGACCAGGACGTTGGGCGGAGCGGGCAGGGCGCGCAGGCCCGCGGTGGCGGAGGCACCGGAGCGGCCGTCGCCGAAGCGCAGGTCCATCAGCACCAGGTCGACGGGATGTGCGGCGCAGAAGGCAACGGCCGCGTCGGCATCGGCGACATCGCCGACGACGCTGATGTCGTCGGCAGCCTCGAGCAGAGCACGCAGACCGGCCCGCACGATGGCGTGGTCGTCGGCGAGCAGCAGCCGGATCACGAGACCGCTCCCAGTGGGAAGGACACAGTGACGGCGGTGTGGCCGGGTTCGGATTCGATCGTCATCGCACCACCCTGCTGTTCGACGCGGCTGCGCATGGCGGCCAGGCCGAACGCACCGGATCGCGGCCCGCGCAGGACGTCCGGCGCGATGCCGATGCCGTCGTCGACGATGTCGAGGTGCACGTCGGTGTCGTCGTAGGTCAGCGTGACCCGCATCCGCGCGGCCGCCGCGTGCTGGACGACATTGGCGACCGCGCTTTGCGCGATCCGCACCAGCGCCGCCTCCACCGGCATCGGCAACCGCTCCGGCTCGCCCTCGACAAGCAGCTGGGTGTCCAGTGCAGGTGATTGCGCGCGCTCGCAGATCCGTTCCAGCGCTTCGGCCAGCGACTGCCCGTCCAGCGCGGCGGGCGACAATTCGTCGATGAGCCTGCGGGTTTCGGCCAGATCCTCGGCGGCGGTCTCGCGGGCGAGCCGAATGCGGTCCAGCGCTGGATGATCCGGCGCCGCCTGTTCGGCGGCGTGCAGCAGGAGCTGGATACTGCTCAGCCCTTGGGCGACGGTGTCGTGGATTTCCTTGGCCAGTCGCTCGCGTTCGGCAAGCTTGCCCGCCGTCCGCTCCTGTTCAGCGAGAACCGCTCTGGTGTCGAGCAATTCATGGATCAACCGCTCCCGTTCCACCGCTTCGCGATACAGCGCCTGATAGCCGAGTCCGATACCGATGGCGACCAGCGCGCCGAGCACAGGCCCGACCACGGCCCCGGCCGACCAGCCACGGTGCGCCGCGAATCCGACGACCCCGACGGCCGTGGCCAGCACCACCGCGACCAGATTCCACGGTCGCGGCAGCAGATGCAGGTAGACGAAGAACAACCCGAAGGCGAGATACACGGCATCCGGAGTGAGCCCCAGCAGCGCCAGCCACAGCACGGTAAGAGTGGCCAGCCACACCGACACCACCCACGAATTCCACACCGGCACCGGCGTATCGGGCCCTGCCGACGGAGGTGTTACCTCGCCCCGAGGACTCGTCACGCGCGCGGCATCCGACTCGACCACCGATGCCGGAGCGCCCGAGGCAACCCGGTCTCCCGAGCGCCGCGGCAGCTCGGTGCCCGCGAAGTAGACGGCCAGCCACACCACCGTCAGGACGACCACCCACACCCCGTGCCCGCCGCCCCCGGGCAACAGCGCCCGCACCGCGACCACCACGGCCAGCACCGTCACCAACACATGCAGACCGAGCCGCAGCGTGGTGACCACCGGGGTCAGCGGGGACGAGTGCACCCGACCAGCTTATGTGCGGCAACCGGCCCGGCATCCATCGAAAGGTGTAAACGCGGGCAGACCTTGGAAGGAAGGCGTTTCGTGCGCTGGTGCGATGGCCCGGCGGCCGTTCGCGGCGAGAGTGGAGGCATGTTCGTCGCACTCCGAGACCTGCGGGCCGCCCGCGGCCGCTTCCTGCTGATCACCACCGTCGTCCTGCTGGTGGCGGTGCTGGTCAGTTTCCTGAGTGGACTCACCGCCGGGCTGGCGCACCAGAACATCTCCGCGGTCCAGGGCCTGCGCGCCGACCAGGTGGTGTTCGCCGAGACCGGCACCGATCCGTCCTTCGACTCCTCGGTTCTCACCGAGGAGCAGATCGCACAGTGGCGCGCGATGGGCGGGACCGAAGTCACCCCTGTCGGCATCTCCCGGGCCCGCGCCGAACACGCAGGCGCGAGCCCGGAACAGGTCGCGTTGTTCGGCGGCGAGCCATCGGCGTTCAGCAATCATCCTGCTACCGCACCGGGTGCGGTAGTGCTGAGTTCCGGCGCCGCCCGCGAACTCGCCGCGGGCACCGGCGACACCGTGGTGCTGGCCGGACACGAGTTCACCGTCGCCGACGTCGCCGGTGACGAGTGGTACAGCCATACCCCCGTGATCTGGACGAGCATGGCGGATTGGCAAGCGGCCAGCCCTCGCGCCGGCGCGGCGACCGTGCTCGCGGTGACCGGCAACGCACCGCGCAACGACCTCGACGCCGAGGCCGGAACGCATACGGTGCCCGCGCAGGACGCCGTCCAGGCGATCGGCTCCTACCAGGCCGAGAACAGCTCGCTCACCCTGATGACGGTACTGCTGTTCGCGATCTCCGCGCTGGTCATCGGCGCCTTCTTCACGGTATGGACCGTGCAGCGCCAGCCCGATATCGCCACGCTGAAAGCCCTCGGCGCCACCACCGGTTCGCTGGCCGTCGACGCGCTGGCGCAGGCCGCGATCGTGCTGGTCGCCGGCGTCACGCTCGGTCTCGGTATCACCGCGGTGGCCTCGTTGTTCCTCGGTGATGCGATGCCGTTCGTGCTCTCGCTGTCGACCACGCTGGTGCCGGCCCTGGCCCTGATCCTGCTCGGCCTCCTCGGCGCCGCGGTCGCGCTGCGCTTCCTGTTCACCACCGATCCGCTGACCGCGCTCGGCGCGACCCGCTGAAGGACCTCCCATGGCACTGACCCTCACCGATGTCACCCTCACCTACCCCGACGGCGCGGGCAGGCTCACCGCCCTCGACCGAGTGTCCATGCATGTCCCCGGCGGCACGATCGCCGCGGTCACCGGCCCGTCCGGCTCGGGCAAGTCGAGCCTGCTCGCCGTGGCGGCGACGCTGATCCGGCCGGACTCGGGCGCCGTCCTCCTCGACACCGACACCGGCCGCACCGATCTCGCGCAGCTGAGCAGGCGCGCCGCGTCCGAGATCCGTCGCACCGTGATGGGCATCGTCTTCCAGCAGCCGAACCTCATCCCGGCGCTGACGGCGCTCGAACAGCTGGAGGTCACCGCCCGCCTCGGCGGCAAGCCGCGCGCTGGTCGCAGCGAAACCAAGTCCCGTGCAAAAGAATTGCTCGATGCCGTGGGCTTGTCCGAGCACGCGGGCAAGCGCCCGGCCCAGCTCTCCGGCGGACAGCGCCAGCGCGTCAATATCGCCCGCGCGCTGATGAACGACCCGGCACTGCTCGTCGTCGACGAGCCGACCAGCGCGCTGGACTCCGAACGCGGCGCGGCCGTCCTCGACCTGATCACCACCATCGCCCGCGAGCACAGGGCGGCGACGATCCTGGTCACCCACGATCCCACCCATCTGCACCGCATGGACGCGGTCTACCGGATGACCGACGGTCGCCTGAGCACCGTCGAGGCCGGCGCCCCCGCCCGAGCCTGATTCAGTGCGCCCGCCACGCGTCGATGGCGCACCGGGCAGACTGAACCGATGAGCGATCCGAGACAGCTGATCGTGGTCGACGCGGCCAATGTCGTCGGTTCCCGGGCCGACGGCTGGTGGCGGGACCGAGCCGGCGCCGCCCGGCGGCTGCTGTCGGAGATCGCCGACCTGACCACCCGGCTACCGGAATCGACCGACGTGACCGTCGTCCTCGAAGGTGCGGCCAAAGCCGCCGCCGACGGCGACGAACCCAGGGCACCGCGGCTGACCGTCGTCCTGGCCGAACGCTCAGGCGACGACAAGATCGTCGACGTAGTGTCCGAAGCCGCCGGACACATCACCGTCGTCACCGCCGACCGCGAACTCCGTTCCCGAGTCCAGGCGCTCGGCGCCGAGACCGTCGGCCCCGGCTGGCTTGTGAGCCAACTGAACTGACAGCCTGCTGGTGGTCGCCGGATCCGGTCACCCGATCAACGGCGCTGGTCGTCGATCAGGCCGGAGACGATCCCGTTGCCTGGAACCGGTTCCGCCGCCCGCTGTTTGCGCTGGCGAGCAGGCTGAATCCGCGACGCGGCCTGGGGCGACTCCGACAGCGCCGCGAGCGCCATCTGCCGCAGCACCGGCCGGGCCCTCGTCGCGATGGCCGGGGTCGCGCTGTGCGGGGTGGAGTTGATCAGACCGAATGCCGCGTGGGCTTGGACGCGGGCGGTTTCCTCGGCGAGGCCGGGGTGCACCTCACGCAGCACCTGCACCCACACCTCGACGTACTGGCGCTGGGTCCGGCGCAGGGTGCGGCGGTCGGCGGCGGGGACGTTGTCGAGGTCGCGGTCCTGGATGCGGATGAGCTCGGGGTCGTCGAAGGCGAAGTCGAGGTGGAAATCGACGAGGCCTTCCAGCGCCTCGGCCGGGGACGCCGCCGCCTCGACGACAGCGCGGCCGCCGTCGAGCAGCCGCTCACTGACGCCGACGAGGAGTTCGACGAGCAGGGCCTCTTTGTTCGCGAAGTGCCGGTAGACGGCCGGACCGCTGATGCCGACCGCCGCGCCGAGGTCGTCGAGGCGGACACCGAAGAAGCCGCGATCGGCGATCAGCCGGGCGCCCGCGTCGAGCAACTGCTCCCGACGCTGGGCTTTCATCAATTCGCGCCGGGTCACCGGGGCGGGCTCGAGCGTGGCCAACCTCGACTCCCTTCCACCGGGTCTGGACAACTTGGTTAGTCAAGATTAACCTGAATTTCAGTTATTGGCGATTAACCGGATGGCAGGATGGCGTGATGACCGTTACGCACGACCTCGACAACGGCACCGCGGCCGCGACGAGCAACCGGGCCGCGCACCACGCGCTGGTCGACGAGCTGCGGCAGCGGCTGGCCAAGACAGCGCTCGGCGGCCCGCAGAAGTCTCGCGAGCGGCACGCGGCCAGGGGCAAGCTGCTCCCCCGGGAGCGGGTCGACCAGCTGCTCGACCCCGGCAGCCCGTTCCTCGAACTGTCCCCGCTGGCCGGCAACGGCATGTACGGCGACGAGTGCCCCGGCGCGGGCGTGATCGCGGGCATCGGCCGGATCGCGGGCCGCGAGTGCCTGGTCCTGGCCAACGACGCGACGGTCAAGGGCGGCACCTACTACCCGATCTCGGTGAAGAAGCACCTGCGCGCGCAGGAGGTGGCCGCGCAGAACAACCTGCCGTGCGTGTATCTGGTGGACTCCGGCGGCGCCTTCCTGCCGCACCAGGACGAGGTGTTCCCCGACCGCGAGCACTTCGGCCGCATCTTCTACAACCAGGCGAACATGAGCGCCAAGGGCATCGCCCAGATCGCGGCGGTGATGGGTTCGTGCACCGCCGGTGGCGCCTACGTGCCCGCCATGGCCGACGAGGCCGTCATCGTGCGCGACCAGGGCACCATCTTCCTCGGCGGCCCGCCGCTGGTGAAGGCCGCGACCGGCGAGGTCGTCACGGCCGAGGAACTCGGCGGCGGCCTGCTGCACTCGCGGACCTCCGGCGTCACCGACCACCTCGCCGAGGACGACCGCGACGCGCTGCGCATCGTCCGCGATATCGTCGCCACCCTCGGTCCGCGCCCCGAGGCGCCGTGGGAGGTGCTGCCGAGCACCCCGCCCGCCAAGCCGGAGGACGAGCTCTACGACGTGGTCCCGGTCGATCCGCGCACGCCGTACGACGTGCGCGAGGTGATCGACCGGATCGTCGACGGTGAGGCCGGATTCCACGAGTTCAAGGCCGAATACGGCAAGACCCTGGTCACCGGGTTCGCCCGCATCCACGGCCACCCGGTCGGCATCGTCGCCAACAACGGCGTGCTGTTCGCCGAATCCGCCATGAAGGGCGCGCATTTCATCGAACTGTGCGACAAGCGCAAGATCCCGCTGCTGTTCCTGCAGAACATCACCGGCTTCATGGTCGGGCGCGACTACGAGGCGGGCGGTATCGCCAAGCACGGCGCCAAGATGGTCACCGCGGTGGCGTGCGCGCGGGTGCCGAAGCTGACCGTGGTGATCGGCGGCTCCTACGGCGCGGGCAACTACTCCATGTGCGGGCGCGCGTATTCGCCGCGCTTCCTGTGGATGTGGCCGAACGCGCGGATCTCGGTGATGGGTGGCGAGCAGGCCGCCTCGGTGCTGTCGACCGTGCGCGGCGACCAGCTCGACAGCGCGGGTAAGCCGTGGTCGGAGCAGGATCAGGAAGCCTTCAAGGCGCCGATCCGGGAGCAGTACGAGACCCAGGGCAACCCCTACTACGCGACGGCGCGGATCTGGGACGACGGCGTCATCGCGCCCACCGACACCAGAACCGCGCTCGGACTTGCCCTCTCGGTGTGCGCGCAGGCGCCGCTCGAGCCCGTTTCCTACGGCGTCTTCCGGATGTGAGAGACATGCTGAACAAATCCCACCCCGTCGAATTCGACACCGTCCTGGTCGCCAATCGCGGCGAGATCGCGGTGCGCGTCATCAAGACCTTGCGCGCCATGGGCATTCGCTCGGTCGCGGTGTACAGCGACGCCGACGCCGGCGCCCGCCATGTGCGTGAGGCCGATGTGGCGGTGCGGCTGGGGCCCGCGCCCGCTCGCGAGAGCTACCTGTCGATCGAGAAGGTCGTCGACGCGGCCCTGCGCTCCGGCGCTCAGGCCGTGCACCCCGGTTATGGCTTCCTGTCGGAGAATTCGGCGTTCGCGGCCGCGCTGGCCGACGCCGACATCGTCTTCCTCGGGCCACCCGCCAAGGCGATCGAGGTGATGGGCGACAAGATCACCGCCAAGAAGACCGTCACCGCGTTCGGTGTTCCGGTCGTTCCCGGCATCGCCGAACCCGGCCTCACCGACGAGCAATTGATCACCGCCGCCGCCGAAGTCGGCTATCCCGTGCTGGTGAAGCCGTCGGCCGGTGGTGGCGGCAAGGGCATGCGCCGGGTCGACCGGGCCGAGGACCTGCCCGCCGCACTGGTCAGCGCGCGACGGGAGGCCGGCGCGTCCTTCGGTGACGACACCCTGTTCCTGGAGCGGTTCGTCACCCGGCCCCGCCACATCGAGGTGCAGGTCCTGGCCGACAAGTTCGGCAATGTCGTGCACCTGGGCGAACGCGAATGCAGCTTGCAGCGCAGGCATCAGAAGGTGATCGAGGAAGCGCCGTCGCCGCTGCTCGACGCCGCGACCAGGGCCCGCATCGGCACCGCGGCCTGCAATACCGCGCGCAGCGTCGACTACGTCGGCGCTGGCACCGTGGAGTTCATCGTCTCCGCCGACCGGCCCGACGAGTTCTTCTTCATGGAGATGAACACCCGGCTGCAGGTGGAGCATCCGGTGACCGAGATGGTCACCGGCGTCGACCTGGTGGAATGCCAGGTGCGCGTCGCCGCCGGGCAGAAGCTGGCGCGGACGCAGGACGAGATCCACCTGGCCGGGCATGCGATCGAGGCGCGCGTCTACGCCGAGGACCCGGGTCGCGGCTTCCTGCCCACCGGTGGCACCGTGCTCGCCCTCGCCGAGCCGAACGGCCCTGGCGTGCGGGTGGATTCGGGGCTGTCCGAGGGCACCGTGGTCGGCAGCGACTACGACCCGATGCTGTCGAAGGTGATCGCCCGCGGCACCACGCGCGCCGACGCGCTCGCCGCACTGGACCGCGCGCTCGCGCAGACCGTGCTGCTCGGCGTCACGAGCAATATCGAGTTCCTGCGTTTCCTGCTCGCCGACGACGACGTCCAGGCAGGCCGCCTCGACACCGCGCTGCTGGACCGCCGGGTGGCCGACTTCCGGCCCGCCGCCGTCACCGACGACGAATTCATCGCCGCTGCGGCCTATCACTGGCTGCGCCGGTGGCCGAGCACGGGTGGTGACCCGTGGTCGGTGCCGTCGGGCTGGCGCCTAGGCACACCGGCGCCGACCGTGATCCGGCTCGCCGGGGGCGATCGGATCCGCCACGTCTTCATCACGGGCACACCGGAATCCGCGACCGTTCGGCTGGAAACCGACGACACCGCGCGACCGGGCGCGCACACCGACGAGTCCGATACCCGCTCACTCGCTGCCGCGCTGCTCGCCGACCGTCTCACTCTCACCGTGGACGGACTCCGGCGCGTGCATCGCGTCGCCGAGGCCGACGGTCAGCTGTGGGTGAGCGGCGACACCGGTGTCGCCGTGCTGCGCGAGGTCGCCGAGGCGAGCGTGCGTGGCGACGCGGCACACGTCGGCGACGCCGAAATCCGCAGCCCCATGCCGGGTTCGGTGATCGCGACACCGGTCGCCGATGGCGCGACCGTCGAGGTCGGCGACCCGGTGATCGTCATCGAGGCCATGAAGATGGAGCACGCGCTCACCGCCCCCGTCGCGGGCACCGTCGAACTCCTGGCACAGCCGGGCGCCCAGGTGAAGCTCGACCAGGTGCTGGTCCGCGTCATCGCCCATCCCACCGACACCGCCGACGCGGAAGGAACCCCCGCATGATCGACTACCTGTCCACCGGATCGCTGCCGGACGAATACCGCCAGCTCGCCCTCACCGTGCGCGACTTCGCCCAGCAGGTCGTCGCGCCCGTCTCGGCGAAACACGATGCCGAGCACAGCTTCCCGTACGAAGTCGTCGCCGGGATGGCCGATATGGGCCTGTTCGGCCTGCCGTTCCCCGAGGAGTTCGGCGGCATGGGCGGCGACTACTTCGCCCTGTGCCTGGCGCTCGAGGAACTCGGCAAGGTCGACCAGAGCGTCGCCATCACGCTCGAGGCAGGCGTCTCGCTCGGCGCGATGCCGATCTACCGCTTCGGCAACGACAAGCAGAAGACCGAATGGCTGCCCCAGCTCACCAGCGGGCGCGCGCTGGCCGGTTTCGGTCTCACCGAACCCGACGCGGGCAGCGACGCGGGCGGCACCCGCACCACCGCGATCGAGGACGGCGAGAGCTGGGTGATCAACGGCGCCAAGCAGTTCATCACCAACTCCGGCACCGACATCACCCGGCTGGTCACCGTCACCGCGGTCACCGGGCAGACCGGCGGCAAGAAGGAGATCTCCACCATCCTGGTGCCGACCAGCACGCCCGGTTTCGTCGCCGAACCGGCCTACAACAAGGTCGGCTGGAACGCCTCCGACACCCACCCGCTCAGCTTCACCGATGTGCGGGTGCCGAAGGAGAACCTGCTCGGCGAGCGCGGCCGCGGCTACGCCAACTTCCTGCGCATCCTCGACGAGGGCCGCATCGCCATCGCCGCGCTCGCGGTGGGCGCCGCCCAGGGCTGCGTCGACGAGAGCGTGCGCTACGCCGGCGAGCGCCAGGCGTTCGGGCAGGCCATCGGCCGCAACCAGGCCATCGCGTTCAAGATCGCCAGGATGGAGGCGCGCGCCCACGTCGCGCGTACCGCCTACTACGACGCCGCCGCGTTGATGCTGGCGGGCAAGCCGTTCAAGAAGGCCGCCTCGATCGCCAAGATGGTCGCCAGCGAGGCCGCGATGGACAACGCGCGCGACGCCACCCAGATCTTCGGCGGCAACGGTTTCATGAACGAATACCCCGTGTCCAGGCACTACCGTGACAGCAAGATCCTGGAAATCGGTGAGGGCACGACGGAGGTGCAGCTGATGCTGATCGCACGGGAGCTGGGTCTGTGACGCGGCGCGTCGTCCAGCGTGGATTGTGGTTCGAGGAGTTCGAGGTCGGGACGATCTACGAGCACCGGCCCGGCCGCACCATCACCGAGGCCGACAATGTCCTGTTCACCACGCTGACCATGAACACCCAGGCGCTGCACCTGGACGCGGCCTTCGCCGACGCGCAGCCGCCGTTCAACCAGCGCCTGGTGAACTCGATGTTCACACTGTCGACGCTGGTCGGCCTCTCGGTCGCCCAGCTCACCCAGGGCACCCTGGTGGCCAATCTCGGCTTCTCCGAGATGGCGCTGCCAGCGCCGCTGTTCCATGGCGACACGATGTACGCCGAAACGCTGGTCACCGACAAGCGGGAATCGAAGAGCCGCCCGGGTGAGGGCATCGTCAGCCTCACCCACACCGCGCGCAACCAGGACGGCGTGATTGTGGCGAAGGCGGTCCGGCAGACCCTGGTCAGGAAGGCGCCCGCGGCATGAGCGGGCAACGCCCGGAGGAACTGGCGTGCCGCACCATCCCCGGGCGTCCCGGCCCGCCGAAAGGACACAGCATGACGATGACGGGAGACAGCGTGAGCGCATGGGAGCCGAGCGGACCGGCCTGGCTGTTCTGCCCGGCCGACCGCCCCGAGCGCTTCGCCAAGGCCGCCGCGGTGGCCGATGTGGTGATCCTCGATCTCGAGGACGGCGTCGCCGCGGGTGACAAGGCCGCGGCCAGGAAAGCACTGATCGAGACCCCACTCGACCCGCAACACACCGTGATTCGCGTCAACGCGGCCGACACCGACGAGTACGCGGCCGACCTGGCAGCCCTCGCGCAGACCGCCTACCGGCGCGTCATGTTGCCCAAATGCGAATCGGCCGAACAGGTTCGGAGCCTGGCCGGGTATGAGGTCATCGTGCTGATCGAGTCGCCGCTCGGTGCGGTGCGGGTGGCCGAATCGGTCGCGGCCGAGAACGCGATCGGCGTGATGTGGGGCGCCGAGGATCTGGTCGCGGGACTGGGCGGCAATTCCAGCAGGCATGCCGACGGCAGCTACCGCGATGTCGCCCGGCACGTGCGCTCGGCGAGTCTGCTGGCAGCCAAGGCCTTCGGCCGGTTCGCCCTGGATTCGGTGTTCCTGAACATCAAGGATCTGGAGGGGCTGGCGGTGGAGACACTCGACGCGGTGGCCGTCGGTTTCGATGCCAAGGTGGCCATTCATCCGAGTCAGGTGGCGGTGATCCGCGAGGGATTCGCGCCCGATCCGGACGAGATCAATTGGGCACGAAGGGTTCTCGCCGAGGTGCCCAACCATCGCGGAGTCTTCGCGTTCGAAGGCCGCATGGTCGACGCGCCGGTCCTGCGGCATGCCGAGCAGATCGTCCGCCGGGCCCGCTGAGTACATCCCGGCGCGCCGGGTAACCATTCGCCGGAGACCCCGGTTCACGTGCAATCCAGAGGAGGACATCCGGTGCAACCGCAATGGGAGCCGAACGCCCAGGACATCGCGTCGGCACGGATCACCGGCTTCGCTGCCTTCGTCAGCGCCAGGACAGGCAAGGTGTATCCCGACTACCAGGCACTGTGGCAGTGGTCGGTCGACGATATCGCCGGGTTCTGGCAGGCGCTGTGGGACTACTTCGAGCTCGGTGAGACCGCCGGTGCGGTGCTCGGCTCGCGGGAGATGCCCGGCGCGCAGTGGTTCCCCGGTACCCGGCTGAACTATGTCGACCAGATCATCCGGATGGCCCAGTTCGGCCGTCCCGCGATCATCGCCCTGCACGAGGACGCCGAGCCGCGAGAGATCGCCTGGTCCGAATTGATCGAGCAGGTCACCGTTTTCGCGCGAACGCTGCGCGAGCAGGGCGTCGAGGCGGGCGACCGGGTGATCGGCTACCTGCCGAATATCCCGGAGGCGATCGTCGCCTTCCTCGCCACCGCGAGCATCGGCGCGGTGTGGAGCGCGTGTGGGCAGGACTACTCGGCCAAGGCGGCGCTGGACCGGCTCGGCCAGCTCGAGCCGACCGTGCTGGTGACTACTGACGGCTACCGGTTCGGCGGTAAGCAGCACGACAAGCGCGCCGACATCGCCGCGCTGCGAGACGGTCTGCCCAGCCTGCGCGCCACCGTCGCGGTGTCGCAGCTCGGCCTCGAGGTTCCAGACAGCGTGGCATGGTCCGATGCCGTCGCCGAGGTCGGCCTCGGCGTCATCGACACCACCGCGGTCGATTTCGATCATCCGCTGTGGATCGTGTTCTCCTCCGGCACCACCGGCCTGCCCAAGGGCATCGTGCACGGACACGGCGGCGTGCTGCTGGAACACCTCAAAGCCGTTGCGCTGCAGTCCGATATCGGACCTGACGACACGTTCTTCTGGTACACCAGCCCCAGCTGGATGATGTGGAACTTCCAGGTGGCCGGGCTGCTGGCCGGCGCGACCATCGTCACCTACGACGGCAGCCCGGCCGCTGGCGCGCCGGATGCGCTGTGGCGCCTCGCCGCTCAGGTGCGCGCCACCGTCCTCGGCACCAGCCCCGGCTATGTCCTCGGCTGTATCAAGGCGGGATCGGTGCCGCGCACCGATCACGATCTGTCGGCCCTGCGCACCGTCGGCATCACCGGCTCGGCGCTGCCGGTGTCGAGTGCGCTGTGGCTGAACGAGAACGCGGGCGAGCACGTGCAGGTGAGCTCGATCAGCGGCGGCACCGACGTGGTGTCGGCCTTCATCGGCGGCGTGCCCACCGTGCCGGTCTGGCCCGGCGAGCTGTCGGCGCCGTATCTCGGTGTCGCCCTCGACGCCTTCGACGAGCAGGGCACACCGGTGCGCGGCGAGGTCGGCGAGCTGGTGGTGACCCAGCCGATGCCGTCGATGCCGGTCGGTTTCTGGCGCGACGAGGACGGAAAGCGCTACCACGACGCCTATTTCGACACCTACCCCGGCGTGTGGCGGCACGGCGACTGGATCACCCTGACCGAGCGCGGCAGCGTCGTCGTGCACGGCCGCTCCGACTCCACCCTCAACCGGCACGGTATCCGCATGGGCAGCGCCGACATCTACCAGGTCGTCGAACAGTTCCCGGAGATCGCCGAGGCCTTGGTGATCGGCGCCGAACAACCCGACGGCGGCTACTGGATGCCCCTGTTCGTCGTCCTCGCCCCCGGCGCCGAACTCACCGACGACCTCAAAACCCGCCTCGCCACCGCGATCCGCACCGAGGTCTCCCCCCGCCACGTCCCCGACGAGATCCGCGAGGCACCCGGCATCCCCCACACCAGAACCGGCAAGAAACTGGAAGTCCCGATCAAGAAGCTCTTCCAGGGCGCGGACGCGAGCCGCGTAGTCGAACGCAGCGCCGTCGACGACCCGGCACTGCTGGACTGGTACGCGCAAATCACCCCACCCCACAAGCCCTGAGGGCTCGCTACGGACGCCCGCGAAGGGCCGTGTCTGATCACCCGCAAAGCCCTCGGACACGCTGCAATACACTTCGCGTATGAATGTCGGCGAGTCTCGTGGAGCACGTGGATCGGTAGTCGGCGGGGCGAAGGATGGTGTGCGGCGGCGGCCGAAGAATCGGCGTGCGCAGATCGCGGCCAGCTCGGCGGTGGCGTTCGGCGCCGCCGGGTATCACGGGGTGAGTATGGAGGACATCGCGGCCGGGTTAGGCATCAGCTCGGCCGCGCTGTACCGGCACTACCCGAGCAAGTACGCGCTGTTCCGGGAGGAGCTGCTGCGGGTCGGGCAGGCCTTCACCGCCTCGATCACCGCAACCGTTGACGCGACACCGACCGCAGCGGAACAGTTGCGGCACATGCTGACCGGGCTCATCGGCGCGACAGTCGAGAACCGGGCGACGGTCACGCTCGTGCGCTGGGAGGGCCGCTATCTGGAGCCCGCCGATCGGCTGGTGCTCGACGAGCAGCGCGCCTGCGTGCAGGTCGCGCTCGACGAGCAGCTGGCCGTGCTGCGCCCCGAACTGACCGCACCGGATCTACGGATGCTGTCCACCGCGATGTTCGGCGTGATCACCAGCATCGCCGACCATCACGCCGCCCTGCCCGCCCGCACACTGAACCGGCTGCTCGGCGCGGCCTGCCTCGCCCTGGCCGAGGGCGGATTGCCGCCCGCGGCAACGGTTTCGGAGCAGCCGACCCAGGTCGAGATCCCGGACTCGTTCAAACACGAACTGCTGCTGCGCAAAGCGGTCGAGCTCTTCCACGAACGCGGCTACCCGAACGTCAGCGTCGAGGACATCGCCTCGGCCGCCGGCCTGTCGGCCGCTTCGGCGGTCTACCGCTTCTACCGCGGCAAGAGCGACATCCTCGCCGCCGCCTTCCGCCGCGCGGCGGACCGTGTGTCCGGCGCGATCGGCCCCGCCGTCGCGAACACCCCCGACAGCGGCGCGGCGCTCGGTGTCCTGATCGACCAGTTCGTGACCGACACCTTCGACGAACGCGCACTCGCCGTCGTCTACTACGCCGAATTCGGGCACGTCCCCGCCGAGGAACGCGCGGTCCTGCGCAATATCCAGCGCCTGAGCGTCCAGGAATGGGCCCGCCTCGTCCGCGAGGAACGCCCCGACCTCTCCGCCGCCGAGTCCCGCTTCCTCGTCCACGCGGCCTTCGCCATGGTCATCGACCTAGGCCAGGCCTTCGCAGGCGACCCCATCGCGTGCCGTGCCAGAGTCGCCTACCTCATGCGCCGAGTCCTACTCGGCTGACCTGCGTATTTCACCCGCTGCGGGTGAGGCAGAGCAGGGCGGGAGCGATTTATGGTGGCCGTCGATACGCTCGAACGGAGAGTGGATGGATGGTCTCGCGGGTGAATACGGCGGGCTGAGCAGGCGTGGGCTGCTCGGGCTCGGCGCTGCGGGTGTGATGGCCGCGGCGCTGCCCGGTTGCGGCGGTGACGATCCGGAGCGGGGGCCGAGGCGGACCACCGGTCCGCCGGACGTTCTCGCGCTCGCCATCGACGCCTATATCTTCGGCTATCCGATGATCATGCTGGACATGTTGCGGGCGGCGAGCGGGCCGACGAACACCGTCGATCACAGCGGGCTGCCCGATCCGGACACCCGCGTCGCCCGGCTCAGCCACGACATGGTCTATTCGCAGGCCTGGCTCGACCTCGCCGACGAGCCGCTGGTGCTGCAGATACCGGGGATGGAACCCGGCCGGTTCTGGCTGTTCCAGGTGCTCGACGGGTGGGCCAACACCGTGCACGATCTGACCAGCGAAGATCCACGCACCTCCGCCGATGGCGCAGGGCGGCCCGACACCTACGTCATCACCGGACCGGAGTGGTCGGGCACGGTGCCCGCACATACCACCCGGTTGCGCATGCCCGCGGTGATGTCGACGATCGTGGGCCGCATCCAGATCAACGGGCCGGGAGACGCGTCCCGGGTGAGCGGCCTGCAGCAGCAGATCAAGCTGATCCCGTTGAGTGCCTGGCAACGCGGCGAATTCGACAGCACCGTGAGCCGCTTCCAGCCGATCTACCGCGGGCCGGAACCGCCGGTGAAGCGGATCGCGGCAATGGACGGCCGCACCTACCTCAATCGCCTGTGCCGGCTCCTGCTGACCACACCGCCCGCACCAGCCGACGCCCCACTGATGCGGGAACTCGCCGCGATCGGGGTGCGGCCGGGTGGCACCGTCGACGGTCAGCCCGTCGACGTGCTCGACGAGGCCGTGCGCCAGGCGAATCGCCGGATCGTCGACTGGCGCGACCCCACCGCCCGGCACGTCAACGGCTGGGAAATCCCGATCGACCTCGGCGACTACGGCACCGACTACCTGCGCCGCGCGGCGGTAGCGATGCGCTCCCCCGGCGTCGCCCCGATCCGCAACGTCCTCTACGCGACGCTCTGGTCCGCCCCCGCCACCGACGACCAGGGCCGTCCCCTGCGCTATCGCATCCGCTTCGCCCGCGACCAATGGCCACCGGTAGCCGCCTTCGCTTCCCTCACCGCCTACGACCCCCAGGGCTTCCTGGTTCCCAACCTGAACGCGATCTACGCCGTAGGCCACGTCCCCCCACCCGTGGCCGCACCCGACGGCTCGATCGATATCGCCGTCCAATTCGAGGACCCACGCCCCCGCGTCCCCACCGGAAACTGGCTCCCCATCCCACCCACCGGCGACTTCTCCCTCACCCTCCGCCTCTACGCCCCGAAAGAAGCAGCTCTCGACGGCACGTGGCAGCCGCCGCCGATGACGCTCGCGGACTGAACCGGGGGACGGAAGCCGGCGGGGTGTCAGCCTTCGTTGGCCATGGCGGCGATGAGGGAGTTGGGGCGCATGTCGAGCCAGTGGGCTTCGACGTACTGGAGGCAGGAGGTGCGGGTGGCGGCGCCGAAGGCTACGGTCCAGCCGCCGGGGACGGCGGCGAAGGTGGGCCAGAGGGAGTGTTCGCCTTCGGCGTTGACCAGGACGTAGAACTGGGCGTTCTCGTCGTCGAACGGATTGCTCATCGGATTTTCCTTTCGGCGGGGGTGCTGAGGTCGAAGGAGTCGCTCGGGGCGTCGGGGTCGGCGGTGAGCAGGCCGAGTGCGCGGGAGAAGCGACGCAGCAGGGTGGCGGCGGTGCGGTCGTCGAAACGGTCTGTGCTGTATTCGATTTCGAGGCCGAGATTGCCGTCGGGGTCGGCGTTGGCGGAGACGATGAAGTGCACGCCGTCGGCCACGGTCGAGCCGTCGAAGCGCATCGCGGTGAGTTCGAGGCCGGGGACGTCGAAGGCGCCGGTGTCGAGGTAGCTCAGTGTCACCTCACCCAGCGGGCCGGTGACCGCGCACGATTCGCTGGTGGCTGCGGTGGCCGAGGCGACCACGGGATCCGGCTCGGCACAGAGGATTTCGGAGAGGGTGGTGGCGCCGGCGACGGCGGCGCCTGCCTGCCAGGCGAGCAGGACCGTCATCGCCGCTCTGACCACCGCGAACGGCGGGACCGCGTGCCTGCGGGACAATTCGGCGATCCGCGCGCCGATCCCGGCACCGATCCGGGCTCGCATGCTCGCGCCGCACACCGGGAACGATTCCAGTGCACCGGTCTTCAGCAGGTCGACGGAACCGAGGCGAACCAATGCCGCTGTGGTGCCGTCGATTTCCCAGCGCGCCAGCTCGCCGGTGCGGAACATGCGTTCCCCGGGGATCCCGAACGGGTTCGACACGAAACGATCGGCGGTCGCCACCGGGTCGTCGCGATATCCGCGGGCCAGTTGCGCGCCGGACAGGTACAGCTCCCCCACGACGCCAGGGCTCGTGGGCCGCAGACGCGGGTCGAGCACATAGACGCGGCGGTTCCATTCGCGGACCCGCACGGCGGGCGGCTCGGGAGTGTCGGTGCGCGGTGCGGGCGGGTAGGTGAGGGTGACGGTGGCCTCGGCCCGGCCGTAGTCGTGGTGCAGCCGGGCGCCCGTCACCGCGCCGAAGGCACGGACCTCGGCCGCGGTGAGCGGCGCACCGAGGACGACGACGCTGCGCAGCGAGACGATCTCGGCGCGCAGGCCTGCCCGGTGGACGTGCTCGGTGAAGGCGGCCAGGCGCTGCGGGGTGAAGTCGGCCGTGGTCACGCCGTAGTCGGCGACCAGGCCGGCTAACCGGACCGGATCGGGTGGTTCGGTGAGGACGACGGTCGCGCCGACCCGCAGGGGCAGCACATAGCCGTGCCATTCGGTGACCTCGCCGATGGCCGCCTGATGCAGATAGACGTCGCGGTTGGTGAAGGCGTGGCGGCCCTGGATGCCGGTCAGCCGGTGCATCGCGGCGATGTGGCTGATCGTGATGCCCTGGGTCGCGCCGTGCGGGTACAGCACGAACGCGGGATGCTCCGGCAGCACGGGCGCGCGGCGTTCGGCGCGGGTGATCGGTTCGTCGGAGTAGTCGGCGAGCGGCGCCTCGTCGACGACGACGGCCGGAATGTCGTACAGCGCCACGTGATCGCGGTCGCGCACGGTCAGCACCAGTGCGGGGTTCGCGACCGGCGGTAAGACGGCCGTCGCGGTGTCGACGGGTACGACGGCGCCGCCCGCTTTGAGGACGGCGTACATCGCGACGATCAGTTCCACCGAGCGCGGAACATCCACGAGCACCGCTGATTCCGGACCGACGCCGAGCGCGGTCAGGTGCCGGGCCAGCTGGTTGGTGCGCCGGTCCAGGTCACCGTAGGTGATGATCGAGGCCGGGTCACCCGTGCTCGGGGTGTACACGACCGCCGGGTCGAAAGGGGTCGCGGCGGCCTGCGCTTCGAATTCGTCGAGCAGCAGTTCGCCGGGGAGCCCGCCCGGGCGCGGCGCCTCGGACCCGAGCTGGTCGCGATCGTCGACGCGGCCGATGAACTCGAGTTCGGCGGTCCAGCCGTCGCCCGGCGGCCTGCGGCGCACGAGGTCGCCGGTGGCGAACATCCGGTCGTCGACCGGGCCGATCGGGTTGGCCAGGAAGGTGGCCGCGGTGGCTTGCCTGCCCAGGTATCCGCGCGCCAATTGCACACCGGAGACATAGAGTTCGCCGACTTCACCGTCGGGGACCGGGCACAGGTGCTCGTCGAGGATCAGCAGTTCGACGTCGTCGGCGGCCGAGCCGAGCGGCACCACCTCGAGGTCGGCGCCGGTGACCTCGTGGGCAACGACCTCACCCGCGGTCTCGGGCCTGCCGTAGACGTGCCACAGGGTCGCGCCGCTCACGGCGCGCAGGGCGGCGGCGGTCTTGACGGGCAGTGGTGCGCCGCAGCTGAGCACGATGCGCAGGGAATCGAGGCGCTCTTCGGCATCGGGCAGCGCGGCGAGCGCGGCGAGCTGATCGGGATCGAAACAGGCTGCGGTGACGCCGGTCTCGGAGATCGAGCGGGCGAGCGAGGCACCCGTCGGGAGGACGAGGGTGGCGCCGGTCTGCAGGGCGAGCAGCATCTCCCCCACCGTCGCCTGACCGGACAGTGGCGCGTGCCAGAGCACGGCGTCACCGGGGCCGACGCCGCAGAGCCGCTGCCGCCACACCGAATTCGCCTGGGCGGCACGGTGTCCGACGACGACCGCGCTCGCCGCCGCCACATCGACCACGAGGTAGGCCGGATTGTCGGCCCCCGGTCCCGGTAGCTCGTCGGCCGCGACGTCACCGCTGGGTTCGGTGTCGATCGCCAGTGCCGGGACACCGTTCGGATGGGGTGTGTCCGGCGCGGTGATCATCAGAACGGGTGCCGCCAGCGATACCGTGCGCTGCCGCACGTCGGTGGGGGCGTCCGGATCGAGCAGGACGAACGCGCCGCCTGCGGCGATCACCGCGTGCACGGCGACGACGAGCTCGACCGAGCGCGGCAGCGACACCGCGACGGTGGTCTCCGGTCCGACGCCGCGTGCGGCCAGGCAGGCCGCCAGCGCGTCGACCCGTTCGCCGAGCTCGCCGTAACTGAGCTCGGTCGCACCGTCACGCACCGCGACAGCGTCGGGGTCGTGGCGGAGCTGGGTGGTGAAAGCGGCGAGCAGCGTCGCCGGGTCACGCCTGCGCTCGTCCTCGGGGTCACGCAGCAGCGCGTCGATCGAGACAGCGGCCGTGACCGAATCCGTGTGCGACATCAGAGTTGTCCTTCCGTGTCGTCAGCCGACCCCGACCCGGCGATCACCGCGGCGGCATCGGTCACCAGTGTTTGCAAAGTGGTGGTGAGTCCGGACGCACCGAGAGCGGCGAGCACACCGGGCACCAGCCCGGCCAGCGCGACGTTCACCAGCGCTTCGGGTTTCATCGCGGCGCCCATCGCCTTGCTCACCGCGGTGAGCTTGGCGTCGAGCGCTTCGAACGAGATGGCGTGCTCGCCGTGCGCGAATGCCACGGTCGCCGGCGCGAGCCGGGCCGCCGAGCCGACGAGGCCCGGCAGATCGGCAATGGTGTAGGCGCGCGGACGCGGTGTCTGTTCCGCGTCGGTGCGCACGTCGATCGCCCGCACCACCACGGCCGGGTCGGCCGCGACGGCCGCAAGGACCTTGCGGAACCGTTCGGCCAGTATCCGGATGGTGGATGCGTCGAAAAGATCTGTGGCGTAACCGAAGTACACGTCGAGTCCGTCGAGTGCGCCGTCGGTGTCGTAGCGCTGGAGGGCCGTCAAATGCAGGTCGAACTTGGCTTCGCCGAGTCCGGGGTCCAGCGTCCGCACGTGCAGCCCGGGTAGCTCGATGCCTCCCGGTGGCATGTTCTGGAAGGTGAGCATGACCTGGAACAGCGGGGTGTAGGCGCCCGAGCGGGCCCGGCCCATGGCATCGACGACCTGCTCGAACGGGACGTCGGCGTGCGTGATGGCGGCGAGGTCACGTCGCCTGGCCTGGGCGAGCAGGTCGGTGAACGGCGCTCGCGAGTTCACTTCGGTGCGCAGGACGACGGTGTTGACGAACATGCCGACCAGGTCGTCGAGTTCGCGAGCGCCGCGGCCTGCGACCGGTGCGCCGATGGTGATGTCGGCGCTGCCGGACTGCTTGGCCAGCAGCACCGCCAAGGCGCTGTGCACCAGCGTGAACAGGGTGGTGCCGTTGGCGCGGGCCACCTCGTCGAGACGGCGGGTGAGCTCGGCGTCGACCTCGAACTGTTCAGCCGCACCGCGCATCTCACGCCGGGTGGCCCTTGGTCGGTCGGTGGGCAGCGCGAGGAGTTCGGGCGCACCGGCCAGTTCGCGGGTCCAGTAGCTCAGCTGCTGGGTGAGCACGCTGTCCGGGTCGCTGTCCGTGCCGAGCAGCTCGTGCTGCCAGGCGCTGAAGTCGCCGTACTGGATTTCCAGTGGCGCCCAGCCGGGTTCGCGGCCTTCGGTGCGATCGACATAGGCGCGCACCAGGTCCCGGGTGAGCGGGGCGATGGAGTAGCCGTCGGCGCTGATGTGGTGCACCACGACGACGAGGACGTGATCGCCCGCGCCCAGGCCGTAGAGCGCCACCCGGACCGGCGGTGCGGCCATGATGTCGAACGGCTGCGCGACCAGGGCGGCGATCCTGGCCTCGACGTCGGCGGGCGAGACCGGGATCGGGGTCAGTTCGACCGCGGCGGACCAGGCGGGCATCACCTGCTGGACCGGCCCCGCCGCGGTGTCGGGGTAGCGGGTACGCAGGGTGTCGTGGCGGGCCAGCAGGTCGCCGACCGCCGACTGCAGGGCGGGCAGGTCGAGGTCGCCGGTGAGACGGATGGCGGCCGGGATGTGATAGGCCGCCGACTGGGGCGAGAGCTGGTGCAGCACCCACATGCGCTGCTGCGCGGGCGAGAGCACCGCGGGCCCGTCACCGGTGCGCCGGGTCAGCGGCGGACGGGCGATCGAGCGATCGATGCTGCCGAGCCGTTCGGCCAGCGCGGCCACGGTCGGGGCGTCGAACACCGCGGCCACCGGCACCTGCGCGCCCAGCGCCGCGCCGAGCCGGGCAGCCAGGCGGGTCGCCATCAGCGAGTTGCCGCCGAGGGCGAAGAAGTCGTCGTCCAGGCCTGCGCTCGCGCAGCCGATCACCTCGACGAAGGTCTGCGCGACCAGCTGTTCGGTCGCGGTGACCGGCGCGCGGAAGGCCGCCTCCGCGAACTCCGGCTCGGGCAGCCGGGCCCGGTCGACCTTGCCGTTGGCATTGAGCGGCAACGCGTCGAGTACGACCAGCGCGGCAGGCACCATGTACGCGGGCAGCTCAGCGGCGAGTTCACCCCGCAGCCGGGCGGCGATCGCCGGCTCGTCGCCGGGGGTCAGATCGGCGACAGCGGCGTAGGCGATCAGGCGCGAACCGGCCCGCTCATCGGTCTTGGCGATCGCCACCGCGGCACGCACTCCCGCGCACCGCAGCAATGCCGTCTCGACCTCGCCGAGCTCGATCCGGAATCCACCGATCTTCACCTGGAAGTCGGCGCGCTCCAGGTACTCGAGGGTGCCATCGGCACGCCAGCGGACGATGTCGCCGGTGCGGTACATCCGCGAACCGTGGGCAGGCGAGGTCGCCGCAGCGCCTGCGTCCGCCCTAGCGGTGAAAATTGCTGTGTCTGTGGCTGTTCCACCTGCGGTAGTCGAGGCGACCGTAGTCGCGGATACGGGCGAGCCGAGAGCGGCGGTCGATGCCGCGCCACGTGCAGGAGCCCCGAACGGGTTGGCGACGAAGCGGTCGGCGGTGAGGGCCTGGCGGCCGTGGTAGCCGCGCGCCAGTTGATCACCGGCCAGGTAGAGCTCACCCGCGACCCCGATGGGTACGGGGCGAAGGCGGGCGTCGAGGACGTAGAGGGCGCTGTTCCAGGCGGGGGTGCCGATCGGAACCGCGTGCGTGGGGTCTTGTGCCACTTCGTATTCGGTGATGGACACTGCCGCCTCGGTCGGCCCGTACAGGTTGTGCAGGCGGGCCGCTGCGCCACAGGCGCGGAACTGGGCGGCGGTGGTGGCGGGTAGCGCTTCGCCGATCGCGAGGACGGCGCGTAAGGAGTCCGGCAGTCCGGCTTCGGTGGCCAGCAGCATGCCGACCAGCGACGGAACCGCGTGCAGGACCGTGACGCCGTGGCGGGACATGGTGGTGCGCAAACGATCCGGATCGCGTTCGTCGCCGGGGCGGGTGACGATCAGGGCGCCACCGGAGGTCAGGGGTGACCAGAACTCCCATACCGACAGGTCGAAGGTGGCGGGGGTCTTCAGCAGGACGCGGTCGGCCCCGGTCATGGTGAAGCGGTCGTGTAGCCAGGCCAGCTGGTTGACGATCGCGGCGTGCGGCATGGTGACGCCCTTGGGCAGACCGGTCGAGCCGGAGGTGAAGATCACATAGGCGGGGTGCTCGGGGCGCAGTGGTGCGGTGCGTTCGGCATCGGAGACCGGGTGGTCCGAGAGTCCGTGCAGCGCAAGGTGGTCCAGTTCGAACACCGGCACATCGACGGTGAGCGGAAGACCGTCGCCCGCGGTGGTCAGCACGCACAGCGGGGCCGCGGTGGACACGATGTAGGCGATCCGGTCGACCGGGTGATCGGGGTCGATCGGCACGTAGGCGCCGCCCGCACGCACGACGGCGTGCATGGCGATCACCAGGTCGAGACCGCGCCGCATGGCCAGCACGACGGTGCGTTCCGGGCCGACGCCTTCGGCGATCAGCAGCCGGGCGATCCGGTTGACACGGCCGTCGAAGGCGGCGTAGTCGAGCGATTCGCCGGTCTCGCCGTCCACCAGCGCGAGCGCATCGGGGGTGGCGGCGGCCTGGCGGGCGCCGAGGTCGGCCAGGGTGGTCCGCTCGACCGGGTGCGCGGTGGCGTTCCAGGTGTCGAGCACCAGGGTGCGGTCGGCGCCGAGCAGATCGAGATCGCCGACGACGGTTTCCGGTGCGGCGGTGACGGATTCGAGCACCCGGCGCAGCTGATCGGCGAACCGCTCGGCAGTGTCCGCGTCGAAGAGGTCGGTCGCGTAGCCCAGCGCCATCTCGATACCGGCGGGTGCGCCGTCGGCGGTGTAGTGATCGAGCGCGAACAGATGCAGGTCGAATTGGGCGACGCCGGAATCGAATTCGATGTCGGAGACGGTCAGTCCCGGCAGCTCGAGCTGACCGCGCTCATGGTTCTGGAACGAGTAGCCGACCTGGAACAGCGGGTGCCGGGCGGTGGAGCGGGCCGGGTTGAGGACCTCGACCAGGCGCTCGAACGGCACATCCGCGTGGGAGAACGCGGCGATGTCGGCGGCGCGGGCGGCGCCGAGCAGGTCGGTAAAAGGCGCATCGGCCGCGACCTGGGTGCGCAGCACCAGGGTGTTGACGAACATGCCGATGACCTCGTCGAGCTCGGCTTCGCCACGGCCCGCGTTGGGGGTGCCGACGGCGATGTCGGCGGTTCCCGAGAGGCGAGCCAGCAGGGCGGCGAAGGCCGCGTGCACCACCATGAACAGGGTGGCGCCCGTGCCGCGGCCAAGGGCGACGAGCGCGGCGTGCAGGTCGGCGTCGACGGTGAAACTCACCTTGTCGCCGCGCAGGCTCTGCCGGGCCGGGCGGGGCCGGTCGGTGGGCAGGGTCAGCTGATCGGGCAGTTCGGCCAGCTGGGTCTGCCAGTAGCTGACCTGCTGGGCGGCAACGGATTCCGGGTCGGCTTCGTCACCGAGCAGCTCGCGCTGCCACAGCGCGTAGTCGGCGAACTGCACCGCGGGCGGCGTCCAGCAGGGCGCGGTGTCGGCGAGGCGCGCGGTGTAAGCGCGCATCAGGTCGGCGACGAACGGTGCGATCGACGAGCCGTCGGCGGCGATGTGGTGCAGGACGGCGGCGAGCACGAATTCGCCCGCGATGGTTCCACCGGATCCGGAGGTGGAGGTGGAGGTGGAGGTAACCATGCCGGTGCCCTCCCCGCCACCCGTGCCGGTGCCGATGGCGGTGCCGACGGTGGCGGTGGCGGCGGTGGCGGTGGCGGTGGCGGTGGCGGTGGCGGTGGCGGAGCGTGACCCCGCTTGGCCCTCGGGAGCATCACCGCCGGATACAGCGCTCACCTGGAACAGGCGCAGCCGGACCGGGATCTCGGCGGTGACGTCGAAGGTGGTCGCGGCCAGGTCGCGGATCGCGCCGGGCAGCTCGGCCTCGGTGACAGCGATCCGCTCGAGCGACGGAATCGCTTGAGCGGCAGTCATGATGGACTGCACGGGCGCCCCGTCGAACTCCGGGTACACCGTCCGCAGCGATTCGTGGCGGGCGACCAGATCGCCCACCGCGGCTCGCAGCGCGGCGACATCGAGATCACCGGACAGGCGCAGCGCGAACGGGATGTTGTAGGCCACCGAGGCGCGGTCGAAACGGTTCAGGAACCACATCCGCTGCTGTGCGGGCGAGAGCGGCAGCTGCTCGGGACGGGCCCGGCCGACCAGCGCGGGACGGTCGACCTTCGCCTGCGCGTCCACGGCCGCGGCCAGCTCGCCGACGCGCGGTGTCTCGAACAGGGTCCGCACGCCGACCCGCCGGTCCAGCGCGGCGCCGATCCTGGCCACCGCCTTCGCCGCGAGCAGCGAGCTGCCGCCGAGGGCGAAGAAGTCGTCGTCGGCGCCGATCGGCTGGTCGTCGGCGGCGGTACGGCCGAGCACCTCGGCGTAGACCGCGGCGATGATCTCCTCGGTCACCGTGGCCGGCTTGCGGTAGACGGTGGTCTCGAAGACCGGAGCGGGCAGCGCGGCCCGGTCCAGCTTGCCGTTGACGGTCAGCGGAATGCGCTCGACGGGCACGACGGCGGCCGGGAGCATGTGCTCGGGCAGCGTGCGGGCCAGTTCCTGGCGGATCGCGGCGGCCTCGATGTGACCGGTGTCCGGGCCTGCGACCAGGTAGGCCACGATCCTTGGCTCGTCGACCAGGTCGGTGCGCACCAGCACCGCGACCTCGCGCGGAGCCACCGAGCTGTGCAGCAGCGCGGCTTCGATCTCGCCGAGCTCGACACGGAAACCGCGCAGGTTGACCTGCTGGTCGGCCCGGCCCAGGTACTCGAGTTCGCCGAAGGCGGTCCAGCGCGCCAGGTCACCGGAGCGGTAGGCCAGGCTGCCCGGTGCGCCGTAGGCGTCGGCGACGAATCGGCTCGCGGTCAGCGCGGGACGAGCCAGGTAGCCGCGCGCCAATTGCGCCCCGGAGACATAGATTTCGCCGGGCACGCCAACCGGAACGGGGCGCAGGCGCGAATCCAGCAGGCGCACAGTCAGTCCCGTGAGAGCACTGCCGATCACGCTGGCCGAACCGGTGTCCGGCGTGATCTCCCGATAGGAGGCGTGCACCGTGGTCTCGGTGATGCCGTACATGTTCACCAGACGCGGCGAGTGCGGGTAGCGGGCGAACCAGCCCGACAACCGCTGCGGTTCCAGCGCCTCACCACCGAAGATCACCGTACGCAGCGCGTAGTGAGCGGGCGCAGTATCCGACGGCGCCGCTCCCGAGGACCCTGCGTGGTTACGCTCCGCTACCTCCTCCGGGCCCGCCGCTCGCGGCGCAGCCAGATCGGCGGCGATGAGCTGGTAGAACGCCGACGGGGTCTGGTTGAGCACGGTCACCCGCTCGGCGAGCAGCAGTGCACGGAACTGCTCGGGCGAGCGCGAGGTGAAGTAGTCGACCAGGACCACCGAGCCGCCGGTCAGCAGCGCGCCCCACAGTTCCCAGACCGAGAAGTCGAAGGCGTAGGAGTGGAACATCGTCCACACGTCCGACGGGCCGAAGCCGAAGTGGCCGGCGCTGTTGTCCAGCAGCGCGAGGACGTTCGTGTGCGGGATCACCACGCCCTTGGGGCGGCCGGTGGAGCCGGAGGTGTAGATGACGTAGGCGGTGTTCGCCGAGGTCAGCGGCGCGCGGCGGTCCGCGTCGGTCAGCGGTGCGGCCGAGTGGCCTCTCAGGGTGTCGGCGGCGGGGTCGAGTACAGGGCCGCCGAACCAGTCGCGAGCCAGTCCGGCGCCGGCGGTGGCGATCGCGCACAGCGGACGGGCGTCGTCGAGGACGTACTCGATGCGGTCGGCCGGGTAGTTCGGGTCGATCGGCAGGTAGCCGCCGCCCGCCTTGAGCACGGCCAGCAGTGCGACGGCCAGTTCCACCGAACGCGGAAGGGCAACGGCCACCAGTGTTTCCGGGCCGACGCCGGCTCCGACGAGACGCCGGGCCAGACGGTTGGACCAGGCGTCGAGCTCACCGTAGGTGAGGGCGTCGGGGCCCGCCTTCACCGCGACGGCCTGCGGGTCGGCCGCGGCGACGTGAGCGAACCGGTCCAGCATGGTCTCGGTGTCCGAGGCCACCGAGCTGCCGGTGGTCGCCCAGTCGTGCAGGGTGCGCTGCTGTTCCTCGGCGCTGAGCAGCTGGATGTCACCGACCACGACGGTCGGATCGGCGACGACGGCGGCCAGCACCTGGGTGAACCGGCGGGCCAGCACCGCGATGCTGCCCGCGTCGAACAGATCCGTGGCGTAGGCGATTTCGATGGCCATGCCGTCGGCGCGGCCGTCGACGTCGTCGGATTCGCGGACGGTGAACTGCAGGTCGAACTTGGCGACCGCGGCGTCGAAGTCGACGGGCGCGACTGTCAGCCCGGCGGCCTCGAGCGCGGGCACGGTGAAGTTCTGCAGGACCAGTGCCACCTGGAACAGCGGGTGGCGGTTACGGGAGCGGGCCGGGTCCACCGCGTCGACGATCTGCTCGAAGGGGATGTCGGCGTGGGAGAGCGCGTCGAGGTCACCGGCGCGCACGGCGTCGAGGGTGGTCTCGAATTCGGCGCGCGGGTCGATCTGGCTGCGCAGCACGAGGGTGTTGACGAACATGCCGATCAGCCCGTCGAGCGCGGCCTCACCACGGCCGGCGACGGGGGTGCCGATGGCGATGTCGCTGCCGCCGGAGAGCCGGGCCAGCAGCACCGCCAGCGCCGCGTGCACGGTGCTGAACAGGGTGGCCTCGTGCTTGCGGGCCAGTTCACGCAGTTCACTGTGCAGATCGGAGTCGATCTGGAACCGGTGCACGCCGCCACGGAAGCTGGACTCGGCGGGGCGGGGGCGGTCGGTCGGCAGTTCCAGTTGCTCCGAGAGACCGGCCAGGCCGCGACGCCAGAACGCCAGCTGGGTGTGTGCGAGGGAGGTGGGATCGGTCGCCTCGCCGAGGTTCTCGTCCTGCCAGAGCGCGTAGTCGGCGTAGTGGATCGGCAGCGGCGACCACGCGGGGGCGGTGCCGTCGCGGCGGGCGGCGTAGGCGGTCATCAGGTCGGCGGCCAGCGGGCCGAGGGAGAAGCCGTCGGCGGCGATGTGATGGATCACCAGCACGAGGACGTGCTCGTCAGCCACGGCGAACAGTGCTGCGCGGAACGGGATTTCGGTGGTGAGGTCGAATCTGATCGCGGCGCAGGACAACAGGCGCAAGGGCAGCTCGGCCTCGGTGATCGGCTCCGGCCGCAGTACGAGGCGTGCGGCGTCGGCGATCAGCTGCTCGGCGCCTTCCGGGCCGTCCGGGTAGCTGGTGCGCAGGGTTTCGTGCCGGTCGACGACATCGGCGATGGCCGCTTCGAGCGCGGTGATGTCGAGCGCACCGGACAGGCGCAGTGCGACCGGGATGTTGTCGACGGCGTCGCCGGGGCCGTCGGCATCGGCGAGGTAGCGGTTGAGGAACCACATCCGGCGCTGCGCCGCGGACAGCGGAATCCGCTGCGGGCGTTCGCGAGTGGCCAGCGGGAGGCGACGGCCGGTGCCCCGCAGCGCGACGCACCGTTCGGCCAGGGCTGCCACGGTCGGCGCGTCGAACAGCAGTCGCACGGGCACCTGGGTGTCGAGGGCGTCGCCGAGTCGGGCGGCCACCTGGGTGGCATTGAGCGAGTTGCCACCGAGGGCGAAGAAGTCGTCGTCCAGGCCGACTTCCCGGTCGGCGGGGAAACCGAGCACGGTGGCGAACGTGATCGCCACGATCCGTTCCACCTCGGTGACCGGGGCGCGGAACACGGCGGCCTCGAAAACCGGCTCGGGCAGTGCCGAGCGGGCGAGCTTGCCGGAGGCGTTGAGCGGGAAGGCGTCGAGTTCGACGTACGCCGCGGGAACCATGTAGGCGGGCAGCGTGCGGGTGAGAGCAGCCTTCACCCCATCGGTGTCGATGTCCGTCGCCGCGACCAGATAGGCCACCAGCAGGTCGTCGCGGACGACGACCGCCGCCTGCGCGACCTCGGCCAGGTCGGCCAACGCGGCCTCGATCTCACCGAGCTCGATCCGCAGACCGCGCAGTTTCACCTGGAAATCGGTGCGGCCCAGGTACTCCAGCTCGCCGTCGGCGGTCCAGGCGACCAGGTCACCGGTGCGGTACATGCGCGAGCCCGCAGGGCTCTCGGGAGCCCCCGCAGCGGACACGGCGAACGGGTCGGCGACGAAACGGTCGGCGGTCAGGTCGGCGCGACCCGCATAGCCACGGGCGAGCTGGGCGCCGGCGAGGTAGAGCTCGCCGGGGACGCCCACCGGGACCGGCCGCAGCCGCGCGTCGAGCACGTAGACGCGGGTGTTGTGGACGGGCTCGCCGATCGGCACGGTGAGCACATCGGCGTCGACGACCTCGTGGAAGGTGACGTCGACCGCGGCCTCGGTCGGACCGTACAGGTTGTGCACAGCCGTACCGGTGTGGCGGCGCAACAGCTGAGCGGGTGCGGGCGGCAGCGCCTCACCGGACGCGAACACCATGCGCAACGACGCGCATCGTCCGGCCGCCGTACCGGTCACGTTCCCGGGGAGCGCGCTCGCCGAGGCGCCGCCCGCGACCGTCCCGATGCTCGTGTCGTCGACGAGGGCGGTCGAGGACGCGCCGAGAGCGGCGACGAACACCGACAGCATCGACGGCACGAAGTGGACGACAGTGACCGACTCGGCGTCGATCAGGTCGGCCAGGTAGGCCGGGTCTCGATGGCCGTCGGGCCGGGCCAGCACCAGCCGAGCGCCGATCTGCAAGGGCCAGAAGAACTCCCACACCGAGACGTCGAAGGTCGCCGGAGTCTTCTGCAGCACGGTGTCGGCGGCGGTGAGGCGGTAGGCGTCCTGCATCCACACCAGGCGGTTGACGATCGAGGCGTGCGAGACGACGACGCCCTTGGGCTTGCCGGTCGAGCCGGACGTGAAGATCAGATAGGCCGCATTGGCCGGTGCGAGGGTGGCGAGGCGGTCGGCATCGGTGATCGGCTCGGCCGGATAGTCGGCGGTGTCGAGCTGCTCGAACTCGAGCACCGGAACCGACGTCGTCGCGGGCAGGTCGAGTTCGTCGATCGAGCGGGTGAGGACGCAGACCGGGTCCGCCGCGTCGATGACGTCGGCGAGGCGTTCGGCCGGGTGCTCCGGGTCCAGCGGCACGTAGGCGCCGCCCGCGGCGAGCACCGCGTACATGGCGACGACCAGGTCCGTGGAGCGGTGCATGCCGATGGCCACGGTGCGGTCCGGACGGACGCCGATCGAGATCAGCAGGCGCGCGAGGCGGTTGACCCGCTCGGCGAAGTCGGCGTAGCTGAGCGATTCGTCCTCGCAGGTCAGCGCGATCGCGCCAGGGGTGCGCGCCGCCTGGGCCGCGAACAGCGAGACCAGCGTCATGGACTCGTCGACCGGGTATTCGGTGGCGTTCCAGGTGTCGAGGATGCGGGTGCGCTCCGCGGCGCCGAGGAGGTCGATGTCGCCGATCACGACGCTGGGATCGGCGGTCACCGTATCCAGCACCCGCAGCAGGCGGGTACCGAAATCTGTGATGGTCTGCGCGTCGAACAGGTCGGTGGCGTACTCGAAGCGGGCGAGCAGGCCGTCGGTGGTCTCGCGCAGGGTCAGCTGCAGGTCGAATTTGGCGGTGTAGGTGTCGATCTCGATTTCGGAAGCGGTGAGGCCCGCGAGTTCGAGTTCGGTCTGGGTGTTGTTCTGGAAGTCGAGCATCACCTGGAACAGCGGGTGCCTGGCGGTGGAGCGCTCGGGGTTGAGCGCTTCGACGAGCCGGTCGAAGGTGACATCGGTGTTGGCCAGGGCGCGCAGGTCACCGTCGCGGACGGTGCCGACGAGTTCGGCGAAGGTGGCGTCGGGGCGGATCTGGGTACGCAGCACGAGGGTGTTGACGAACATGCCGACGAGCTCGTCGAGCGCCTGATCGCCACGGCCGGCCACCGGGGTGCCGATCGAAATATCCTGCTGGCCGGACAGTTTCGCCAGGGTAGCGGCGAAGGCGGCATGCAGCACCATGAACAGCGAGGCCTGGGTGTCGGCGGCGAGCGCGCGCAGCCGGTCGGTGATCGTGGCCGGAACGGCGAAGGTGTGGCGGGCGCCGCGGCCCGAGGCGACCGCGGGGCGCGGACGATCGGCGGGCAGGGCGAGCAGGTCGGGCAGCTCGGCGAGTTCGGTTGTCCAGAAATCGATCTGGCGCGCCATCGGCGAATCGGGATCGTCCTCGGCGCCGAGTGCGGCGCGCTGCCACAGGGCGAAGTCGGCGTACTGCACCGGCAGCGGGGTCCATCGCGGTGCGGTGCCCGCGAGGTGAGCGGCGTAGGCCACCATCACGTCTCGGGTGAGCGGGGCGACCGACCAGCCGTCGGCGGCGATGTGGTGCAGCACCAGGACCAGGACGTGCTCGTCGGCGGCGGTGCGCAGCAGATGCAGGCGCACCGGCGGTTCCTGGTCGACCGCGAAGGGCACCGCGGCGACGGTACGAATCCGGTCATCGAGCGCGGCAGGGTCGACGGCTTCGGGCTCGAGCGTGATCGTCAGCTGTTCGGCGGCGAGCACCTGCTGGAAGGGGATGCCGTCGACGGACGGGTAGCGGGTACGCAGCGCCTCGTGGCGGGCGAACACCGCGGCGACCGCGGCGGTCATAGCGGCGTGGTCGAGCGTGCCGGTCAGGCGGATGGCGGCGGCGATATTGTCGGCCACCGAATCCGCGTCGAACTGGTTGAGGAACCACATGCGCTGCTGCGCGTAGGACAGCGGAATCCGTTGCGGGCGTTGCCCTGCCACCAGCGGCAGCCGGGCCGGTGCCGTCTCGCCCGTGCCGAGGCGGGCCGCGAGCGCGGTGACCGTCGGCGCCTCGAACAGCACCTTCAGCGACACCGTCACACCGAGCGCGGCGCCGAGGCGCGCGACCACCTGGGTGGCGACCAGCGAGTTGCCGCCGAGCGCGAAGAAGTCGTCGTCGGTGCCGACCCGCTCGACACCGAGCACCTCGCCGAACACCTGCGCAACCACGGTCTCGGCACCCGCGGCGGGCGCACGGAACGCACGAGCGGCGAACACCGGCTCGGGCAGCGCACGGCGGTCGAGCTTGCCGCCCGGGGTGAGCGGCAGCGCGTCGATGACGACGAACGCGGACGGCACCATGTGCGCGGCGAGGGACCCGCGCAGGGCGGTCTCGATCGCCACGACATCGACCTCGGGCTGCACAATCTCGCGTGGCGCGACCGCCTCGACACCGATGCCGGGCGTCTCCACACCCTTTCGCGACACATCAGAGTCAGAGTCCACTTCGGCATCGACACCGGCCGACCCACGGTCGTGCGACGAATTCGCGTTCGCAACGACCCCGATTCCGTTGGCCCTGAAACCTTCTCGCGCATCGGCGGCCCCGCGCAATGCGGCGTCGGCGTTGACGGGCACCAGGTACGCGACCAGCTGGTCACCTCTGTGCGCGTCGGCGCGAACCAGCACGACCGCCTGGCGCACCGACGGCTGGGCGAGCAGGGCGGCTTCGATCTCGCCCAGTTCGATGCGGAAGCCGCGGAGTTTCACCTGGTCGTCGTTGCGGCCCAGGTATTCCAGGGTGCCCTCGGCGGTCCAGCGGACCAGGTCACCGGTGCGGTACATGCGCACGCCCGGCTCCCACGGGCAGGCGACGAAGCGGCCTGCGGTGAGGGCGGCGCGGCTGCGGTAGCCGCGGGCCACCTGCGCGCCCGCGACATACAGCTCACCCGGGACGCCGGCGGGGACCGGCTGCATCCGGTCGTCGAGGACCCACTGGGCGATGCCGCGCAGCGGGGTGCCGAGGGTCAGTGGCGCGTGCGCGGACAGCGGGGCGCTGATATTGGTGGCGACCGTCGTCTCGGAGGGGCCGTAGGCGTTGACGAACGCGCGGGGCACGGCGCCCTCGGTCCAGCGGGCGACCAGGTCGGGCGGGCAGGCTTCGCCGCCGACCATCACCATGCGCAGGTCGTCGAGCTGCGCGGGATCGAGCACCGCCAGACCCGACGGGGTCATCAGGGCGTGGGTGACCCGCTCCTCGGCCAGCAATCGCGCGAGGTCGGCGCCCACGTGACGGCCCATCGGCGCGATCACCAGGGTGGCGGCGGAATTCACCGCGAGCAGCAGCTCCATCACGGAGATGTCGAACGAGGGCGACCCGACCTGCAGCACCCGCGCGTCGGGGGTGCCGAACATGCGGTCGGTCTCTTCGGCGGCGAACCCGGCGATGCCTGCCTGGGTCACCAGCACGCCCTTGGGCAGGCCGGTGGAGCCGGAGGTGTAGATGACGTAGGCCAGATGCTGGGTGCGCAGCGGCCGCACCCGGTCGGCGTCGGTGACGGGATCGCTGGAGCGGGCGGCGCAGTCGGCCATCAGCTTCAGCTCGTCGAGGACGAGCCAATCGGCCGGGCCAGGCAGTGCGTCCTGCGCCGCCGACACCGTAAGACCTACTCGCGCACCGGAATCGGTCACCATATGGGTGATCCGCTCGAGCGGGTAGCTCGGGTCGACGGGCAGCCAGGCGGCACCGGCCTTGGCGATGGCCCACACCGCGAGCACCGACTCGATCGAGCGCGGAATACCCACCGCGACAATGTCATCGGGGCCGACACCGCCGTCGATGAGCACCCGCGCCAGCCGGGAGGACGCCCGGTCGAGTTCCCGGTAGGTGAGGCCGCGGTCGCCGTCGGTGACCGCGACCCGATCATGGTCGGCCGCGACGGCGGCGGCGAGGAGGTCGGGAAGCAGACCGGTGGCGGTGACGGGTGCGCCGCGCATGCCGGTCAGGCGCGCCTGTTCGGCCGCCGACAGCAGTGGAAGATCACCGACCGGCGTCTCCGGTGCGGACACCGCCGCGCCGAGCAGGCGCACGAAACGCGCGCCGAGGTAGACGATCTCGGCATCGTCGAACAGGTCGGTGGCGTAGAGGGCGACGGCGTCGATGCCCGCGGCTTCGCCTGCGGCACCGCGCCGTTCGGCGAGGGTGATCTGCAGGTCGAACTTGGTGATGTCGAGTTCGATCTCGTGCACCGACACCGGGGCGCCGCCGAGCTCGAAGCTGGTGTCGAGTACGGCCTGGAAATTCAGTGCCACCTGGAACAGCGGGTGCCGAGACTGCGAACGAGCGGGGTTCACCACGTCGACCAGCCGGTCGAACGGGACCGTGGCGTGCGCGAACGCGGCGAGGTCGGTCTCGCGGGTGTGTTCCAGTACCGCGGTGAAGCTCGCGGCCGGGTCGATCTCGGTACGCAGCACTAGGGTGTTGACGAACATGCCGATCAGATCGTCGATCGCCCGGTCGCCGCGGCCCGCGACGCCCGTGCCGATCGCGATGTCGGTGGTGCCGCCGAGCCGGGCCAGCAGCACGGCCAGCGCCGTGTGCAGCACCATGAACAGCGACGCCCCCGCCTGGTTGGCCAGCTCGGACAGCTGCCGGTGCAGGCCGGCGCCGATGGTGAAGCCGGTCCGGGCGCCGCGCATGCTCGGCTCGACCGGACGCGGCCGCGCCGACGGAAGTTCCAGCTGATCGGGCAGACCCGCCAGAGTTCGCTCCCAGAAAGCGATTTCGCGGGCGGCCAGCGACTGCGGATCGGTTTCCACCCCGAGCAGTTCGCGCTGCCACAGCGCGTAGTCGGCGTACTGCACACTCAGCGGCGCCCAGCCTGGCTCGATGCCCGCGGTGGCGGCCTGGTAGGCGGTGAGCACATCGCGCACCAGCACCTGCAGCGAAACACCGTCGGCCGCGATGTGATGCAGGACGACCGCAAGCGCGCACTCGTACGGTTCATCCGTGACGACGAAGATGTGCGCGCGGAACGGCGCCTCGCGTTCGAGATCGAAACCGGCGCAGGCGAATCGGGCGAGTTCGGCGTCCAGGTCGACGGCGGCGACCGTGGTCGGCTCACCGATCCGCACGATCCCGGCGTCACACACGACCTGCTCGGCCACCTCGCCGCCGGGCACATCCACCGCGGGGAACACGGTGCGCAGCGCCTCGTGCCGCCCGACGACGGCGGTCAGCGCGTCGACGAGCGCGGACAGATTCGCGGTGCCGCGCAGCCGGACCACGAACGGCATGTTGTAGCCGGGCGCCGACGGATCGAACCGATTGAGGAACCAGATCCGCTGCTGCGCGGGTGAGAGCGGGATCAGCGCGGGACGCGGACGCGCCGCCAGCACCGGCAGCTGGGCGGAGATCCCGGCGTCGGCGCGCTCGGCGATCGCGGCGGCCAGCCGGGCGGGGGTGGTCGCGCCGAAAAGATCGCGCACGCCGAGCCGGCAGCCGAGGTCGGCGCCGAGCCGAGCCGCCACCTGGGTCGCGACCAGGCTGTTGCCGCCCAGCGCGAAGAAGTCGTCGTCGCGGCCGATCCGGTCGAGCCCGAGGACCTCGCCGAACACCCTGGCCACCGTCTGCTCCACCGGGCCGACCGGCTCGGCGTAGGCGACAACGATACGGGCGGGGGCGGGCAGCGCCTTGCGATCCAGCTTGCCGGAGGCGTTCACCGGCAGAGCGTCGAGCAGCACGAACGCGGCGGGCACCATGTACCCGGGCAGCGCGCGCAACGCCGCCTCCCGCAGCTGCTCGACCGCGACCGTGCCCGGCTCGGATTCCACGACATAGGCGACGAGCTGTTCGCCGACACCGGCATCGCCGCGGACGACGACCACCGCGCGCACCGCGCCCTCGACGCCTTCGAGCACGGCTTCGATCTCGCCGAGCTCGATCCGCAGACCACGCAGCTTCACCTGGAAGTCGGTGCGGCCCAGGTATTCCAGTTCCCCGTTGGTCGTCCAGCGCACCAGGTCACCGGTGCGGTACATCCGCGCACCCGGCGCGGTCGGGTCGGCGACGAAGCGGCCCGCGGTGAGCTCGGGACGTCCGACATAACCCCGGGCGAGCTGTACCCCCGACAGATACAGCTCACCCGAAGCCCCGACCGGTACCGGCCGCAGCCGCGAGTCGAGAACATGGAGCCGGGTGTTGAACACCGGCGCGCCGATCGGCACCGTGACCCGGTCGGCGTCGTTCACCTCGTGGAAGGTGACATCGACGGCGGCTTCGGTCGGGCCGTAGAGGTTGTGCAGCCGCGCTCCGGTGAGCAGCCGCAGCCGCTGCGCCAGTGCAGCGGGCAGTGCCTCGCCCGAGGCGAAGACCAGTCGCAGCGAGGTGCGCTCGGCGATCTCCTGCTGGGCGAGAAAGGCTTCCAGCATCGATGGTACGAAATGCGCGACCGTGACGCCGTATTCGCCGATCACCTTACGCAGGTACCCGGGATCGCGATGACCGTCCGGCTCGGCGAGCAGCAGCGTCGCGCCGATCTGCAAGGGCCAGAAGAACTCCCACACCGAAACATCGAATGTCATCGGGGTCTTCTGCAGCACCACGTCGATGCCGTGCAGCCGGTAGCTGTGCTGCATCCACACCAGCCGGTTGACGATCGCGGCGTGCTCGACCGCGACGCCCTTGGGCAGGCCGGTGGAGCCGGAGGTGAAGATGACGTAGGCGGGATGACCGGGGCGCAGCGGTGCGGCGCGCTCGGCATCGGTCAGCGAGGTGTCGGCACAGCCGCTGAGATCGAGAGCGTCCACGGCCAGCACCGGCAGCGCGTCGGCGCCGGGCGCACCGTCGCGGGTGGTGGTCAGGACGGCGGCCGGTGCGGCAATGCCGAGGATGTGCGCGATGCGCTCGGCCGGATGATCCGGGTCGATCGGCACGTAGGCCGCGCCCGCGGCGAGGACCGCGTACATCGCGACGACCAGGTCCGGCGAACGCCGAATGCTCAGCGCCACCAGCGATTCCGGGCCGATGCCGTCGGCGCGCAGCCGCCGGGCCAGCCGGTTGACCCGCTGGGCCAGCTCGCCGTAGGTCATGGTCGCGTCGTCGTCGCCCGCCATCCGCACCGCGACGGCGTCGGGCGTGCGGGCGACCTGCGCTTCGAACAGCGCGGGCAGCGTCGCGGCGGCCACGCGGCGCTCGGCCAGCGCGGCCTCGACGTCGAAGGTGGTCGCGTTCCAGATCTTGGTGCTGACCTCCAGTTCCAGCTCGGTCGCCACCTCGACGGCGGCGATCGAAGTGTCCAGGTCGGCGGCCGAGAGGCGCTCGAGGAAGCCGAGGAACCGGCTGTGGTGGCGGGCCAGGGTGTCGGCGTCGTAGAGGTTGGGGTTGGCCTCGAAGTCGACGTGCACGCGATCGCGGTCGCCGTAGTAGACGTTGAGGCTCAGGTCCTCGATCGGGCCGGTGGACAGCACCCGGTAGCGGCCGGTGGTGGTGCCGAGGGTGAGGTCGCTGCGAAAGAGCATGAAGTTGGCGAGCGGGCCGAACAGCGCGCGCCGGGCGGGGCGGCCGTCGTCCTCGGCGTCGCGGCGGATGTCCTCGGCGCGGTAGCGCTGATGCCGCAGCGCACCGGCCACCTCCACCCGCGCCGCGCGCAGCAGCTCACCCCACGTGGTGGTGGCGCCCGCCGCGCCGGTGGGCAGGCGCAGCGGCACGATATTGGACAGCATGCCCGCCGAGCGGCGCATCACCGCGGTGGTGCGGGCGGTGACGGGCAGGCTCAGCACCGCGTCCGGGGTGTCGGTGAGCCGGCCGAGGTAGGCGGCGAAGGCGGCGAGCAGCACCGCCGAGATGGTCGAATCATCGCTGGCGGCAATGGTTTCCAGCCGATCGACCAGCTTTTCCGAGAGGCGTCCGCCGGTCACCAGGTTGATCGCGGCGCGCGGGGCGGTGCGGGTGTCGAGCCCGGTCGGGCTGTCCAGGCCCGCGATGCGCTCGGCCCAGTGTTCGCGGTCGCCCGCGAACCGGGTGCTCTCGCGGTAGCGCTGTTCGCCCTCGACGAGTTCGGCCAGGTCACCGGGCACGACCTCGCGTGCCTGGGTGCCGAGCACGCGGGCGGTGTAGAGCTCGGCGATGCGCTGGGAGTTGGTGAAGGCGCCGTAGCCGTCGAGCACGATGTGGTGTCCGCGCAGGTACCAGAACCAGCGCGCCTCGCCGACCCGCAGCACCGCACCCGCCACCAGCCGGTCGGTGAGCAGGTCGATCGGGGCGCCGAATTCCGCGCGCATCCACTCATGCGCGGCGGCGACCGGGTCGTCGTGGTGGCGCAGATCGATCAGCGGCAGCTCGGTCTCGACCGGGATGGTGTGGTCGACGACCTGGTACGGGACGCCGTCGGATTCGCCGATGCGCACCAGCGGGGAGCCGTAGGCGTGCGCAGCCTCGGCCGTGACCTGTTGCAGCACAGCGGCATCCAGCGCACCGGTGATGTCGACGTACTGGGCGATGGTGATCGGGACATCGGGGTCGAGCAGCTGTGCGTACCAGACACCCAGCTGGGCGGGGGTCAGCGGGAACGGCGCCGACGCGGCCTCCGCTTCCTGTGGTCGCGCGCTGAACCCACCCAACTCCGTACCGTGCACCAGAGCCTCCTCGAATCGCGAAAAAACAGCAGACCGAACGTTTTTCGGGCAGCACGAAGACACCTGGCGTACTCCGTGAGACCGAGAAATTCGGCATGAGCGCAGTGGGCGTGACGCCACACTCGCGCAGGATCCCCGACAGATCATGTGGACGAGATCGACGACCGGTCGGCCGTCGGCGCGACAGACGGTTCGTGTCCGTCGCGGTGCCTAGCTGTTGATCGTTCCTCCAACATCGCGGCCGCGGCTCGAACCTCGCGCCTCGGCGTTGTCACTTACATCACATGGCTGCCTGTCCATGCATTGCAGACACTAGGCGGTCAGTTAATAAAAAGGAACTTTTTCCGATAAAAAAACCGAACAAGCGCCCAGTTGGTTTGGAGGGTAGCCCACGACCTGGGCAGCAGTGTGTGCCACGCCACATCCTTGGCGGATGTGTGAGCTGCCACACTTTCAGAACCGGAGACTATGAGCCGAAACGTTGCATCTGCGTTGCATCGGCCCCGAGGCGCCGGTCGAGCACCCGGATCTTGGCCTCGATCTGCGCATACAGTGGCGAATCGCGGTCGACGGTGGCCCGGTACGCGGCCCATGCGGCGGCGTCGTCACGCCCTTCCGGACCCGCTGTCCACCGGCGCAGCACGCCGGGATCGGCCGAAGCGAGCACCGCGGTGCGCAGCCGCACGCGAAGCTCGTCCCGGATGTCGCAAATGCCGGGAGCCGAGGATCGCGGCAGCACCGGACCGGCGTACAAGCGCAATGCGGATTCGATATCACCGGAGTCGAGCGCGGCCCGCAGCGCCTCCACATCGGTTGCGACATGCACCCGGAGACGGTATGGACGCGATCCGACGACCGTCGCGCCGACCACCGACCGCAGGCGCGACATCGCCGCGCGGATCGTGCCGTTGTCGAGATCGGTGTCGTCGAGCAGCAGCGCCAGATGATCGGCGCCAAGGCCTTCGGGATGCTCGGTGAGCAAGAGCAGGATCTCGGCATGGCGTTGCGAGAGCGGTACCCGCTCCCCCGCCACACTCAGCTGTGGCTGTCCGAGGCCGAGCACATCGAGCCCGAGCCGGGCCGGACCCGCGTCGGCGCCCGCGTCGCCGGTGCGTTGCGGCTCCGCGGCCGGGCCACCGCGGCCCGCGCGCATCGCCCGCAGGACGAGATCCATCTCGGCCGCCGTGGCCGCGGCTTTCACCAGAGCGAGGATCTCGGGCTTGGCCACCCGCATCCCGCCGGCAATCATCAGCACGCCGATCAACCGGCCGTCCGGCTCGTGCACCGGCGCCGCAGCGCCGGTGATCTGGTGCATGCGATGGAGGAAATGTTCGGGTCCGTGGATCCAGGTCGCGCGGCCGGTGCGCACGACGAGGCCGACCGCGTTCGTGCCGATCCGGCGTTCGCTGAGATCGTCGCCCTCGCGCACGCCGATCTCGGCGGCGGCGGCGACCTGCTCGGGATGGCCGTGTACCGACAGCACCCGGCCGAACTGGTCGGCGACCGTCACGATCAGTCCGGCGCGCGCCGCGTCCTGGACCAGCAGTTTGTCGATCAGTGGCATCAGTGCGGCGATGGGATGTGCATCCCGGTAACGCACCAGATCGGCACCACGAAGACCGCGACTGTCGAGGACGTCCGTCGGATCGACTCCGCCACGCACACCGCGTAGCCAGGATTCGAGTACGAGCGGACGCAGCAGGCCGGCCAGCTGGGTCAGCTGTTCACCACCGGCACTGAGAAAACCATGGGCCTGTGCGGCATAGGCTTCCAGAGCACCGAGCTGTGCGCCCGTCTCCGCCGCCTGCCGTGGGGGCCGCCCACCTGCGAGATTGCTGACCATTTGCCTTTCTTTCCCGCTACAAACTGTACCGGTCAGTTATCAGCTGCTTCGCCAGAAGTGTGGGTTTGTCCCGCAGGTCACATTGTGGTAGCAAATGTCACTTCGTCACACCGCATGGAGATCGGCTATCAGTGCCGCCAGCAGCACCACCGCGGCCTGCGGACCACGGCGCAACGGCACCGGGACAACGGACAGATCGGCGACCGTGAGGCCCTCGATGCCATGCACCCGGCCGGTCTCGTCGACGACGGCGCGCGGGTCACCGGCGTGGCCCATCCGGCAGGTACCCGAAAGATGCTGGGACGTCCCCAGATGCGCGCGTAGCCAGGTGTCGTCGACGGTGCGCAGCGGTAGGCCGAGCACTCGCGCCGCGACCTCGACCCCGGCGCGCAGCCGGTCGCGATCGCGGGCGCTGCGCAGATAACCCTGGTCGATATGGGCCGGGACGGACGGGTCGGCCGAGCCGAGCGTCAGTTCGCCGGTCGACTCCGGAGACATCAGCGCGACACCGAGCCTGCGCAGGCCCGGCGTGAACATGGGGGTATACGGGCGCAGCTCGAGATCGTCGAGTTCCAGGACGTATTCGAGCGCGACCGTCGCCGATTCCGGCACCGGTCCCGGGTACTCGATACCGATCTCCGGATGATCGGTGCACCCGGCGCCGACCGGTGCGGGCAGCACGACCGGAACACCGAGCGAGCGCAGCCGCGACTCGGGACCGATCCCGGAGCGGATCAGCAGCGCCGCCGATTCCACGGCGCCCGCGCACACGATCACCCGGTCGGCGAAGGCCGTTCCGCGTTCGCGACCGCGCGCCCACTCCACGCCGACGACCCGCGAACCCCGCAGCATCAGCCGGGTCACCGTTGTCCTGCCGGTCACGGTCAGGTTGGACCGGGCGAGGGCTGGATAGAGATGGGTGAGCGCCGGACCGGCTCGGCGGCCGCGCGACAACGCCAGCGGTACCCGACCGAAACCATCCACCCGGTCGACGCCGGGCGGCGTTTCCGTGGGGATAGCGTTGAGATCGGCGACTTCGGTGAAGCCGAGTGCCGCGCAGCGGTCGGCGAACTCCCTGCTGACCGGCGCCGGGTCGATGGTGCGCTGGACCGGGATCGGGCCGCGTGCGCCGTGTCCGGGCGCGGAACCGAAATCCCGATCGGATTCCAGCTCGGCGAGCAGCGGCAGCACCGCGTCGAACGACCACAGCGCGCTGCCGGCCGCCGCGCTCCACTCCGTGAAGTCGGCGGCGGTCGGCCGGATGAAGTAGCTGCCGTTGATCGCGCCCGACCCGCCGATCAGCTTGCCCCGCACGATATTTCCCTGGTACCGCCACACCACGCCGGAGTCAGGGCCGACCGGAAGATGCCCAGGATCGAGCAGGTGGGCAGGCACCTCGGCGGCCGACGCCCAGACCGGTCCCGCCTCCAGCACCAGGACCGTGTGCGCCGGGTCGGCACTGAGCCGGGCCGCGAGCACGCACCCGGCCGACCCGGCCCCGACGACGAGAGTGCTGGTCACGCAGTGAAACTCAGCGGGGCGGCACGCTCGGCTTGAGCGCCTCGAAGCTGCGCGCCCTGATGACGCCGAGCCACAGGCCGCTGCCGTAGGCGACGTCGTCGAGACGCTTGTAGGCGACATAACGCACCGGGTCGAGCCCACCGGAATCGCGATGGGTGAACCAGTCGGCCAGTCCGTCGGCGAGCGCCATGGTGATCGCGATCTTGCGGATCCGCCGCGAGGCGAGCACCGCGACCAGCGTCACCGGCCAGTAGTCGCGGCACATCGCCGAAGCCAGCCGCCACATTCCGGCGAAATAGCCGCGCGCGAGATACACCGCAGCGATGCGGGTCGGATTGTCCAGTTCTGTGAACACCCGCCGCATCCGCACCAGCGCGGTGGCCAGCGTGACCAGCCCGCCGAGCAGTCCCCACTTGGACAGCGTCGCGAACAGAATGCTCGCCAGCACGGTCCAGGTCGGTACCGACAGCGGCGAGACCATCCCCGCGTGCCGTTTGCCGAGCGGTGCGGCGCCGGTGCCGTAGAACAGCTTTCGGCCGAACCAGGCGCGGAAGGCCACCCGGTGGTCGTGGGCGACATGCGCGGCGGGCTCGTAGCGCAGCCGCCAGCCCGCCCGTTCCAGCCGCCAGCACAGGTCGACGTCCTCGGCCACCTGCATCGACTCGTCGAAACCGCCCTCACCGAGCAGCGCCGCGCGCCGGGCGAGCAGCGCCGCGCTCGGCACATAGGACACGACACCGCGCGCGTGCACCGCGGACTCGCGCCTGCCCAGGTCGAGCGAGGACCGGGTGTGCTCGTAGCGGGCCAGCGCGTTGGACTCCTTGTCCAGCGCGACGATGCGCGGCGCGACCAGCGCGACCTGCGGATCGCTGAAGTGCCCGAGCATGACTTCCAGCCAGCCACTGCGGGGGACCACATCGGAGTCGAGGAACGCGACGAAGCCCGTTGTCGCCGCCTGTAATCCGGCATTGCGGGCGGCCGCCGGACCCAGCGGGATCTCGTGGCGCAGCACTGTCACCTGACCGCGGCCCTGACGTGGCGGGATGCGCACTGGTTCGTCGGAGCCGTCGTCGACGACGATGACGTTGTGCCCGCGCAACGTGGCCAGCAGGCGCAGCAGGCCGTCGGCGTTGTTGTAGAGCGGGATGACGACGGTGACATCGTCGAGCGAGGGCAACAGCCGCGGCCGCGGGTTCGCCACACCGGAATCGAGCAGCCGGCGCGCCACGATCGCGGACTTGGTATCGGTCACCTCCAGGTACCCGTCGCCGATCAGCTCGGCGGCCTCCGGGGCCAGGCGCATGATCCGCGCGGGCGATCCACCGATCAGGATCCGACCCCCGGAAAATGCGCGTACCCGTGGATCGATCCGTACCCCGAAGCCGTCGGGCAGACGATCATGGCGCATTCCTCGCATGCTATTCGCACTCGAGCTCGCAGACATCATCACCCCACAAAAAAGGAGGAAAGTCCGCCAGAAATGCCGCCGTGACCGTTAGCCGGACGCGTCAACAAGATCGGCAGCGCACTTTCGGCAACCGGCCCGTTTATCCGAGCGGACTCTCGTTGCACGCCTTGGCAGGAGCACGCTTCACGGTCAACGGCAGCGACACCCGGCCTCGGGTACGAACCGGGCGCGAATGGTCGACCGCGGGTCTGGGAATCGTGCGTCCAGGCATCGACAGCGCCGCTTCGCCATAGCCCTGAACACATTCCGGGTCGGGACCGTTGGCGGGCAGGCCGGTGAAGAACTTCGCCGCCATGCAGCCGCCGCGGCACGCGTCGTAGTGCGAGCACTTGGTGCAGGCGCCACCGTCGACCGGCTCGCGCAGTTCGGCGAACAGCTCCGAGGTCGTCCACACCGCGTCGAAACCGCCGTCGGCGACGATGTTTCCAGCCTTGAACCGGTCGTGGATGGCGAACGGGCAGGCGTAGACGTCGCCCACCGGATCGACCAGGCACACCACCCGGCCCGCGCCGCACATGTTCAGGCCGGGCAGCGCGGAACCGAAGGCGGACAGGTGGAAGAACGAGTCGCCGGTGAGCACGCCCTCGCCGTTGGCGACCAGCCAGTCGTAGAGCTCACGCTGCTGTTCGGGCAGCGGGTGCAGTTCGTCCCAGACGTCGGCGCCGCGGCCCGACGGGCGCAGGCGGGTCAGGCGCAGGGTCGCGCCGTAACGGTCGGCGATGGCCTTGAATTCGTCGAGCTGGGCGATGTTGTGCCGGGTCGCGACGACCGAGAGCTTGGCGTCCTTGAAGCCCGCGTTGTGCAGGTTTTCCAAGGCGCGGATCGCGGTGTCGTAGGAGCCGGGGCCACGCACGGCGTCGTTGACCGCGGCGTCGGCACCGTCGAGGGAGATCTGCACGTCGACGTAGTCACTGGCGGCCAGCCGGGCGGCGACCTCCTCGTTGATGCGAACGCCGTTGGTGGAGAACTTGACCCCCACGTGGTGGGCGGTGGCGTAGTCGACCAGTTCCCAGAAGTCCGGGCGCACCGTCGGCTCGCCGCCGCCGATGTTGACGTAGAAGATCTGCATGCGCTCGAACTCGTCGATCAGCGCCTTGCACTGCTCGGTCGTCAACTCGTTCGGGTCGCGGCGACCCGACGAGGACAGGCAGTGCACGCACGACAGGTTGCACGCGTAGGTGAGTTCCCAGGTCAGGCAGATCGGTGCGGCCAGACCCGATTCGAAGCGGTCGATCAGCCTGCCGCCCTGGGTGGTGTCCGTGGAGGCAGGCATGCTCACCGGTGTCACCGGCGTGACCGGGCCCGGTGCGGGCACGATCATGTCGGTGTCGGCCAGCTGCGCGAGCGCCGCGAGGTGCGCGTCGGACGCACCGACGCCCTTGGCCCGCAGCGCGTCCCGCACCGAGGCATGGGCAGGCAACGACTGCACCACGTCGACCAGGTCGCGGCTCTTGAGGAACGAGAGCTTGCGAGTGCCGAAGTGATACAGCAGCGCACCGAAGGATTCCGGGCGCAGCGAGACGCGCGGATGCAGCGCCCAGCGGGTGTCGAGATCGAGCACGCCTGCCTCCATGGTCAGTACACGCCGCACATGCCGTCGATGCTGACCTCTTCGATCAGCGTCTCGGTGACCAGGTCTTCGTCGGATTCGACGGTCGCACGCGTTGCGTTCTCGGGCATGAGTACCTCCATTGTGTAGCCGGTCACCGCCGACTTTAACGTCAGTCACTGCCATAAAGGGGCGGAATTCGAAAATCTCGATGGCCGCGAGCGCTCTGGGCCGCCCCTCTAGACTTCCGGGAGCAGGACGGGAGCGGGCCGATCGCCCGGTGGCAGTAGAGGTGAGGCGGAAGTTTGCGTAACCACGGAGGGGCAGGGAGCGGCGCGCATTCCACACTCTCGGAGTCGGAGATCGTCGAGGCCGCGCTACGAGTCGTGCGCGAGGACGGCGTGGAGAAGCTGTCGATGCGCAGACTCTCCCGCGAGCTCGGCGTCTCGCCGATGGCGCCGTACTACTACGTCGCCGACAAACGGGAACTGCTCGACCTGGTGGCCAGCGCCGCGCTACTCGGGGTGCGCAAGCCATCGCGCGAGTCGGGGCCATGGCAGGAGCGCCTGCGCGATCTGATCGATCAGATAGACGATAAACTGCGCAGGCATCCCGGCCTGGGCGACATCCTGCTCGAGCAGATGCTCGGCAAGCAGCTCGACCTGATCGACGCGGTGATGGAGATCCTGTTCGACGCGGGCTTCAGCGACCGCAACGTGCTGGCCGCGTACGCGACCATCCACACCTACCTGTTCGGCCGCAGCCGGGTGAATCCGCGTGACCGCTCCGCGCCGGCGGACGTGCTGTTGCCCGAGGCGGTGGCACGGGCCACGAAGTACATGGCGGACCTGCGCGGCAAGTACTCCTACGACTTCGGGATGGAGGTACTGGTCGCCGGTCTCGAGGCACAGCTTGCCCTGCAGGCGCGTCCCGACCTAGCATGAAACTGAAACACGTTCTAGTTTTGTTCGAGAGGACGACATGACCACAGTCGAGGTTCCGCACGGTTCGCGCTCGGTGGTGCTGCGGGTGGCCGCGGTGATCGCCGAAACGGCCGACACCAACTCCGTGGTCTTCGAGGTGCCCGCCGACCTCCGCGAACGCATGACCTACTCGCCGGGCCAGTTCCTGACCCTGCGCATCCCCAGCGACCAGACCGGCTCGGTCGCGCGCTGCTACTCGCTGGCCAGCTCGCCGTTCACCGACGATCTGCCCAAGGTGACGGTCAAGCGCACCGAGGGCGGGTACGGCTCGAACTGGCTGTGCGACAACGTCGCCGCGGGCGACCAGCTCGAGGTGCTGCCCCCGTCGGGCATCTTCACGCCCAAGAACCTCGACGAGAACCTGCTGCTGTTCGGCGCGGGCAGCGGCATCACCCCGGTGATGTCGATCCTGAAGTCGGCGCTGTCGCAGGGCACCGGCAAGGTGGTGCTGGTCTACGCCAACCGCGACGCGAACTCGGTGATCTTCGCCGACGAGCTGCGCGAGCTCGTCGGCAAGCACCCGCAGCGGCTCACCGTCATCCACTGGCTCGAACCGCTGCTCGGGCTGCCGACCGCCGACATGCTCTCGACGCTGGTCGCGCCCTACACCGCCTACGAGGCGTTCATGTGCGGGCCGAAGCCGTTCATGGACCTGGTGCACGACGCGCTGGCCACGCTGGAGGTGCCGCGCGCCCGCACCCACGCCGAGGTGTTCAACTCCCTCGCCGGTGACCCGTTCGCCGACCACGCTCCGGTCGAGGTCAGCGACGCAGAGGCCGCCGACGCCGCGACGGTCGAGGTGGAGCTCGACGGGCAGGTGCACGAGCTGTCCTGGCCGCGCAAGCAGACCCTCGTCGACATCATGCTCGACAAGGGCCTCGACGTGCCCTACTCCTGCCAGGAGGGCGAGTGCGGGTCCTGCGCTTGCACCGTGCTCGAGGGCAAGGTGGAGATGGGGAACGCCGAGATCCTCGACCCCGAGGACATCGAGAACGGGTACATCCTCGGCTGCCAGGCGCGACCGGTCACCGACCACCTGAAGATCCAGTTCTGAGCCGGGGTCCCGGACCAGCTCGACCCTGTCACCGCATCGCGCGGTAGGCGGCGCGTTGCTCCGGGGCCAGGTGCTCGACGGCGTAGCTCAACGCGGTGCGGCCCATGCTCGGCGCGTAGACGTCGAGGAAGCCGGTGAGCACCGCGGGGTCGACGCGTTTGCCGACCTCGCGCAGCATCCAGCCGAGCGCCTTCTGGATCAGGTCGCGGCGGTCGTCGAGCAGCTTGGCGGCCAGTTCCAGCGTCGTGCTCGGGTCGCCCGCCTTGATGAAGGCGAAGGTCGACAGCAGCGCCACCCGCCGCTCCCACAGCGAATCCTGCTGTGCCAGCTGGAACAGCGGGGCGCGGTCTTCGTCGAGCAGCCAGGGGCCGACGATGTGCTCGGCGGAGGCGTCAACCAGATCCCAGTTGTTCACCCGGCCCCGGCGCACGGCGTCGAGGTAGAACTCGACCATCTCCGCGCGGGCGGCGTCGTCGCGGGTGCGCGGTTTCGACGCGGCGGCGAAGCGCGCGTTCAGGATGAGCAGGGCGGCCAGGCGCTCTTCGTGGACCGGGCTGTCGAGCAGCTCGCCGATCTGCTTCAGCGGAAGGGTGGCGAACTGTTTCGCGACCTTTCTGGTGGCGGGGACGCGGACGCCGAGGAAGACGTCTCCCTCGCCGTATTCGCCGGGGCCCGTCTTGAAGAAGCGCTGTAAGTGCCGCGCGTCAGCCGGATTCGCCAGTTCGGCCAGCGCGGACCGCACCTGGTCGGCAGTGGGAGCCTCGGACACCACAAACACCTCCGATCGACGGACAACCACCCGTATTCAACACGGGTGCACCGACAATTCGTGGCCGGTCAGAGGTCGGTGGCGCCGAGTAGCCGACCGGATTCGAATGTCGCCGCGCTGGACGGCAATGCACCGGGAAGGCCGCTCTTGCGGACCGTGACGGTGCCGTTGCCCGTCGTCGGGCGGCCGAGTTCGTCCATCTTGCGCATGGTCTGCGCGGCGACGGCCTGGGCGCTGTCGAACAGGCGCACACCGTCGGGCAGCGCGGCCACGATGGCATCGATGACCAGCGGATAGTGCGTGCAACCGAGGACGACGCCCTCGACGTCGGCCGGCGTGCGCGCTGCGGCGTCGGCGATGGAGTCGCGGATGGCGGGCAGGTCGCCGCGGTCGATCGCGTCGGCCAGGCCGTGGCAGGCTACGCCGACGACCTTCGCGTCACCGGCGAAGCGGGCGATCAGGTCGGCCTGGTAGCGGCTGGCGGTGGTCGCCGCGGTCGCCCACACCGCCACCGACCGGCACTGCGCCGCCGCGGGCTTGATGGCGGGCACGGTCCCGATCACCGGCACCGATTCCCCCACCGCGGCCCGCACGTGCTCCAGCGCCGTCACGCTCGCGGTATTGCACGGCAGCACGATCACTTCGGCGCCCAGTTCGAGCGCCTGCCGCGCCGCGCCGAGCACCCGCTCGACCACCCAGTCCTCCGGTTTGGGCCCCCACGGTGCGCCCTCGGGGTCGAGCAGGAGCAGCAGATCCACATCGGGCCGCAACTTGCGCAACCACGCAGCCGTCGGCAGTAGGCCTAGGCCGGAATCGATAAGCGCGACGATCACGGGGTCCACCGTATTACAGGCACCCGAATCGGCCCGTCGCGACCGTGTCCCCCGCCGATTCGGCGCGGCTAGACCAATTCGATCTCGTCGAACCCGACCGTCAGATTGTGCCGCCGCTCGCGCAGGACGCCGCCTTCGCGGTGGGCGACCCCTTCGGCGAACTCGAGCCGCAGCGTCGCGCGCCGGACATCGACCTCACGGACGACGCCACAGATTCCGACGAACGGCCCCGCCGGGAACTGGACGACATCACCGGGCGCGTAATCGGTAAACCCCACGCCGCCACAGTAATCCAGTTCCGCGGCGCCGGACAGAGCCTTCGGGTCAGCCCGCGGCGGCGAGGAGGTCCGCCACCGGGGTCTCGGTGGCCAGTTTGGCGCGCAGCTTCATCACCTGGCCGGTCAGGCCCGCACCGAGGACGGCGGTGAGGATGCCGTCGCGGGAGTAGTAGGCGAGGAACTTGCGGCCGTCGTCGGTGACCACAATGACGTCGTCGGTGGGTGACGGGGTGCCGAGGGCCTGGATCTTGACGTCGTACTGGTCGCTCCAGAAGTACGGCACCCTGGCCGCGGTCGGGGCAGCCCCGCCGAGTAGCGCGGTGACCAGGAGTTTCGCCTGTTCGCCCGCGCTGGTCCAGTGTTCGACGCGCTTGCGGACGCCGGTGTCGTGCTGCCAGGCGGCGACATCGCCGACCGCCCAGACACCCTCGGCGGAGGTGCGGCCGACCTCGTCGGCGAGCACACCGCCCCCGACGGCTTTGTCGGCGAGTTCGATGCCGGAATCGGCCAGCCAGTCGGTGACCGGGACCGACCCGACACCGATCACGACCAGGTCGGCGTCGATCTCGCTGCCGTCGGTGAGCACAGCGCCACGCACCCGCCCGGCATCGTCGGCGCGCAGCGTGTCGACGCCGACGCCGCAGCGCAGGTCGACGCCCTCCTCGCGATGCATGCGGGCCACCAGGCCGCCGATCCGCTCACCCAGCACCGAGGCGAGCGGGGTCGGCTGCGGCTCGACGAGGCTCACCTCGACGCCGGCCGCGCGGAAACTGGCCGCCAGTTCGCAGCCGATGAAACCGGCGCCGATGATCAGCGCCCGGTTCGCGCCGTCCAGTTCCGCGCGCAGGGTCTGGGCGTCCTCGTGGGCGCGCAGCACGTGCACGCCGGCCACCTCGGACAGGCCGGGCAGCCTGCGCGGGCGCAGACCGGTCGCGATGATCAGCTGGTCGTAGCCGATGCCGGTGCCGTCGGCGAGGGTGACGGTGCGCGCGGCGGTGTCCACCCCGGTGACCGCGGTGCCGAGGCGCAGCTCGATGTTCTTCTCCGCGAAGAACTCCGGCGGACGCAGGGTGGTGTCGTCGGTCTCGCCGCGGACGAACTGCTTGGACAGCGGCGGGCGATCGTAGGGCGGGCGCGTCTCGTCGCCGAGCAGCAGCACACCGCCCTCGTACCCGGCCCTGCGCAGTTCCTCAGCCGTGCGCAGGCCGGCCAGACCCGCTCCGACGATCACGATGGGCGCGCTCATACCTGTGTCCTCTCGCCATGAGCGGCGCCCTACGTGCTCGCGCGAGCCACCGCCGCCGGGAGCTGACCGCCCATGTCCTTGTGTCGCGGGCCACTACGGCCCCCAGATGTTTGTACCAGTGCGCACGGTCACCAGTGACACCCACGTCGCAACATAACCGTGCCGGTTCCGGTATAGACCGGGCGGTCAATCAGGAGTAGACCGAGGTCAGAAGGATTTTCCATCTCACCGAGGAGGCATTTCCCTATGTTCACCGACAGCCGTGCACAGGACTTTCTCGCCGTAGTGCTCGGCGCATTCACCGCGCTGTCGCCCCTGTGGGTCAGCACCAACGACAACGCCCGCTGGACGTTGATCGTGCTCGGCGTACTCATCGCGGCGACCGGGCTGATCCAGATGGTCAGGGCGGAAATGGCCGCCGCCGACTACGCCATGGGCCTGTTCGGCGTCCTGCTGTTCATCTCGCCGTGGGCGATGGACTTCACCGCCTACCGCGGCGCGTCCATGACCGCATGGGTCGTCGGAGTAGTGACGGTGGTGGTGGCGGTCGCCGCGCTGCCCGCGATGAATGCCCGCTTGCACAACATGGCTCCGCATCACTGATGCCGGGCCGACACGTCGGGCGCCGCAACGCGAAACGCGATGGCGACGCCCGGCAACTCATTCTGGATGCCGCCGAAAACCTGTTCGCCGCACACGGTTTCGACGCCACCCCGACCGCGGCCCTCGCCGCGGCCGCCGGTGTGCCCAAGGGCCTGGTCTTCTACTACTTCCCCACCAAGAACGCGATCCTGTCCGCGCTCATGCGCGAACGCGTCCCGGAACACCCGATCGACGACCTGAACGCCGTCATCGCCCCCGGTGACCCGGCCACCAGCCTGATCAACCTCGACACCGCCATCAACCTGCGTGACCACCACTCCTCGGTCCTGCGCGTCATCATGTGGCGCGAGGCCGACACCCACCCCGACGTCCGGCGCCGCCTGCGCCAGCTCCGCGACCAGCTCCTCGACGTCACCGCCCGCGTCCTCCAGGAGAGCGTCCCCACCCCCATCCGCCCCAGCACCCTGCGCGCCTGCGCCGCCGCCTGGGTCTCGGCCATGTTCGCCATCGCGGGCACCGACCGCCTACACGCTCTCGACGACATCCCGGTCCCCACCACCGACGACCTGCTCTCCGTCGCCCAGGTGGTCGCCGCGGGCATGACCCACCTCGGCTGACCGGCGCAGCACGCGCACCGCCAGCAGCCCGAGCGCGGCATGTAGCAGCCCCGCGGTCACGGCGACCACGTGCAGGCCGTCCACGAACGCGGCGCGCGCGTCCGCGAGCACGAACGGCGCGAGAGCGGGCAGGCGCAGGGTCTCGCCGAGGGTCGGCGCGAGGTCGGGGCCGTGCAGCCGGAACAGCAGCGCGGCCAGCGAGCCGAAGACCGCGATCCCGACGGCGTTGCCGAGTTCGTTGCCGGTCTCGGCGAGCGCGGCGGCCGAACCTGCCCGTTCGGGCGGGACCGCGGCGACGGCGATATCGGCGACCACGCTGAACGAGATGCCGTAGCCGATGCCCGCGACGGCGGTCGAGGCGATGTACCAACCCGCACCGCCCGTATCACCGGCGAACAGCAACAGGAACAGTCCGGCGGCGATGGCGAAGTGCGCGCCGATCAGCGCCGCCGACTGCCCGATCCGGGCGACGACGCTGGGCGTCACGACCGCGGCCACGGTGAGCACCACGGCACCGGGGACCGCGAGCGAGGCCGCGCGGGCGACCGTCAGCCCGAGCACCGACTGCAGATAGGTGCTCGCGAGATAGGCGGTCGCCGACCAGGCGGCCAGCGGCAGGAATCCGGTGACGATCGCGATCGTGAACACCGGACTGCGGAACAGCCCGAAGTCGATGAGTGGGTGCGTGATCCGGAACTGCCTGCGCACGAACCAGATCAGCAGCGCGAGACCGGCGAGCCCGGCCACCGACCCGGTCGCGGACAGACCGTCCGCCGCCGCGTGCTTGACCGCGTACATGGTGAGCAGCAGCCCGGCGGCCGAGGCGAGCACACTCACCACATCGACCCGACCGACGCCGGACTCGCGCACCTCACGCAGCAGTACGGGTGCGAACACCAGGAACACCAGCAGGACAGGCAGATTGATCAACAGCACCGATCCCCACCAGAACCTGGTGAGCAGCTGCCCCGCGACGATCGGGCCGACGGCGAACCCCGCGGCGAAGGTGGCGGCGAAGATCCCGATGGCCTGTGCGCGCAGGCGCGGGTCGGCGAACAGGGTGCTCAGGATCGCCAGCGCCGACGGCAGCAGCGTCGCTCCCGCCACGCCCATCAGCACCCGCAGGCCGATCAGGATCTCGGCGCTCGGCGCGAAAGCCGCTGCTGCCGAAGCCAGCCCGAACACGGCGGCGCCGATCATCAGCAGCCGGAGCCTGCCGTACCGGTCGCCGATGCCGCCGAACGCGATCAGCAGCGAGCCGACCGCGAAACCGTAACCGTCCAGGATCCACAGGGATTGGTCCGCGGTCGGGGTGAGCGCGTCGGTGATCGCGGGCATGGCGAGGAACAGCACGGAGCCGTCCATGGCGACCAGCAGGACGGGCCCGAGGATCACCACCAGACCCAGCCAGGCCCGCAGCGTCGAAGGGGGTGTGTCGAGTCGAGTCATGACCCCGAATCTGCGGCAGCCCGCCACCGGCAACCAGACCCGGTGATGGGTACACCTCGCGGGGATACCCGCCGGTCCGCCGCCGTGCCTACGATCGGAAGACATGGAACTGGAAAGCCTCGGCGCATTCCTCAAGACCCGCCGCGACCGGACCACACCCGAGCGCATCGGGCTGCGGACCTACGGCGCCACCCGCCGGGTGCCCGGGCTGCGCCGCGAGGAGCTGGCCCAGCTGGCCGGTGTCAGCGCCGGTTACTACACGCGACTCGAACAGGATCAGGCGGGAACGGCATCGTCGCAGGTCATCGAGGCCATCGCCCGGGTGCTGCGGCTCGACCCCGCCGAGACCACTCACCTGCACAACCTGGCCGGACTCCCCGCAACGCCGCGCCTGACCCGCTCCGAACCCGAACGCGCCCACCCCAGGGTCCTCGCGCTGCTCGACGCGCTCGGCGACACCATGCCCGCCGTAGTCCTCGGCCGCCGCGGTGACGTGCTGGCCTGGAACCGCACCGGGCACGCCCTGTTCGCCGAACACCTCGACTTCGCCGCCCCCGCTGACCCGGCCCTGCGTCCCTCGATCCCGCGCATGTTCTTCCTCGACCCCCTCACCAGGGACCTGCACCGCAACTGGTCCGAGCTGGCCCGCATCCACGTCGCCTACCTGCGCCTCACCGCGGGCCGCTACCCCACCGACGGTCACCTGGCGGAACTGATCGGCGAATTGTCCATGCGCAGTGCCGAATTCGCCGCCCTGTGGGCCGAGGGCGAAGTCGCCGACTGCACAGTCGGCGCCATGCACCTGCATCACCCCACCGTCGGGCCCGTCGACGTCGACTACCAGGTGTGGCTGCAACCGGACAGCCCCGACCACCGACTCGAGGTCTACACCCCGCGCGACGCGAGCACGGCCGACGCGCTACGGCTGCTCGGCCCTGCGACAGCGGAGAGTGCGCACGACCAGCATCGTGTCCTCGCCGCCGAGTGACCGACGCGTGATCTACCGCACCGAGGCGCGCATCATGTCGGCTCGCTGCCGACGGCGTGCACCGCACAGAACTCGGCGAGCCCAGCGGCTGTAGGCGGTGGTAGCGACCTGCCGAGGCGAGTAACCCGGTGGCGTCGTCTCCACTGGATACGACGCCACCGGGCCTGTTCAGCCGCCGGCGATGATCGACTCCGCGACCGCCGGTGGGACCGGCGCGTAGGAGTCGAACACCATGGAGTAGTTCGCCCGGCCCCGGGTCTTCGAGCGAAGATCACCGATGTAGCCGAACATCTCCTGGAGTGGGGTCAGGGCCCGCACGACGTGGGCGCCGCCCCGCTGGGTGAGGTCGGTGACGCGGCCGCGGCGGGCGTTCAGGTCACCGATCACCTCGCCGATGTACTCCTCGGGAGTGACGACCTCGACGGCCATCAGCGGTTCGAGGAGCACCGGTTTCGCCAACGCGGCGGCGGCTCGCACCGCTGCCGCGCCTGCCATCCGGAACGCGAGATCCGACGAATCCTGCACGTGGGCGGCGCCGTCGAGCAGCGTCACCTTCACGTTCACCAGGGGGAAGCCGGCCAGCGCGCCGACGCGCAGCGCGTCCTGCGCGCCCGCGTCGACCGCGGGGATGTACTCCCGCGGTACGCGCCCACCCGCGACCCGGCTCTCGAATTCGTAGACCGCGCCGTCTTCGGCCACGTGCGGCTCCAGCGCGATCACCACCTTGGCGAACTGCCCGCGCCCACCCACCTGCTTGCGATGGGTGTACTCGAACAGATCCACCGCGGCGGTGACGGTTTCGCGATAGGCCACCCGTGGTGCGCCGATCTCGGCCTCGACCCGGAACTCCCGCTTCATCCGGTCGACCAGGATCTCCAGATGCAGTTCGCCCATGCCGCCGACGACCGTCTGGCCGGTCTCGCTGTCGACGTGCACGGTGAACGTCGGATCCTCCTCGGCCAGGCGAGCCAGGGCGACGCCGAGCTTGTCCTGATCCGCGCGGGTCCGCGGTTCGATCGAGACGGCGAGGACGGGGTCGGGGAAGGTCATCGACTCCAGCACGATCGGCGCGTTCCGATCGCACAGGGTGTCGCCGGTGCCCGTCTCCTTCAGACCGATCACGGCACAGATCTGACCGGCCTGCACCCGATCGACGGCGATCTCGGTGCTCGAATGCATCTGGAACAGCTTGCCCAGGCGCTCCTTTCGTCCATTCGTCGAATTCAGTACGGCCGCACCGGGTTCGATGCGGCCCGAGTAGACCCGCAGGTACACGAGCTTGCCGAAGAACGGATGCAGCGCGACCTTGAACGCCAGGGCCGCGAACGGCTCGGCGATATCGGGCGCGCGCTCGATGTTCTCCCCTTCCGGTGAGAAGCCGTGCACCGCGACCACATCCAGCGGCGAAGGCAGGTAGTCGACCACCGCGTCCAGCAGCGGCTGCACGCCGATGTTGGCCAGCGCCGAACCGCACAGGACGGGGTAGGCGCGCGCGTCGACCGTCATCGTGCGGATGGCGGCCTTGAGCTCGTCGACCGGGATCGCCGCGCCGGAGAGGTAGCGCTCCAGCACCGCCTCGTCGGCCTCGGCGACCGCGGCCAGCAGCGCCTCACGGTGCTGTTCGGCCTTGACGCGCAGGTCGTCCGGGATCTCGACGACCTCGAAACGCGCACCGCGGTCGGTGTCGCCACGCCACACCTTCGCCCTCATCTCGACCAGGTCGACGATGCCGTCGAACTCGCCCTCCGCGCCGATCGGCAGCTGAATCACCAACGGCCGCACGCCGAGTCGCTCCGCGATGGTCCGCACGGTGAAGGCGAAATCCGCACCGAGCTTGTCCATCTTGTTGACGAAGCAGATCCGCGGCACGCCGTACCTGTCGGCTTGGCGCCACACCTGCTCCGACTGCGGCTCGACGCCCTCCTTGGCATCGAACACGGCGACCGCGCCGTCGAGTACCCGCAGCGATCGCTCCACCTCGACGGTGAAGTCGACGTGGCCGGGGGTGTCGAGGATGGTGATCTCGTGCTCGTTCCACCAGCAGGTGGTGGCCGCGGCGGCGATGGTGATGCCGTGCTCGCGCTCCTGGATCATCCGGTCCATGGCGGCGGTCCCGTCGTGGACCTCGCCGAGGGTGCGGGTGACGCCGGTGTAGAACAGCACCCGCTCGGTGGTGGTGGTCTTGCCCGCGTCGATGTGGGCGGCGATGCCGATATTGCGCATGCGGGCGAGGTCGGCGCGTGGTCTGGTCATGGGAATCCCCCAGTGGGTCAACTAGTTCGGTCGAAGAGTCGACGCTCGCCAGTTGTGCGTTCCACCGGACGGCACGGGCGTCGGATCACGCGGCGCCACACCGGCGCCCGAAGACCCGAGGTGAACTAGTGCCGCGAATGCGGACGTGCCGTAACCATGAGTCCAGTTCTACGCGGTCGGCTGCCCGGCTGTCGACGGGATTTCCGCCGGCGCGTGTTCGGGAATTCGAGCCGGGCATAAATCCGCCGCGAGCACGGTTCGTCACAACGAGGGCCCGGCTGTGGTGGCCCATCCGGCGAGTCATGCACCGTGCACCCAGAGGAGACCCACCGATGACAGCAGAGTTCGACCCGCGAGAGCTGCTCGCGACGGCCAAGCTCGGCGTACTGGCCACGATCAAAGCGGACGGACGTCCGCAACTGTCCCCGGTCACCCAGTACTACGACCGTGATGCCGGGATCATCTATGTCTCGATGACCGAAGGCCGGGCCAAGACGGCCAACCTCCGGCGGGATCCGCGGGCCGCCTTCGAGGTCACCGCGCCCGACGGCTGGTCCTGGGCCACGGCCGAGGGCAGCGTCACCCTCACCGGTCCCGGCACCGACCCGAACGGTCCCGAGGTGGAGGCTCTTGTCGCCTACTACCGGGCCGCCGCCGGTGAGCACCCGGACTGGAACGAGTACCGGGAGGTCATGGTTTCGGACCGCCGGGTGCTGATGGCGTTGAGCGTCGAACACGTCTACGGCGCCAAGATTCGCTGATCGCGCGGAAATCGACACGCTCGCTACCGTGGGCGGCACGTGCTAGTTCTTCACCACCAGGCAGGAGAGGCCGTTGAGTCAGGAATCGTTGTTGCGTCGGGGCTTGAGCGGGTTCAACGCCGGAGTGGTCGCGTTGACCGAGGCGCCGGTCGTCGGGAAGCTCCTCGGTGGGTCCTTCGCTCAGGTCAGCTACGTCGGCCGCCGCTCGGGGCGCACCTTCAGCACGCCGGTCAACTACCGCCGTTCCGGTGACGAGTACGTCATCGGGGTGATGATGCCGGACAAGAAGAAGTGGTGGCGCAATTTCCTCGGCGAGGGCGCGCCGGTCACCCTGCGTATCGGTGGTGTGGATCAGTCTGGCCACGCGGTGAGCCAACGCGACGACCGCGGTCGCGTCACCGTTCGCGTCCGGCCTGCCTGATCAAGCCCCCTCCAGGAATGCGGTGACGTCGGGCGCGAAACGCTGGTGCTTGATGGCGCCGAGGTGCGTGGTGTCGGGATAGATCACGAGGCGAGCGCCGGGGATGCCGTCGGCGGTGTGGCGGAAGGTGTCGACGGAGTAGTACTCGTCCCGATCACCGCCGACGACCAGGGTCGGGGCCGTGATGTCGGCGAGCCTGCCGTCGAGATCGAACGCGTCCTCGGCGCGCACGAACGCGAGGGTGTCGGCCGGATTCTTCGGCCGCACCAGCGGATCGGCCAGCCATCCGACGGCACCGACCAGCCGCGCCTTGACCGGTGACTCGATCCCCTGGGTCACCAGATGGTGCAGCGCCCGCTTCCGCGCTGCCGCGGCCGTCGCGTACTTCATCTGCGACTCCCGCGCGGCATCTTCGAGCCGATACCCCGACGAGGCGACCACCAGCCTGCGCACCACCGCCGGATGATCCGCGGCCAGCTGCAACGCCAGCGACCCACCGGACGAGATCCCCAGCACATCGACCGGTTCGCCGAACTCGGCCCGCAACGCCTCTGCGTGCTCCCGCGCGATATCGGCCATCGTCGTCCCCACCGGCATCCCCGGCGCGCGATTCACCGCATACACCCGGAAATGCCTGGCCAACGGCGCCATCGTCTTGATCTCACTGGCCCGCATCCACCCACGCGGATTGTCGTGATCGGGCGTGAACCACCGCAAGAACACCAACGGCCGCCCCGAACCGAACGCCAGATACGGCATCCCGTGTTCGAGGGTCCCCTCCGTGACGTCCAACTCCTGTTCGAGCGCAGCTCTACCCACGACGTCTCCGATCCCTTCGACTGCGTTGCCGCCCCCAAGCTACCGAGCCCCACCGACAAACCACGATCACGACAGCGGGGACAGCTGCGCCGGAAAACGCCGAACGGCGCCGCTCCCGAAGGAGCGACGCCGTTGCGGTGTCAGTGGGTCTACAGACTCACTTGACGATCTTCGTGACGCGACCGGCGCCGACGGTGCGGCCACCCTCACGGATCGCGAAACGCAGGCCCTCGTCCATGGCGACCGGCTGGATCAGCTTGACGGACATCTCGGTGTTGTCACCGGGCATGACCATCTCGGTGCCCTCGGGGAGGGTCACAACGCCCGTCACGTCAGTCGTACGGAAGTAGAACTGCGGACGGTAGTTGTTGAAGAACGGGGTGTGGCGGCCACCCTCGTCCTTCGACAGGATGTACGCCTGGCCCTCGAACTCCGTGTGCGGAGTGGTGGTGCCCGGCTTCACGACGACCTGGCCACGCTCGACATCTTCGCGCTTGATGCCACGAACCAGCAGACCGACGTTGTCGCCGGCCTGGCCCTGGTCGAGCAGCTTGCGGAACATCTCGATACCGGTGACGGTGGTCTTGGTGCTCTTCTCGCGGATGCCGACGATCTCGACTTCCTCGTTCACGTTCACGATGCCGCGCTCGACACGACCGGTGACGACGGTGCCACGACCGGTGATCGTGAAGACGTCCTCGACCGGCATCAGGAACGGGAGCTCGGTCTCGCGGACCGGGTCCGGGATCGACTCGTCGACGGCGTTCATGAGCTCGACGATGGCCTCAGCCCACTTCTCGTCGCCCTCGAGCGCCTTCAGACCGGAGACACGCACGACCGGCGCGTCCTCGTCGAACTCCTGCGAGGCCAGCAGCTCGCGGACCTCCATCTCGACGAGCTCGAGGATTTCCTCGTCGTCGACCATGTCGGACTTGTTCAGCGCGACCAGGATGTAGGGCACGCCGACCTGGCGGGCGAGCAGCACGTGCTCACGGGTCTGCGGCATCGGGCCGTCGGTGGCGGCCACGACCAGGATCGCGCCGTCCATCTGGGCGGCACCGGTGATCATGTTCTTGATGTAGTCGGCGTGACCGGGGGCGTCGACGTGCGCGTAGTGGCGCTTCTCGGTCTGGTACTCGACGTGGGAGATGTTGATCGTGATACCACGAGCCTTCTCCTCCGGCGCCTTGTCGATCTGATCGAACGCGAACGCGTCGTTCAGATCCGGGTACTTGTCAGCCAGCACCTTGGTGATCGCCGCAGTCAGCGTGGTCTTGCCGTGGTCGACGTGACCGATGGTGCCGATGTTGACGTGGGGCTTCGTCCGCTCGAACTTCGCCTTCGCCACTGTTGTCCTCCTGGACTAGTTAGTGCGTGCTTTTTTGCAGCAGTGCGGTTATTAAGGGGGGTCGTGCTGACGCCCGGTTGCCGGGGCCAAGCGTACTTGGCCCCGGCAAGCGAATTACTCGCCGGTCGCCTTGGCGATGATCTCCTTGGACACGTTGGCCGGAACCTCCGCGTACTGGGCGAACACCATGGAGTAGTTCGCGCGACCCTGGGTCTTCGACCGAAGGTCACCGATGTAGCCGAACATCTCCGAGAGCGGAACCAGCGCCTTGACGACACGGGCACCACTGCGTTCCTCCATGGCCTGAATCTGGCCACGGCGGGAGTTGAGGTCGCCGATCACGTCGCCCATGTAATCCTCGGGCGTGATGACCTCGACCGCCATGAGCGGCTCGAGGATCACCGGACCGGCCTTGCGGGCCGCTTCCTTGAGGGCCTGCGAGCCCGCGATCTTGAACGCCATTTCCGACGAGTCGACGTCGTGGTACGCGCCGTCGAGCAGGGTGACCTTCAGGTTCACCAGCGGGTAGCCGGCGAGCACGCCGTACTGCATGGCGTCCTGGGCACCCGCGTCGACCGACGGGATGTACTCACGGGGCACGCGACCGCCGGAGACCTTGTTCTCGAACTCGTAGTGCGCACCGTCTTCGCCGACGAAGGGCTCGACCGCGATGATGACCTTCGCGAACTGGCCGGAGCCACCCGTCTGCTTCTTGTGCGTGAACTCGAGCTTCTCGACCGGCTTGGTGATCGTCTCACGGTAGGCCACCTGCGGCTTACCGACGTTCGCCTCGACCTTGAACTCGCGCTTCATGCGGTCGACGAGGATGTCGAGGTGGAGCTCGCCCATGCCGCCGATGACGGTCTGGCCGGTCTCGGCGTCCAGCTTGACCGAGAACGTCGGGTCTTCGCGCGCCAGCTTCTGGATCGCGGTGCCGAGCTTCTCCTGGTCGGACTTGGTCTTGGGCTCGATCGAGACCTCGATGACCGGGTCCGGGAACGTCATCGACTCGAGGACGACCTGGTTCTGCGGGTCCGAGAGGGTGTCACCGGTGGTGGTGTCCTTCAGACCGATCACGGCGTAGATGTGGCCTGCCGAGGCGGTGGTGACCGGGTTCTCCTTGTTGGAGTGCATCTGGAACAGCTTGCCCAGGCGCTCCTTCTTGCCCTTGGTCGAGTTGACGACCTGCGAGCCGGAGTCGACCTTGCCCGAGTACACGCGGACGTAGGTGAGCTCACCGAAGAACGGGTGCACCGCGATCTTGAACGCCAGCGCCGCGAACGGCTCGTCGACGTTCGGCTTGCGGGTGACGAGCTCTTCTTCCTTGCCCGGGATGTGGCCGGTGGTGGCCTCGACATCCAGCGGGGACGGCAGGTAGTCGATGACCGCGTCGAGCATGGGCTGCACGCCCTTGTTCTTGAACGCGGAACCACACAGCACCGGGTACAGCTCGGAGTTGACCGTCATCTTGCGGATGGCGCCCTTGATCTCCTCGATCGAGAGCTCCTCACCGCCGAAGAACTTCTCGAGCAGCGACTCGTCGGACTCGGCGACGGTCTCGAGCAGCTCCTGACGGTACTGCTCGGCCTTGTCCTTGAGGTCGGCCGGGATCTCGACGACCTCGTACTCTTCGCCGAGCTTGGTCTCGCCCTTCCAGACCTTGGCGTTGTTCTCGACCAGGTCGACGATGCCCTCGAAGTCGTTCTCCGCGCCGATCGGCAGCTGGATGACCAGCGGCTTGGCACCGAGACGGTCCTTGATGGTCTGCACCGTGAAGTAGAAGTCGGCGCCGAGCTTGTCCATCTTGTTCACGAAGCAGATACGCGGCACGTCGTACTTGTCGGCCTGACGCCACACCTGCTCGGACTGCGGCTCGACACCCTCTTTGCCGTCGAACACGGCGACAGCACCATCGAGCACGCGCAGCGAACGCTCCACCTCGACGGTGAAGTCGACGTGCCCGGGGGTGTCGATGATGTTGATCTGGTTGTCTTTCCAGAAACAGGTGGTAGCGGCGGAGGTGATGGTGATACCACGCTCCTGCTCCTGCTCCATCCAGTCCATCGTGGCAGCGCCGTCGTGGACCTCACCGATCTTGTACGTGATACCGGTGTAGAAGAGGATGCGTTCGGTAGTGGTGGTCTTGCCCGCATCGATGTGGGCCATGATGCCGATGTTGCGGACCTTGTTCAGGTCGGTGAGCACGTCCTGTGCCACGGAAATCTTCCCCGCTCGTTAGCTAGTTGGAATTCTCGGGAACGACCCTGGTTCGGGTCGTCACAATGTCAACGCCGGGGGCGGCACCGAAGTGCCGCGTCCCGACTGAAAGCCTTCCGGCGCCGACACTAGCGACGGGCCGGGCGGCAATCACCAGCGGTAGTGCGCGAAGGCCCGGTTCGACTCGGCCATCTTGTGGGTGTCCTCGCGACGCTTCACCGAAGCGCCGAGGCCGTTGCTGGCGTCGAGGAGCTCGTTGGCGAGACGCTCGACCATGGTCTTCTCGCGACGGGCGCGGGAGTAGCTGACCAGCCAGCGCAGGGCCAGGGTGTTGGCGCGGCCCGGACGGACCTCGACCGGCACCTGGTAGGTGGCGCCACCGACGCGGCGGGGCTTCACCTCGAGGGCGGGCTTGACGTTGTCCAGCGCACGCTTGAGGGTGACGACCGGATCGGTGCCGGTCTTCTCACGCGCCTGCTCGAGAGCACCGTAGACGATGCGCTCGGCGGTGGACTTCTTACCGTCCAGCAGGATCTTGTTGACCAGCTGAGTGACCAGCGGCGACCCGTAGACCGGGTCGTTGATCAGCGGACGCTTGGGTGCGGGGCCCTTGCGTGGCATATCAGCTCTTCTCCTTCTTGGCGCCGTAGCGGCTGCGGGCCTGCTTGCGGTTCTTCACACCCTGGGTGTCCAGCGAGCCACGGATGATCTTGTAGCGGACACCGGGGAGGTCCTTCACACGACCGCCACGGACGAGCACCATCGAGTGCTCCTGCAGGTTGTGGCCCTCGCCGGGGATGTACGCCGTGACCTCGACTGCGCTGGTCAGGCGAACACGCGCGACCTTACGGAGCGCGGAGTTCGGCTTCTTGGGGGTGGTGGTGTACACGCGAGTGCACACGCCACGACGCTGCGGGCTCCCCTTCAGGGCCGCAGTCTTGGTCTTGGAGACCTTGTCGCGGCGACCCTTGCGGACCAGCTGGTTGATGGTTGGCATAGACCGGCTTTCCTTATTGGTAATTGCGGCTGTCGGAACACATGTCTTCAGTTCATCGAGCTTTCACTCGCACGTCCGACCGTGTTTCCGTTAACCCGCGGTCGGGCGTGTCGCGCGCAGCTCAGGGCCCTTTTTCTGGGCACGCTGGAACGTTCCGGCCGCTTTCGCTGGCCTACGTTCACGCACGAACTTGCCCGTAGCAATCCGGGCACAGGGATCCACGATACCCGCGTGCCCGAATCTGGGTCAAAGCGGGGTGGCCCGTCAAGGCTTCTACCGGGCCAGATCCAAGGTCAGCTCCACCAATTTCTGGGCGGCGGCGCACGGATCCGGGTGTGCCGAACCCGGCTTGTAGTTGATCCACCAGCCGACGACCCCGACATCGGCGGCCGGGGCGGTGACACCGCAGGAGTCGTTGTCGCCCGGCCTGCGCACCTGTAGCGCCCTGCGGCCCTGCACGGTGATGTCGCCGGTGAGATAGCCCAACTTGTCGTTGGTGGCCTTCTCGTTGTTCAGCGTACCCATCTCGTACCAGTTCAGGGTGGCCATGGCCCCGCCGCCGGGGGCGTCCTCGATCTCCCACATGCAGACGGCGCCGGAGAACGAGTCCTGGACGAAGCTGGCGTTGCCGACGATCTCGCCGATCTTGTCGCTGGCCACCACGTCGCACTCGCGCAGCAGTTTGTCGAAGTCGGTGTTGATCGCCTCACCACCGCCACCGCCGCCGAGCGGCTGCGCGTTGCCCTGGACCTTCTCGGCACAGCCGGCCAGCCCGGCGGTGAGCAACAGCGCGGCCGTCGCGGCAACCGCGACCCGGCGCGCGCTCATTCGAGCCGTCCCACGGTCAGCTCGGCCAGTTTCCTGGTCCGGTCGCACGGGTTGCCGCCGGTCGCGAACAGGCCGGTGGACATGGACCACTCGAAGAAGTCGTCGTCGAGCTGGACGGCGAGATCGCAGACGGTGCCCTCGGGAGCGAGCGCCTGGAAACCAGGGCGGCCACCCACGTCGATGGTCTGCGGATTGCGGCCGACGTTGGACACCCACGCCTTCTCGCGGTCGATCGGGCTGCCCCGATACGAGGCGAAGGTGACGCTCGGCGAACTCAACCCCGCGGCCTGCCAGTTGCATCCGGTCGCGTTCTTGTACACGCGCGAGATCTGGCCGAGGCCAGCGAGATTGCGGACCTCGTCGTCGGTGACGTGTCCGCATTCACCGACGAACGGCCCCAGCGAGGCGACCTTCGGTGGTGGCCGGTTCGGGCCGGTCGGCGTATCGGAGTCGCCCCCCGATCCGCACGACGTCAGCATGACGACCAGGGCCATGCCGGTGATGATCGCCGAGGGGATCCGCATGCCATGAACTCTAATGGCTGCGGCACCCGGCTCACAGGTTGCCGCGAGCCTCCTGTTCGCGTTCGATGGCCTGGAAGAGGGCCTTGAAGTTGCCTTTTCCGAAGCCGAGTGAGCCGTGTCGCTCGATGAGTTCGAAGAAGACGGTCGGGCGGTCGGCGAGCGGGCGGGTGAAGATCTGCAGGAGGTAGCCGTCCTCGTCGCGGTCGACCAGGATGCCGCGGCGCTGCAACTCCCCCACCGGGACTCGCACATGGCCGATCCTGGCGCGTAGTTCGGAATCCTCGTAGTAGGTGTCGGGGGTCTGCAGGAATTCGACGCCTTCGGCGCGCAGCGCGTCGACCGTGGCGAGGATGTCACCGGTGGCAAGGGCGATGTGCTGGACGCCGGGGCCGCGATAGAACTCGAGGTACTCGTCGATCTGAGAACGCTTGCGGCCCACCGCCGGTTCGTTGAGCGGGAACTTGACCCGGTGGTTGCCGTTGGCGACGACCTTGCTCATCAGCGCGGAGTATTCGGTGGCGATGTCGTCGCCGACGAACTCGGCCATGTTCGTGAATCCCATGACGTTGCGGTAGAAGTCGACCCAGCGGTCCATCATGCCGAGTTCCACATTGCCGACCACGTGGTCGATCGCCTGGAAGAGCCGGGCGGTGCGCCGCTGATGGGTGGACGTGCGCGCGATATAGCCCGGCAGGTACGGCCCGTAGTACCCGGACCGGTCGACCAGTGTGTGCCTGGTCTCGCCATAGGTGGCCAGCGCCGCGGAGCGAACCGTGCCGAATTCGTCGCTCTGGTCGTGCGGTTCGACCAGGATCCGTGCGCCGTGGTCGCGCGCCCACGCGATGCAGCGGTCGACATCGGGCACCTCGAGCGCGATGTCGACGATGCCGTCGCCGTGCCGGTCGTGATGGGCGACGAGCGGACTGTCGGGATCGACCGCGCCCTGCACGACGAACCGCGCTCCCCCGCTGCGCAACACGAACGACTTGTGGTCGCGATTGCCGGTCTCGGGACCGGAGTACGCCTCCAGCCGCATCCCGAACGCCGACTGCAGGAAGTGCGCGCTCTGGGTCGCGTTGCCGACGACCCACACCAGCGCGTCCCACCCGATCACCGGAAACGGATCGATGCTGTCGTCGTGCTCGATCAGCCCGACGAGCTGCTGCTCAATGGTCATGACCTAGGAAATCCCGTTCCGGGCGAGCTGGGCAACTACTACATCGGAGTCTGAACAGGCTGACACAAGAAGCTACCTATCGCGGCCCGATGGTGGACAATTTGAATAGCACCTGACCGCGCAGACACGGAGGCCTTTCGATGCGTACGCCGGCGAAACTGGACGAACTCGATCTCGCGATCCTCACCGCGATGCACCAGTTCCAGAAGGCCGGGATCCTCGAGTTGTCGCGGCGCACGAAGGTCGCGCGGGCGACCGTGCAGGCCAGGATCAACCGGATGGAGGAGTCGGGGGTGATCGCCTCCTACGATCCGCAGATCGACGTGACCGCCGCCGGATTCGACGTGCAGGCCTTCGTGACGCTGGAGATCGCGCAGGGTGCGCTGGACACCGTCAGCGCCGAACTCGAAGCCATCCCCGGCGTGCTGGAGGCCTACGCGACCACCGGCTCCGGCGACGTGCTGTGCCGGCTCGGCGCCGACTCGCACGCAGGACTGCAATCGGTGCTGCTCAGCATCGACCGGACCAGCTCGGTGGTGCGCTCACACAGCGTGATCGTGCTGTCGACGGTGATCGCGCGGCGCACCATGCCACTACTGCGCACCCTGACCCCGGCGGGCACCGCGAAGGCGCCCGCCTACCGCGAGCCGCGTTGAGTCGATGGGTCAGGGGCGGAGGTCGGTGCCTGGGTCGAGGATTTCCACCTGCGGTTCGGCGTCCGGTTCGAGGAACGAAAGCAGCGCGTGCGCCTCCGTAACGACCTCGGCGGACTCCGCTGTTGTCCAGGTGCGCAGCGGGCTGATGCGGAGCCGGGCGGTGCCGGACTTGACGAAGATCTTGTACATGCCTGCCAGGAAACCGTCGATGAGCACGGGCGAGACGGAGGCTGCGAAGGCGCGCAGCGGGGGTGCGGAGTCGTCGCCGAGGATGCGGGTGCGGTCCTGGTGGGACAGCAGCGCGTTGTCGTACCAGCCGAGCAGGCGGACCGGGGCGGGCAGATCGGGGTCGGCGAGGTCGAGGTCGGCGGCGTCGTAGAGGGTCCGGCCGCGCTCGTCGGTGTAGGTGCGGACCCGGTCGCCCAGGTCGGTGACGGCCTGCTTCATCGCGGGCAGGCGCGACCAGGCCTGCATATCCATCGTGCTCGCCGGTCCGAACGCGCGCAGATAGCGCAGGATCAGTTCGGCCACCGGGTAGCTCGGGTCCAGCGGCGCACCGAGCCACGGTTCCACCCGCGACCAGACCGGTCGGCTGTTGTCGCGCCAGCGGCCGCGCGGCGGTGTCTGCAGGACGGGCAGTTGATACAGCCAGGCCTGCACGACCGCGCCCGCGTCGCGATCGGGGTAGATCCTGGCCGCTTCGACGCGCATCGTGGCGGTAGCCATCGGCTCGTCACCGAGAACGGCTTCGCCGTGCGCGCGGACCTCGTCGGGGTCGAGACCGACGGTCGCCCCGTAGTTGAAGCCTTTGCGGAACGGCGTCTTCTCCAGCTCCGGCTGGATGTGCGGCGCGATCCGCAGTGCGTCGGGCGGGGTGACGAGGTGAATGGTGCCGCGCATCAGGGTGATTCGCACCAGCGAGCGGTCTTCCAGGCCCGTCGACACCGTCGCCGGATCGAAGCCGGCGATACGGCTCCACAGTCCGACGAAGGGCGGCGGAACGTCCTGGGCTTGCAGGCCGACGAGGTGGTCGCACATCTGCGGGGTCGTCAGCGCCGACCGCTCGAGCAGGTGCTGACGCGCGAGCAGCGTCCGGTTCAGCACCCGATTCGACAGCTGCATGTGACTCCTCCAACTCCCCGGTGACGAGCTGGACGATACCGGCCGACTACGACACACTCCGGCTCCGAGCATTGGGCGCAGCGTCACTCGCAGCTCAGCGCAGCGTCGCGACCGAATCGGCCGACCGTCGCGCCGAACTCAGCGCAGCTGCACGACCACCTTGCCGGTCGCCGTCCGGTTGTCCAGCGCCGCAACGGCTTCGGCGGTTTTCTCCAGCGGATACAGGACCGGCTCGGGGGCGGGGATGGCGCCGGAGGCGAGCAGGGGTTCGACCTCGGCCCACTGTTCGGCGAGGTAGGTGGGGTGGCTCATCACCCATTCGCCCCAGGCCGCGCCGACGACCTCGACGTTCTTGAGCAGCAGGCGGTTCACCTTCACGGTCGGGATCTCGCCGGCGGTGAAACCGACGACCAGCAGTCGGCCGCCACCGGCCAGGCAGCGGATGCTGTCGGTGAAGCGGTCGCCACCCACCGGGTCGAGCACGATGTCGACGCCGCGGCCGTCGGTGAGCTCCTTCACCGCGGCGAGCCAGCCTTCGGTCAGCACCACATCGGTCGCGCCGTTGGCCTTGGCCACCTGGGCCTTCGCCTCGGTGCTGACCACCGCGATCACCCGGCCCGCGCCGAGCGCCCTCGCCATCCGCAGGGTGGAGGTGCCGATACCGCCCGCGGCGCCGTGCACCAGCACGGTCTCACCCTCGGTGATCCGGCCGCGCTTGGTCAGGCAGAAGTGGACGGTGAGGTCGTTGAACAGAATGCCCGCGCCCGCTTCGAGCGAGACGTTGTCGGGCAGCTTGAACACGGCGTGCTCGGGCGAGACGGCCACCTCGGCGACACCGTTGCCCAGCATGGTCAGCGCGGCGACGCGATCGCCGGGACGCAGCGACGAACCCTCCGGCGCCTCGCGCACGACACCGGCCACCTCGCCGCCGACGACGAACGGCAGGCCCGGCTTCATCTGGTAGAGCCCGCGCGTCATCAGCACATCGGGGAAGGCGATACCCGCAGCGTGCACGTCGATCAGCACCCCGCCGGGATAGGCCACCGGCTCGGGTAGGTCGACGATCTCGATCGCCGACGGACCGTCCAACTTGCCGACCTGGGCTGCGCGCATGATCGAACAATATCCCGGCGAACCGGTCAGCGATGGGCGAATTCCGTGACCTGCTCGCTGGCCAGCACCGACCCGCCCTTGGTGATCGTCAGGCCTGCCGGAGTGAGCTGATATTGCGTCCCGTCGGTCGGGTTGGTCGCGGTGAAACCGCCGCCGCCGGTGGACACCGGGTCGTCGAGTTCGATGCCGAGACCGTCGCTGGCCCGTGCGCCCTTGTAGTAGAAGCGGTTGTCGCCGGTGTGGCAGATGATCACCCGCGAACCGGTGGTGCGCGCGATGGTCATCGCGGCGTCGTTGTCGTTGCAGCGCGGGCTGCCGTTCAGGAAGCCCTGACCGTCGGCGCCGGAGACGCTCGACTGCAGCGGCGGCACGGTCGTCCTGGTCGGTGAGGGCGGTGCGGTGACGACCCGGGTGGTCGGCACGGTCTGGCTGACCGTCTCGATCTGCGGCGGCGGCGGGATGACGGCGCCGGTCGTCGTGTTCGGCGGATCGGCGACGGACTTCTTGCCGTCGCCGACGCCAAGCATCACCCACACCGCGACGCCGACCGCGGCGACCACGATCAGCGCGCCGAGCGCACCGGCGAGGATCGGCGTCGACGAATTGCGTTGCGGTGGCAGCGGTAGCGGCGCGGACGGGTGGGTGTGCCCGCCGACACGGGTGGGCTGCGGCCCTGCCGTCCGGTAGCCCGGCGGCGGGGTCCACTGCTGGTGCGGAGCGGCGGGCGTGACCACGACCTGCGGGCCCGACACCGTGGGCGGTGGCGGCTCGCCGGTGTCCCACGACCGCGGCGCGGGGACCACGGTCGCCGCCGCCACCTGTGGTCCGGGCGCCGTGCTCGGCGCCGATCGCTCGGCCTGCACGAGAGCCGCGCGGGCGGCGCGAGCCAGGTCGCCGGGGGTGGCGTAACGCTGCTGCGGACGCTTGGCCATGCCGCGATCGATCACGGGGTCGAAGAAGGCAAGTCCGGGGTCGACGGCGCTGGGCCGGGGCGGCGGCGCCATCTGATGTGAGCCGATCGCGCCCGCGAGACTGTTCACCGGGTACGGAACCCGGCCGACCAGGCTTTCGTAGAGCACGCAGGTGAGAGCGTAGGTGTCCACGGCCGCCGTCATCGGCTGGTCCTCGAACCGCTCCGGCGCCATGTACGCCATCGAGCCGACGGCGCTGCCGGTGCTGGTGAGCTGCGGGTCCGAGTCCGCGTGCGCGATACCGAAATCCACCAGGTAGGCGAACATGTTGCCGGTGAGCAGGATGTTGGCGGGCTTCACGTCGCGGTGGACGAGGCCGATCTCGTGCGCGGCGTCGAGTGCGGCGGCGATCTGCTCCACCACCTGCACCGCCTCACCGGGCGTCAGCCTGCCGTGCTGCTGCAGGCGGTCCTTGAGATCGCTGCCCTTGACCAGACGCATGTCGATATAGAGGACACCGTCGACCTCACCCCAGTCGTGCACCGGAATGACGTGCGGTTCCTGCACACTCGCCATCGCGTGCGATTCCCGCCGGAAGCGCTGCACATAGACGGGATCCCTGGCCAGTTCGCGGTTGAGCACCTTGACGGCGACAGTGCGATTCTTGGAGGTGTCGTAGGCCTCGTAGACCTCCCCCATACCGCCGACTCCGAGGAGCCTGCGCATTTCATAGCGCCCGAACATCGAGCCCGCCATTGCCCCGCCGGCCATCCCAGCAGGCTACCGGGCGCGGGTTGCTCCTGTCATGTACGACAACGGGGCCGGCGCTCCCGCTGTGACCGCCACCTGGTACCGATAGTCCCGGCTCAGCGTGAGGGTGTGATCTGCGACCCGTAAAGTCGTCTGCAGAACTACGCAAGAAGTCGCGGCACACCCCGGTGCGCCGTGCAAGGAGCACACGTGTCACTCGATCAGCCACTGGCCCCGCTTCCCCAGGAGGGCATGGGTTTCGCCGCGGCGTGGCCCGTCCGGGCTGGCGACGTGGATCCCTATCAGCGGCTACGCCTCGACGCGGTGGCACGCTATCTGCAGGACATCTCCTGGGACGAACTCCAGCAGACGGCATTGCATCGCACCGACCCCACCTGGATCGTGCGCCGCACCGTCATCGACGTCATCCGGCCGGTCACCTGGCCCGATCAGGTGCGCCTGACCCGCTGGTGCTCGAGCATGTCGACCCGCTGGACGAACATGCGCACCCGGATCACCAGCGACGGCGGCGGCCTGATCGAGACCGAGGGCTTCTGGATCAACCTCAGCGAATCGAGCAACCTGCCCGCCCGGATCAGCGACGAAGGCCTTGCCTACCTGGCCCGATCCACCGACGAGCACCGGCTGCGCTGGCGGCCCTACCTCACCGATCCGGCGCCGCGCGAGTCCGACACCGATCTGCCCTTCCCGGTGCGCGCGACCGATATCGACCAGTACAACCATGTCAACCACACCTGCTACTGGCAGGCCGTCGAGCAGTTCCTGGTCGACTACCCGAAGCTGGTCGCCGGACCGCATCGCGCGGTGATCGAGTACGTGGCGCCGGTGCTGGCCCGCGAGCACATCACCGTGCGCGGCCGGTACGAGCCGGGCGACCGAACCGGTCAGCAGGTGCTGCGGCTGTGGTTCGTCGTCGGCGGCACGACCACCACCGTCGTGCGGATCATGCCGCTGCCGGAATAGCCCCGGCCCGTTTCCGAGCCGGGGCCATCCGCTAGCCCTTCGCCGCTTTGAGCAGGTCGGCGCGGGTGGTGAACTTGACGCGCGGCCTGCCTGCCGCCTTGCCGGCGGACTTCTCGGCCTGGTCGATGGTCTTCCAGCCCTTGCGGTCGACCAGCTCCGGCTGACGCTCGGCCAGCAGCGCCTGCAGCGCGGCCCTGTCACCGGTCGGCGCGGTGAGCTTGCCCGCGATGAAGTCGGCGATCACGGCTTCCACGGTCTCCTCGGCGTCGACCCGGTTGGAACCGATCACGCCGCGCGGCCCGCGCTTGATCCAGCCGGACACGTACACGCCAGGCACCGGCTCGGTCGCGTCGATGACCCGGCCGTGCTCGCTGGGCACGATGCCGCGCCGCTCGTCGAACGGCAGGCCCGCGACGGGCACACCGCGGTAGCCGATCGAGCGCAGCACCAGTCCGGTCCCGAGCGTCTCGGTGCGGTCGGTGGCGGTGGCCACCAATTGCCCGTTCTCCTCGGTCAATTCGTTGTGCGCGAATTCGATCGAGGTGGCCCGGTCGTCGCCGTGCACCGCGGTCGGGGTCGTCAGGTAGCGGAAGGCGATCCGCTTGTGCGACGGGTCGTGCTGCACGGTCGAGTACTCCTGGGCGAGCTGATACTTCAGCCGCAGCGACGGCTCGATGTTCGGGTCGTCGAGGATGGCGCGGCTGTGCGGGTCCAGCTCCATGTCGGCCGGGTCGACCACGACGTCGACGCCCTTCAGGTGCGTCAGCGCCAGGAACTCCGGCGTGCTGTAGGCCGCCTGCAGCGGGCCGCGCCTGCCGAGGATCACCACTTCGCGGATATTGCTGCGGCGCAACGCGTCCAGCGCGTGGTCGGCGATGTCGGTCTTGGCGAGCTCGTCCGGGTCGACGGTGAGCACGCGGGCGACATCGAGCCCGACGTTGCCGTTGCCGACGATCACCGCGCGCTCGCCGGACAGGTCGAACTCGCGGTCGGCGAAGTCGGGGTGGCCGTTGTACCAGGCGACGAACTCGGTGGCCGAGTGGCTGCCGGGCAGATCCTCGCCGGGCACGCCGAGCTTGCGATCGCTGGACGCGCCGACGGCGTAGATCACCGCGTGGTGGTGGTCGAGCAGCTCCTGGTGATCGATGTGCTCACCCACCTCGACGTTGAGGTAGTACTGCAGCGTCTCGCGGCGGAAGGCCGACTCGAACATGTTCGCCACGCCCTTGGTGCCCGCGTGGTCGGGTGCGACACCCGCGCGCACCAGACCCCACGGGGTCGGCAGGCGGTCGAACATCTCGACCTCGGCATCGCTGCGCCGGAGCAGTTCGTCGGCGGCGTAGCAGGCGGCCGGGCCCGCGCCGACGATCGCGACGCGCAGGGTTCCCAGCTCCTTGGGCGGACGCGTCGGCGTCGCCAGCGGATCGAAGTTCGACTCCAGCGGGTGGCGCTGGAAGTAGGCGGCGTTGATCTCGCGATACCTGGCCAGCGAGGCGAGCAGGTCGTCCTCGGAGAAGATGGCGTCCACCGGGCAGGCGTCGACACAGGCGCCGCAGTCGATGCAGGTGTCGGGGTCGATGTACAGCATCTCCGCCGTGGCGAACTCCGGCTGATCCGGAGTCGGGCGAATGCAGTCGACCGGGCACTCGGTGACGCAGCTGGCGTCGTTGCAACAACGCTGCGTGATGACGTAGGCCATAGGTGCAGATCCTCGAAATATGTGGTCGGTGGCTCGAGACGTCGTCCGCGACGGGCCCGCGGCGGGTGTGCCACGAACACATCTACGGTGACGTAGCTTTCAGTGTGCCTCGAGTGTGACCGCGACCTCACCCGCGGTCGGCATTACGGTGGTTCCATGGCGGCGACCCTCATCCTGATGCGGCACGGAAAATCGGCCTACCCCGAGGGCGTCGGCGATCACGCGCGCCCGCTCGCCCCGCGCGGACAGCGGGAAGCGGCGCTGGCGGGCGAGTGGCTGCGCGCCACCCAGCCGCCCATCGATGCGGTCCGCTGCTCGACCGCGACGCGCACCAGGCAGACCTTCGCCGCCACCGGCATCGCCGCGCCGGTGGAGTACACCGACGACATCTACGAGGCCAGCCCGCACACCCTGATCGAGCTGATCCAGCTCACCGACGACGCGATCGAGACCCTGCTCGTCGTCGGGCACGTGCCCGGAATCCCGTGGACCGCCTGGGAACTGGCGGCCAACCGCGAGTCGGATCAGGCGACCGAACTCAGCCGCAAGTTCCCGACCTCGGCGCTGGCCGTGCTCGAGTTCGACCGCCCGTGGGCACAGCTGGACCCCGGTTCGGGAGAACTGACGCATTTCCATGTCCCACGCTGAATCCGGGCAGGCTACTCGAGGAGCTTGCCGCCGACGACGATGCCGATCCCGAGTAGCGCGAGCAGGACGAGGGCGACGAAGCCGTTCGTCAGCGCCCACACCACGCCGAGCACCAAGACCACCGGGGCCACCGCGATCGCGGTGATCACGGGGCTCTCTTTGACCGTCTCCCAGGCCGAGCGGGCTCTGATCCGGTCGATGTCCTTACCAGCCATGTGATCCACACTACGTTTCTGTCGGTCTTCGGTGCCATGCTGAACGGCATGGATTGGAAAATCGAGCTCGTTGCCATCCCGGTCACCGATGTCGATCGGGCCAAGGACTTCTACACCAGTATCGGCTTCAACGCCGATCACGACCACACCCCGAGCCCGGACATCCGCTTCGTCCAGCTCACCCCGCCGGGTTCCGGCTGCTCGATCTGTATCGGCCGCGGTTTGACCAGTGCCGCCCCCGGCAGCGTCGAAGGCATGCAGATGGTCGTGCCCAGCGCGCAGCAGGCCTACGACCAGCTCGTCGCCGCGGGTGTGGAGGCCACGCCGGTCCAGGACATGGGGTGGGGCCTGTTCACCTTCTTCGCCGATCCCGACGGCAACCGATGGGCCGTCCAGGAGCTGCCGAAGTACAACTGAGTTCGTTCGTCCCGCGAGAATAAGTCTTGCTTGGAGTGCACTCCAGGTGGATAGCGTCGGTGGGGTTCCACGGGAAGGGACGAGCACGATGGATCAGGACGCGGCCCTGCGCACCAACAGCGGGGACGACGAGCGGGAGCGCCCGAAATACTCGATCGGCGAGGCCGCCGCGCGATCGGGTCTCAGTCGCGACACCCTGCGCTGGTACGAGCGGATCGGGCTGATGAGCTACATCGGCCGCGACCACTCCGGCAACCGCCGCTTCAGCGATCGCGACCTGGAGTGGCTGGTGCTGATCGGCCGGTTGCGGCTGACCGGCATGCCGGTCGCCGACATGATCCGCTACGCCGAACTGGTGCGGGCAGGCGAACAGACCTACCCCGAGCGGCTGGCGATGTTCCGGCAGACCAGGTCCGACGTGCTCGACAAGATCGCGGAACTACAGCAGACCGTGGCCGTCCTCGACTACAAGATCGCCATCTACGAAGGCCGATCCGAGGTCGACCGGCCGGCCACGCTCACCGCGCACACGAGCGAAGGAACCGACACATGAGCACCACCGCGATACTGCCGACCGTCACCCTCGGCGCCGACGGCCCGCTGGTCGGCACGCAGGGCCTCGGCTGCATGGGTATCAGCGAGTTCTACGGCGACAGCGACCTGACCGAATCGCGGGCCACCCTGGATCACGCGCTGGAACTCGGCGTCACCCTGTTCGACACCGCCGATGTCTACGGCTCGGGCCACAACGAGGAATTCCTCGCCGACTTCGTCCGGGCCAACCGCGAGAACCTGGTGATCGCCACCAAGTTCGGCATCGTCCGCAAGGCCGACGACCCGGCCTTCCGCGGCTTCGACAACTCCCCCGCCTACATCCGCGCCTCCGTCGATGCCAGCCTGCGCAGGCTCGGCATCGACACCATCGACCTGTACTACATGCACCGCCGCGACCCGGCCGTGCCGATCAAGGACACCGTTGGCACGCTGGCCGAACTCGTCGCCGCGGGCAAGGTGCGCGCGCTCGGCCTGTCCGAGGTGACCGGCGACGAACTGCGCGCGGCGCACGCGGTGCACCCGATCGCGGCGCTGCAGTCGGAGTGGTCGCTGTTCTCCCGCGACGTGGAGCGCACCGCGGTCCCCGCCGCGGCCGAACTCGGCGTTGCCTTCGTGCCGTACTCGCCGCTGGGCCGCGGCTTCCTCACCGGTGCGTTCCGCACCGCGAACGACCTGAGCGACAAGGATTTCCGCCAGTTCCAGCCGCGGTTCACCGGCGACAACGCCGAGCACAACGCCGAACTGCTGGCCCCGCTGGCCGCGATCGCCGCGGCACACGGGATCACCCAGGCCCAGGCCGCCCTGGCATGGGTGCACGCCCGCGCCGAGGTGCACGGTCTCGCGGTGGTGCCGATCCCCGGCACGCGCAAGCGCAGCAGGCTGGCCGAGAACGTCGCGGCGGCCACGGTGCGGCTCACCGCCGGGGAACTCGCGACGCTCGAGCCGATCGCCGGTCAGGTGGCGGGCAACCGGTACGCCGACATGTCCTTCACCTCCGCGGGCCGGGAGTAGCCGTCGGCGCGCCGCGGTCCGACAG
>NZ_JBSGVQ010000020.1:0-126292 GCF_053608525.1 Nocardia sp. NPDC055029
ACGTCGGGGAGGCGTCGCGATCAGCGGGTTCGGTGAGTTCTCGTCCTCAGCAGGCCACGGTCAGCGTGGCGCGCTTGCGGGTCGCGGCGGCGCGCACTGCGGCACCGAGGGCGACGACCGGCGGGACCCAGCGGGCCTCGGCCGGAGCGACGCCCCAGGAGGCGGAGCCCGCGGCGAGCTGGGTCGGGGGCAGCGGGATGCTGGCACCGTCGGTGTGCACGACGACGCCGGCCTCGCGCATGGCCTCGATCGCCATGGCGGCCTTGCGGACACCGGTGACGAGGTGGATCTCGCGACGCTCCTGGCCCGGGATCTCGATCACGGGGCCGGACAGGTTGTTGGCGCGCAGGAAGCGACGGACCTCGCCCGCCATCTCACCGGTGATCTCGATTGCCGAGACCTCGTCGTCGGTGATCAGGCACAGGCCATTGGCCGTTTCGGCAACCGTCCAACCCCGCGCGGCGTACTCCTGCGCGGCGGCACCTTTCTCGGCGGCCGTGGTTGTGGTCGGAAACGTCGTGCGCACTGTGTTCTCCATTCCCCGAAGAGCTCTGTTCCTGCGTTCATGGGTCGTATCGGACCGGGGTGGCAGTCTTGTTACGCCGTTCCCGAAAAATATTCGCGACTGTCTGGTTCGTCTCACTCCGCCGACCTTCGCTATCGGAGGATGCGGCCCGGCAGGGTTGGCGTAGGGGCCGAAACCGGGCAGGATTCGGCATATGACCGAAGCGCCGGGCACCACCCCGTCTCCCGAGGGGGAACCCGAGGAGTTCGAAGCCGAATCACGCTGGCTCTCTTGGAAAGAGACCGACGTGAAGCGCGCGGCGCGGCGGGCGGCGCAGGCCGGCGACGACGAGAACGCGGACGATTCGGACATACCACGCGACGCGGGTTTCGACGACCCGTTCCGCAGCACCGGATCGGCCAAGCAGTGGGCCGCCGAAGTCCTGCGCTCGCTGGTCGATGTCCAGTTCCGCAGGCCGGCGACCAGAACGTTGCTGCCGCTGGCCTACATCCTCGGCGTCGTCTCCTTCGGCATCGGCATTCCGGTGGTGCTCACGGTGCTGGCGTGGCGGGCGTCGGCGCTGCTCGGCATCCTCGCCGCGCTGGTCGCGATCCCGCTCGGGCTGACGATCGCGGCCGCGGTGCGGTTGATGCTGGAGTTCGCGAGCAACGCCGCCCGGCTGGCCGGCCGGGTCGAGCACATCAGCGACCTGGCCGACGGGTTGTTCCAGGCGCTCTCCGATGTCGCCGAGCCGGTGAACCAGCTCTCCGAAGACGTTCGTGCCGTGCAGTTCTGGCGCTTCAGGAAGAAAAAGTAGCTCCGGGCTAGTACTTGAACTAGGTGTTGCGCGATGTCCGATTCATTGTGAAACAATCCGTACGCAGATCCGACGCGTAGGTCGGCTGCGTAGGGCGGTCTCCGAAAGAGATGGGGGAGGCCGGATTTGGATAACAGGGGGGAAGTATGGCTTCACCACAGGGCGTCACCGGTTCGACGATGCCGCGCAGGCAGCTGGGCAGGCACTTACGTGACCTGCGTAATCAGGCGCGGATGACGACGAGGACCGCGGCGGCGCAACTCGAGTGGTCGGAAGCGAAGATCTGGCGGATCGAGACCGGCCAGACCTCGTTGCGCAGCCTCGACGTCGAGGCGATGTGCAAGGTGTACGGCGCGCCGGCGGAGCTCGTCGAGCCGCTGGCCGCCTTGGCTCGCGAAACCAAGGCACGGGGATGGTGGACGAGCTACGGCGATGTGATCCCGGAGGGCTTCGAGGTCTACATCGGGCTGGAGGAGGCGGCCACCGGGCTGTCGATCTACGAGGACGGCCTGGTCCCGGCGCTGTTGCAGACCGAGGACTACACCAGGGCGCTGCTCGAGCAGACCGTGCCAGGGCTGACCGAGGCCGAGCTCGGGCGCAGGCTGCGGGTGCGCGAGGCCAGGCAGGCGCTGCTCACCCGCGCGGATTCGCCGCTGCGGCTGCAGGTGGTGCTGGCCGAGGCGGTGCTGACCCGGCGCATCGGTGACGACCGGGTGCTGGCCGCCCAGCGCGCGCGGCTGCGCGAGCTGGCCGAGCTCGACACGGTCCGGATCCAGGTGATGCCCGGTGATACCGGCTATCACGCAGGCCTGGAATCGGGCCGGTTCGTGATCCTGGACTTCGGCGTCGACGGCTCGCTCGACCGGCCGGAACCGCCGGTGGTCTACGCCGAGACCTTCGCGGGCTCGGCCTATCTGGACAAGCCCGCCGACTACGAGCGCTACCGCGGCGCGTTCACCGACATCAGCGCGGCGGCATCCGGCGCGCCGTAGCTCCTACCAGGAGTTGGCGAGCACCGCACGGTGCGTGGGCAGGGCTCGGTCGTAGACCGCCCTGCCCTTTTCCGTCAGGTGGACGAAGATGGCGCGGCGGTCCTCGGCGCACATGGTGCGCTCGACGAGGCCGTCTTTCTCCAGCCTGGCTACGGCGCGCGAGAGCGCGCTCTGACTCAGGTAGATGTCACCGGCCAGTTCGGTCATCCGGTACTTCTGACAGGCCGCGTCGACCAGGCGATCGAGTGTCTCGAATTCGCTGAGTCCGATGCGGTGCTGGTGCTGAAGCGCCTTCTCCAGTGCGCAGCTCACGGCGGCGTGCCGATCGAGCAGTTCGCGCCACTGGCCGACCAGCTCGGTGGGCGCTTCGTTGCGCCGAGCTGATGCTGTGGCCGGGTTCGACATGGCCCCATCTTAGTGACCCGGGCATGTCCATGCAACCGCAATTTATGTGTTGGCAATTAATGCGTGTGCATGTAATGTCCTCCGCATGACTTCGCCAGCAACGCTCTCGGCCGCAGATCAGGCGACCGATCCGACCAGGTGGCCGCTTCGCCTCTGGGGCATGCTGATCACCCTGTGCATCGTTCTGTTCCTCGACGGTCTCGACGTCTCGATGATCGGCGTCGCGCTGCCGTCCATCGGCGCCGAACTCGATCTGTCCACCTCCACCCTGCAGTGGCTCGTCAGCGGCTACGTCCTCGGTTACGGCGGCCTGCTGCTGCTCGGCGGGCGCACCGCCGACCTGCTCGGACGCCGCAAGGTCTTCCTCATCGCGCTGGCGGTCTTCGCCGTCGCCTCGCTGGTCGGCGGCCTGGTCAGCGACCCGACGCTGCTGATTGTCACCCGCTTCATCAAGGGCCTCGCCGCCGCGTTCACCGCGCCGACCGGCCTGTCGATCATCACCACGACCTTCGCCGAAGGAAAGGCGCGCAACAAGGCGCTGTCCATCTACACCGTCTTCGGTGCCGGTGGTTACTCCATGGGCCTGCTGTTCGGCGGACTGATGACCGGCGTCGGCTGGCGCTGGACCTTCCTGCTGCCGGTCCCGATCGCCCTTGCCGCCCTGGTCGCCGCGTACGTGCTGGTGCCCAAGGACGGTAAGGCCGAGGAGGGCGGGCACGATCTGCTCGGCGCGCTGCTGTCCACCGCGGGCATGCTGCTGCTGGTCTACACCGTGGTCACCGCGCCGGAGGTCGGCTGGACCTCGCTCCGCACGGTCGGTTCGTTCCTCGCCGTCATCGCCCTGTTCGCCGCGTTCGTGATCACCGAGCAGCGGGTGAAGCACCCGCTGGTTCGCCTCGGCATCCTGCGCAAGGTGTCGCTGGTGCGGGCCAGCCTGGCCATCATCGCGGTCGCCGGTTCGTACTTCAGCTGGCAGTTCATCGTCACCCTGTACATGCAGGACACGCTGGACTGGTCGGCGCTGAAGCTGGCGATGGCGCTGCTGCCGGTCGGCATCCTGGTCGTCGGGTCGGCGTTCTTCTCCGAGAAGCTGATCGACCGTTTCGGCACCGGGCCGGTCATCGCCGTCACCATGTCCGTGATGGCCGTGGGCTACCTGCTGTTCCTGCGGGTCGACACCGCGCCGGACTACCTGACCGTGCTGCTGCCCGCCATCTTGCTGATCGGCATCGGCTGGGTCGGTTTCCCGGCGATCAACGTGCAGGCCACCAGCGGTATCGATGACGACGAGCAGGGTCTGGCGGCCGGCGTGCTGCAGACCTCCATGCAGGTCGGCGCGGCCATCGTGCTCGCGGTGACCACCGCGATCGTCACCTCCGGCGGGCACGGCGCCGGTGCGACGCCGCAGCAGATGCTCGACACCTACCGGCCTGGCCTCGAGTTCGCCGCGGGCGTCACCATCGTCGGCGCGCTGGTCGCCCTGACGGTCTTCCTGCCGCGGTTGACCCGGTCGCGGGTCGCCGAGGTTCCGGTCGCCGAGGAGAAGGTCCTCGAGCCGGTCGCCTGATCGGATAGCGCCGGACGGCACCACCTTGCACAGGTGGTGCCGTCCGTCGTTTCACGTGGATCAAGAAAAAGGCGGGGCCACTTCGTCTTTGGCGGAGCGGATATAGGTGAGCCTGCTGCCGTCGCGGCCCTCGGTCGGCCACTCGATCCCGAGACGCGGATCGAAAGCGTCCATGTCCCGGTCGAATTCGGGGGTGTATTCCAGCGAGCACAGGTAGGTGACCGTCGAGCCGTCCTCCAGTGAGAGGATGGCGTGGCCGAGGCCCTCGGACAGGAACACCGAGCGGCGGTGCACGTCGTCGAGCAACACACTGTCCCAGCGTCCGTAGGTCGGCGAGCCGGGCCGCAGATCGACGACGACGTCGAGGAACGCCCCGCGCACGCAGGTTACGTACTTGGCCTGACCCGGCGGGTCCTCGGTGTAGTGGATGCCGCGCAGCACGCCTGCCGCCGAGACCGAGGTGTTCACCTGGTGCAGCTCGAACGGCCGCCCGGTGGCCTTCTCGAACTCCGAGGCCTTGAACGATTCGCAGAACATGCCGCGGTCGTCGCCGAGCAGCCGCGGGGTCACCTCCCACGCGCCGGGGATGGCCAGTTCACGGATCTGCATGCTTACCAGTCTTTCCCGCGGTCGATCAGATCCAGCAGATAGCGGCCGTAGCCGGAGCGCACCATCGGTTCGGCCAGCTCGCACAGCTGGTCGTCGGTGATCAGCCCGCGCCGCCACGCCACCTCTTCCGGCACGCCGATCTTGAGGCCCTGGCGTTCCTCGATGGTGCGCACGTAGTTGGCGGCATCGAGCAGCGAGTCGAAGGTGCCGGTGTCGAGCCAGGCGGTGCCGCGGGCGAGCACGTCGACGCTGAGCTTGCCCTGCTCGAGGTAGGCGCGGTTGATGTCGGTGATCTCGTACTCCCCGCGCGCCGACGGGCGCAGCTCGCGGGCGATGTCGACCACGTCGTTGTCGTAGAAGTAGAGGCCGGGGATGGCGTAGTTCGAGCGCGGCACCTTCGGCTTCTCCTCGATGGAGACCGCGCGGCCCTGCTCGAACTCCACCACGCCGTAGGCGGTCGGGTCGCTGACCCAGTAGGCGAACACGGCGCCGCCGTCGATGTCGTGGAAGCGGGCCAGGCTGGAGCCGAGGCCGGGGCCGTGGAAGATGTTGTCGCCGAGGACCAGGGCGGCGGGCTCGGCGCCGATATGGCCGGCACCCAGCACGAACGCGCGCGCGAGACCGTCGGGTTCTGGCTGCACCACGTAGCTGATCGAGACGCCGAACTGGCTGCCGTCACCGAGCAGCCGGGCGAACGCGTCGGCATCCTCCGGCGTGGTGATCACCAGAATGTCGTCGATCCCTGCCAGCATGAGGGTGGACAACGGGTAGTAGACCATGGGCTTGTCGTAGACCGGGACGAGCTGCTTGCTCACCCCGCGCGTGATGGGGTGCAGCCGCGAACCCGTGCCGCCCGCCAGGATGATTCCGCGCATGGGGGGCAGTCTGCCAGTTCCCGCTCACGCGGAGTCGGGGAGGTTCCGACACGTCGACGAAATGGTCACGAACGTTTCGTGACCGGGTGTGTCGGGCGATTAACGAGACAGACATCGCGTTCATCTGATTATGTGAGCATCGATGTGTGAAACATCACCGTGTTAGATGTCAGCGTCGACATCCGTTCCGGGGGCCTGCCCTGGTCCGCGGTCGACGCGCCAGCTGTGAGGTAGGTGCGCGATGGCAACGCCCAAGATCGCCGGAATCGGTGTGTTCAGCGGGGTCGCGCCCGCCACCACAGCCAAGAGTACGAGCAAGCCCCACCCCCAGGGCATCATCGTGAACTCCGGCCGGAGCAGCACCTCCTCGCGGGTCCTGATGGGCGCCTGCGTCGGCGTCATCGGACCGCTGCTGCGGACCGTCCCGATCAACAGGGCGACCATCCCGATCGGCGCCGCCGCCGTCGACCTGCTCTCCCGGCTGCGGCCCGAACCGCACGGCATCGAGCGCGAGCAGATCCAGATGGACGGCTTCAAGATGGAGATGGTGCGGCCTGCCGGCGGCTCGCGCGCGCTGCGCCACGGTGCGGTGCTGTACATGCACGGCGGCGGATTCGCGGTCGGTGGCCTGCAGTCGCACCGGGCGATTGTCGCGGGTGTGGCTCGGCGGACCGGACTGCCGGTGCTGAATGTGGAGTACCGGCAGCTGCCAGGCCGCTCGATCAGCTCGGCGATCGACGACTGTGTGCTCGCCTACCGCTGGCTGCTGCGCCACGGCGCCGATCCGGCAAGGATCGTCTTCGCGGGTGACTCCGCCGGTGGTTACCTCACCTTCGCCACCGCGCTGCGCTCCCGCGAGATCGGGCTGCCGCTGCCCGCTGCGCTGGTCGGCCTGAGCCCGCTGCTCGACCTGGACTACCGGGCCAAGCAGGGATACGTCAACGTCAGCCGGGACGCGTACATCCCGCTGTCGGGCCTCGAGGCTGTCGTCCGGCTCGGTGCCGAGACCGAGGGCCCGCTCGACCCGGCGCTGTCGCCGGTCAACGCCGACCTCGCCGGACTGCCCCCGGTCCTGCTCATCGCCGCGGAGGACGAGCTGCTGCGCTACGACTGCGAGCTCATGGCCCATCGGCTCAGCGCGGCGGGTGTCCCCAACACCCTCGAGCTGTGGCGCGGCCAGGTGCACGCGTTCATGAGCATCCTGCCGAGCATGCCGGAGAGCCGCTCGGTGCTCGGGCGGGTCGCCAAGTTCGTCCGGGTCGCTCTGGAACCCGCCCAGCGGGCCAGGACCGCATAGAAGCTATCGAACTGGCTCGGACGTCCTGATCACGATCGGCCGGACGAGCCTCCTACCTGAAGAAGCCCCGTCCGGCAGTGCGCCGGACGGGGCTTCCGCTGTACTCGGTACCGGATTACTTGGCCGGCGCGGTGAACGGCTGGTTGATGGTGGTGAAGTACTGGATGGCCGCACCGATCGCCACCGGAGCGGTGATGAAGAGCTGACCGGCGATGGCGCCGACCGGGCCGACGAGCAGGGCGCCGGCGATGCAGCCGACGGCGGCGGCGGGCAGGAAGGGGCCGAGCAGGCCGACGATGGTGCCAAGGGCGACCGTGCCCGCGAGCACGCCACCGAGGACGCAACCCACAGCGGCGCCGCCGAGGCCACCGACCAGCGCGCCGATGGAGGCGCCCATCGAGATGGTGGAGGTCAGGCGGCTCCAGGCCGCGACCTCACGGTCGTACTCCGACTTCCAGGGCGCCTTGTCCTCGAAGGGCAGCGCGACGGGCTTGTAGACGGCCTTGGCCGGGTCAAGCTGCGGGGTCAGGACGGCCTTGTTGCCCGAGATCTCGGCGGCGATCGGTAGCTCGAACTCGTCTAGGCGGAACGACAGCGGCGTGGCGGCGATGGTGTCGCCGTTGGCGGCCTTGATCTTGAAGGCGCCGTCTTCGGCGACCAGCGAACCCGCGTCGGTGGTGATGACGGACGTGCCGTTCACTTCCTGGGCGGTGTAGTTGATCGGGGCGGCCTCGGCGGGGGCGGCGTTGACAGCACCGGCGGTGACGCCCATGGCGGCGATCAGCAGGGCCGAGGTCGCGGCGAACTTCTTGATGAGCATGAGCGTGGGAGTCCTCAATGTCGATGCGGTGCAGGGGGATCAATGCATGAAGCCCCGCCCGGCAGGCCGGGCGGGGCTCCTGGCTCGCGTATTCAGTTGTGCGAGTTCAGTTGTGCGTCGTTCGAGACCGGATTACTTGGCCGGCGCGGTGAACGGCTGGTTGATGGTGGTGAAGTACTGGATGGCAGCACCGATGGCGACGGGGAGGCTGATGAAGATGTTGCCCGCGATGACGCCGACCGGGCCGACCAGCAGCGCGCCCGCGATGCAGCCGACGGCGGCGGCAGGCAGGAAGGGGCCGAGCAGGCCGACGATGGTGCCGAGGGCGACCGTGCCGGCGAGGACGCCACCGAGGACGCAACCGACGGCAGCGCCGCCGAGGCCACCGACCAGCGACGCGATGGAGGCGCCCATGGAGATGGTGTCCTTCATGCGGTTGAAGGCGGCGAGCTCACGGTCGTACTCGGACTTCCACGGGGCCTTGTCCTCGAAAGGCAGGGCGACCGGCTTGTACACGGCCTTGGCCGGGTCGAGCTGCGGGGTCAGGACGGCCTTGTTGCCCGAGATCTCGGCCGCGATGGGCAGCTCGAAGTCGTCGAGACGGAAGGTCAGCGGGGTGGCGGCGATGGTGGTGCCATCGGCGGCCTTGATCTTGAAGGCGCCTTCTTCCTCGACCAGCGAGCCCGCGTCGGTGGTGATGACGGACGTGCCGTTGATCTCCTGGGCGGTGAAGTTGACCGGGGCCGGGGCCTCGTTCGGCGCAGCGTTGACGGCGCCGGCGGTGACGCCCATGGCGGCGATCAGCAGCGCCGAGGTGGCGGCGAATTTCCTCATCAGCATTTTCGTTGAACCTCGATGTTGGAGCGTTCGGAGGGGACTCGATGATCAAAATCCCCTGCAGCTAACGCGCGGTGAACCGGCCGTGACCGTCTATTCAAATTCTGTTCACCGGCGATACCCCAGGACCAGTGCGTTGCTCGAAACCTGAGCGTTGACCGGGCTTTTTCTCAGGAAACCAGACTCTGAGTCGTAACCTACCCACTCGTAGTGTGACTGACATCACAGTGTAAATACCTGGAGCGTCTCGGCAGTGCGACAGTACGGCAACGGATTTCGGGCGGACTCCGCCGCACGGCGGGCATGCGCGAGCACGTATCGTTGGCGTGGTGCGAGTGCTCGTAACCGGCGGGGCCGGCTTCATCGGTGCGAATTTCGTCCAGCAGACCGTGGTCACGCGCCCGGATGTCCACGTGACCGTCCTCGACGCGCTCACCTACGCGGGAAACCGCGCGTCGCTGGATTCGGTCGCCGATCGGATCGAATTCGTGCACGGCGACATCGCCGATCTCGACCTGGTCGACAATCTGGTCAGCGGCGTCGACGCGGTGGTGCATTTCGCCGCCGAATCGCACAACGACAACTCCCTTGCCGAGCCGTGGCCGTTCGTGCAGACCAATATCGTCGGCACCTACTCGCTGCTACAGGCGGTGCGCCGCCACGATGTGCGCTACCACCACGTCTCCACCGACGAGGTGTACGGCGACCTCACCCCCGACGACCCCGCCTTCACCGAAACCACCGCCTACAACCCGTCGAGCCCGTATTCGGCGACGAAAGCGGGCAGCGATCTGCTGGTGCGCGCCTGGACCCGTTCGTTCGGCGTCCGCGCGACGCTGTCGAACTGCTCCAACAATTACGGCCCGTATCAGCATGTGGAGAAATTCATCCCACGCCAGATCACCAATTTGATCGACGGTGTGCGCCCGCGTCTCTACGGCGCCGGTCATCAGGTGCGCGACTGGATCCACGTCGACGACCACAATCGCGCGGTGTGGGACATTCTCGACCGCGGCCGGATCGGCCAGACCTACCTCATCGGCGCCGAGGGCGAACTCGACAATCTCAGCGTCGTCCAGCTCATTCTGCAGGCCTTCGACCGCGATCCCGCCGACTTCGATCACGTGACCGACCGGCCCGGCCACGACCAGCGCTACGCCATCGACGCGAGTCTGCTGCGCGAGGAACTCGGCTGGTCACCGCGGTACGCGGACTTCCGGGCAGGCCTGGCCGACACCATCACCTGGTACCGCGAGAACGAAAACTGGTGGCGGCCCAAGAAGGCCGCCACCGAACGCGCCTACGCCGCGGCGGGCGAAAAGAAGCTCTGACCCCCACCGTCGTCCGGGGAATTATCCCCAGACGACGGTGTAATACGTTGCGGCCGCGCCGATCAGTGCGAAAACCGACGCGCAGGTGACGGCGATCGCCGTTGCGCGAGTGGGAATCACGCCGTCGGAATCGGTGAGCCGCAAGGGAACCCAGCGCGCGACGACAGCCAGGCCTATGATCGCCAGCGGCACGAAATACCGGCCCTGCACACCGTCGATGATGTAGAAATCGACCGGCGTGAACGACATGTACAGCGTCACGTAGATCATCGCCACGCTCGCCAGCACCGTCAGCGCCACGATCAGGGTGCGCCGGAAAGTGGCCGTCACGACGCTCATCCGGTCGGCGATACCGAAACTCACCGCGAAGGCGATCAGGCACGCCAGCATGGATATCGCGGGCACGTCGACATAGGCGAAGCCGAGTTCACCGAAGAACTGGTTGAACCAGCGGTGATCACGCAGCGCGATGCTCTCGCCGAAGGTGTGCACGAATTGCACCGGGTCGCCGAGGATTCCCTTCAGCTGGTCACCGGGACGCACCTCGTACCACTGGTGCGGCGGGCGCATCAGGCCCATGCCCTCGCCGGTCGGCGCGGCAATCTTGGTCCACGCCAGGAAAAGCGCGGCGCCGGTCGCGGCGAACGCCCACGGAATCAGCTTGAGTTTCCCGGCGAATCCCAGCCGGTCGGCGGGGACAACGACAACGAGCATCGCCAGCAGCACATATGTCGGTTTGCTCAGCGGCAGCGCGATCGTCGCGGCCAGCAGCGCACCGGTTTCCACCGGACGCAGCCGATCGCCGACGAACAGCGCCTTGAGCAGCAGCGCCGACACCATGATCGCGAGCGCGTTGGTGAGCGTGTCCGCGGTGACGGTGCCCGCCTGGAACAGCGCGATCGGCAGCACCGCGACGGTGAACACCAGCCACTGGCTGCGCCGCTCCCGCAGCGCGTACAGCGCGAAGCCGACGACCGCGAGGTAGGTGATCAGCCCGGCCAGCCGGGTCAGCAGAGACAGCCCGCCGATATTCAGGCCGAGCGCCTCACCGAGCCGGATGCCCACGGCGGCGGGCACATACGGCACCGGTGAGTAGGCGGCGGTGTTGGTGAACCACATGGGCTTGGTGGCCGCGGAGATCTCGGCGTCGCCCAGCCGGTCGTAGGCGGCGGGGTCGGCCACCATGGCATTGGGCTCGTCGGACTCGTCGGGGTTGTCGTTGTAGTCGCGGAAGGCGTAGCCCATCAGCTCGTCGACGCTGACCGGGATCTGGCCGCCGTAGGCGACACCGCGATCGTCCGCGATGCGCTGCGGGAACACCCCGCCGTGCGCGACCTGGTAGGCGCGGCCGAACTGGGTGATCTCGTCATGGCCCCAGAACGTCGGCGTGAGCACGGCGAACAGCGCGCCGAACACGGTCGCGATCACGGCGAACGCGACGGTGGCCGCGCCCAGCTTGTCGGTCAGCGTGCGGACCGGCGCGAGGGCGCGGTCCTTGGTGCTCGGTGCGGGAGTTGCGGTTTTGCTGAGCTCGGCGGTGGTGTCCGGCTCGGTCGAAATCGTCACCGACGGTCTCCGGCAGCGACGTCGTCGTTCACCCCGGCCGCGGAATAGCGCAGGTAGACCAGTCGCGCCGCCTCGTGCCGGGACCGGCGGATGCCGTCGAGGATCATGCCGGCGGTCCAGGCGAGGCTGCCGAGCAGCATCAGCGTGAACGCGAAGAACAGCGTCGGGAACCGCGCCACCTCGTTGGTGTTGTAGAACTCGATCACGATCGGGACGGTCAGGATCAGCGACACCAGCCAGGCCAGCGTGCCGAACAGGCCGTAGAACGCCACCGGGCGCTCGTGCCTGGCCAGGCCGAGTATCAGCGCGAGGATCTTGGTGCCGTCGCGGTAGGTGCGCAGCTTGGACTCGCTGCCCGCCGGGCGGTCACGGAAACCGACCTGCACCGCGGTCTGCGGTACCCGCAGGTGCAGCGAGTGCACGGTCAGTTCCGTCTCGATCTCGAACTCGCGCGAGACGGCGGGGAAGCTCTTGACGAACCGGCGGGAGAACACCCGGAAGCCGCTCAGCATGTCTTCGACGTTCTCGCCGAACACCTTGCCGACGACGCCGTTGAGCACCTTGTTGCCGGTCTCGTGACCCGAGCGGTAGGCGTTGGTGTCCTCGTCCTGCTTGCGCACGCCGAGCACGTGATCGTAGGGGCCATCGAGCAGCGTCTTGATCATCAGCGGTGCCGCGGACGCCTCGTAGGTGTCGTCGCCGTCGATCATCACGTAGACGTCGGCCTCGATGTCGGCGAAGGCGCGGCGCACGACGTTGCCCTTGCCCTTGGTGTTCTCGTAGCGCACGATCGCCCCGGCCTCACGGGCGCATTCGGCGGTGCGGTCGGTGCTCAGGTTGTCGTAGACGTAGACGACGATCCCCGGCACGGCGGCCTTCAGGTCGGCGACGACCTTGGCGACCGCGGCCTCTTCGTTGTGGCAGGGGACCACGGCGGCAATGCGAAGCTCGGTGGAGTCCACCCGGGTCAATCCTCGATGTAGGCAGCAGTGGGACACCGGGAGGGTACACAGCGCGCGTCGGATCCGCTCACCCGGTTCAGCGAGCTTAACGCGGGACCGAACGGGCCATCGGTGTACGGTCGGCCCGTGTCCCACCCCGAGTTGTCCGAGCCGGTCCCCGCGTCCTTGATGTCGAAGGTGGTGACGGCACTGCGGCAGGGGGCGGCGTTCCTCGTCGTCGGCGCGATCGGATTCCTGGTCGACGCGGGCACCTACAACCTGCTCGTCTTCTGGGGCGGTGGATTCTCCTTCTCCGAAGGTGTGCTGTATCACTCTCCGCTGCTCGCCAAGATCATCGCGATCGCGGTGGCGACGGTGGTCACCTACTTCGGCAACAAGTGGTGGACGTTCTCACACAAGAAGACCGACAACCCCGGTCGTGAATACCTTTTGTACGCGGTATTCAACGTGGTCGCGATCGGCCTGCAACTCGGCTGCCTCGGCTTTTCCCGCTATGTGCTCGACCTGTCCTCGCCGCTGTCGGACAACATTTCCGGCACGTTGATCGGCCAGATCGTCGCGGTCGTATTCCGCTATTGGGCCTACGACAAATTTGTCTTCACCGGCTCTTCGGCAACCGAAGAGCAACACGCGCGGGGTGCGGCGACCCCTCACTGACGGCGCGACAACGCCGGGCGATTGATATCCTCACCCCCGCCTGCCGCGCCGCCCTTTCTTTACGTGACTGCTTGCGTCGGCGCAGTCGATACCGAGAATTTCGAGGACTTCATGGAACAGTCGGCTACGGGAGCCGTGACCGAATCGAACGATCGGCGCGACGCCGCGCCGGAATCGCTGCGTGGCGAACACGTGGCGCCGGAGCGGCTGGTGCTGGCCAGGGGCATATTCACCGGTCCGTCGGCCCGGGTGAGCGACGAGCTCTACGCCGTCGTCAAGGGTGGCGCCGCGGTCCGCGAGCGCCTGGCGCTGCACCTGCCCAAGGGCGCCACCGCGCACACCAACACCTACTTCGGCCGCTTCGCCGCCAGCTACTGGCAGCGCTGGACCACCGTCACCGAGGTGACGGTGAGCGCGACCCTCGAGGTCGGTGACAAGGCCAACGTGCGCCTGGTCGCCTCCGACATCGCGGGCCACCGCCGCATCATCGCCTCGCTCGTGGCGACCAGCAGCGGCCGCGTCAGCTTGAGTGCCCCGCTCGACCAGTACGTCGACGGCGGCGCGCTGTGGCTCGAGTTCGACGCCATCGGCGGCCCGCTCGGCATCACCGAGCTCGCCTGGACCGCGCAGGCCCCGGAGAAGGTCCGCCCGGTCGCGATCGCGATCTGCACCTTCAACCGGGCCGAGGACTGCGCGCACACCGTGGCCGCGCTGGCCTCGGACGCGACCGTGCTCGGCGCGATCGACGCCGTCTACGTCGTCGACCAGGGCACCGACCTGGTCGAGAACCGCCCGCTGTTCCAGCAGGTGCGTCCCGACTTCGGCGACAAGCTGCGCTACATCCGCCAGCCCAACCTCGGCGGCGCGGGTGGCTTCACCCGTGGCCTGTACGAGGTGTCGGCGGCCAACGAGCACGCCGACGTCATCCTGATGGACGACGACATCCTCTGCGAGCCCGAGACCGTGCTCCGGTTGCAGGCCTTCGCCAACCTGACCGTCGAACCGACCCTGGTCGGCGCGCAGATGCTGTTCCTGCTCAACCCCGACTACCTCAATGTCGGCGCGGAGGAGGTGCACCTGCACGAGCTCAAGCACGGCCAGAAGGTGCCCAAGGCGCTGCGCAACACCTCCATGCTCAAGAAGAACCAGGAGCGTCGCGTCGACGCGGGCTACAACGCCTGGTGGACCTGCCTGATCCCGGCCGAGGTGGTCGCCAAGATCGGGCTGCCGGTGCCGATCTTCTTCCAGTGGGACGACGTCGAGTACGGCATCCGCGCCCGCGAGCACGGTTTCGTCACCGTCACCCTGCCCAACGCCGCCGTCTGGCACGCCGACTTCTACTGGAAGGACTACGACGACTGGGCGCGCTACTTCTCCACGCGCAACTCGCTCATCGTCGGCGCCCTGCACACCGATCTCGACGGCAAGGCGATCACGCGCGAGTTCTTCCGCAACATCGCCGAGCACCTCGTCGGCATGCAGTACGGCCTCGTGCACACCACCCTCCAGGGCATCGAGGACTTCATGAAGGGCCCGAAGGTGCTGCGCGACGGCGGCATCGACGCCCTCGCGGCCGCCCGCGGCACCCGCGGCGACTACCCCGAGACCATCAAGCACCCCGCCGCGACCCCGCCGGTGAACTCCGCCGACATCCAGGTCCGCCGGGCCGGTGGTGAGCCGAGCCGGGTCAACCTGGTGCTGATCAAGCGCGCGATCACCCAGTGGACCGGGCGCACCCAGCCCGGCCTGATCGGCGTCACCCGCGAGGATGCGCACTGGTGGCACATCGGCCTGTTCGACCACGTGGTCGTCACCGACGCCTCCCAGTCCGGCGTCCGCGTCCGCCGCCGCGACAAGGCCCGCGCCCGCGCCCTGCTCATCCGCGCCTACCGCACCCTGCGCAAGCTCCGCAAGGAACTGCCCGCCCTGCAGGCCGAGTACCGCGCCGCGGTGCCCGAGCTCACCAGCCGCGAGAACTGGGCCAGGCTCTACGGGATCGATCCCAGCTGAGCTGGTCTGTCCTGCTGAACGCCGCGCCGGAATTCGTTCCGGCGCGGCGTTTCTCGTTCAGCCAACCAGGATCAGCACGAATACCAACAGGAACAGCACCGCGGTCACCGCACCAGGCAGCAACGTCAGGATCAGGCCGGGCGTCTTCTGGGGTTCCCACCCGATCGCGCCCTTGAAGAAGAACACGGCGGGCGACCTGTAGTAGACCTTGCTACCCGGCCCCTGGCCGACCGGAACCTGGATCTCCGCCTGCCCCATGTCGAACAGCCACGGCGTCACCACCCGGACGTGGTACTGCCCAGGCCCGACCGGCACATGGGTCTGACCCCATCGCGCATCGGGCACCCGCTGACCGTTGACGAAGATCTTCGGCTTGACCAGCGCCAGCATGAACGACGCCCACGAGAACGACGAATCCACCATCAGCCCAGGCGGATTCAAGCTTTGCTGCGATGGCCCCTGAAGACCCGTCGCGGGCGGTGGACCGCCGAATTGACCCGGCGCGCCATGGGACGGCCGGCCGAACTGGCCGGGTCCGCCTTGCTGCGGGTGACCGCCCGGACCGAACTGGCCAGGTGCGCCGTGGGGTGGTCGGCCACCGAACTGGCCGGGGGCACCCATCGGCGGCTGGCCGAATTGACCCGGCACGCCCTGGCGTGGCCGGCCGCCCAGACCGAATTGGCCAGGTGCGCCCAGAGACGATTGGCCGACGGCATCCTGGTCCGGTGCGCTATGCGGCGGTTGTCCGCTCTCGTCGAATGGCGGCTGATCAGGCGGCGGGCCTGCGAAACCGTCGAAGGAGACCGTGGCCGAAGGGCGCTGAGGCGGTGGGAATCCCGGCTGTGCGGGTCCACCGGAGGCTCGGCCCGGCAGCGCGTCGAGTTGCCCGAATCCTGGCGGCGTCTGCGGTTGCCCGAAATCGGCATCCTGTGCTCGCCCATGACCCGGCGGACTCTGCGGTTGGCCGTAGCCCTGCGCCGGTCCGCCGAACGCGGGCGGTGGCGGCACAAAAGGTTGTCCAGGTGTCGAAGCGCTGTGACCAGCAGGCGGCTGACCGAACCCGTGTACCGGTGAGCCTGGGCCGGCGGGTGGCTGCCCGAATACGCCGGGGCCTGCGGGAGGCGGACCGAATCCGGGTGCTGGAGCGCCGGGGCCTGCGGATGGCGAACCGAATCCGGGTGCTGGAGCGCCGGGGCCTGCGGATGGCGAACCGAATCCGGGTGCTGGAGCGCCGGGGCCCGCGGGTGGTGGACCGAATCCGGGTGCTGGAGCGCCGGGGCTTGCGGGCGGCTGTCCGAACGGGGGCGGCGGCGTTGCCGGACCACCGATTCCCGGCGGAGGAGTGACAGGTCGCGCGTGGCCCGGCTGCGGGATGTCCGGCCTGCTCACCGACCACTGGTCTCCGGTCACCGGCCGGATCAGGCTGGGTTGCGGTGTGCCACCTTCTGTTTCGCCGATATCGGCGCGAGCTGGATCGGCGGGGTGTGGTGGTGGGAAATCGCCGGGGCTACTCATTTATCCCTCCCGGATAGCGAACCGTGCGGCCCGAACCCTACCGCCTCGCCGCGTCAACGGCCGGGCGAGCGCAAGCCCGTCCGACCGGCCGGCTCGCCGCGTCGGCGGAACGCGATCACCACGCTTCGGTGCAGGCCGAGGCCCATGCCGAAGCGTGGTGATCATTTGTCCAGGTAGGTCAGCGGCGGCCGCGTTCGCGGTACTGGCGGCGCTGCTCTCTGGTGATGGTGCGCCAGACCTGGGCTCGTTCGGCGGCGAGGCGCTTGTCGGTGCGCGCCGCCATCCACTCGTTCTCCTTGGCCAGTTTGCGATAGCTCGTCAAACGGCGTTCGGGGAGGGTGCCGTCGGCGAGCGCGGCGAGGACAGCGCAGCCGGGCTCGGTCAGGTGCGCGCAGTCGGCGAAACGGCATTCGGTGGCGAGGGATTCGATGTCGCTGAATGTCTTGCCGATGCCGTCGGCCGCGTCGTACAGGCCGATGCCACGCAGACCCGGAGTGTCGATGAGCGTGCCGCCGCCGGAAAGCGGACGCAGCTCGCGATGCACCGTGGTGTGGCGCCCCTTGCCGTCGACCGCGCGAACGGCGTTGGTGGCGAACACCTCCGCGCCGAGCAGGGCATTGGCGAGGGTGGACTTGCCCGCACCGGAGGGCCCGATCAGCGCGACCGTGCCGGTCAGTACGGCGCTGAGCACATCCAAGCCGACATCGGCGGAGGCACTCACCGCGAGCACCGTCGCCCCTGGTGCGACGGCACGCACCTCGTCGAGCGGGATATCCACCGCGGCATCGGCTTTGGTGAGCACGACGACCGGCTGCGCATTGCTCTCCCAGGCCAGGGCGAGCATCCGTTCGATCCGGCCGAGGTCCACATCGCCGTCGGCGGCCGTGCAGATCAGCACGGTGTCGACATTGGTCGCCAGCACCTGGGCGACCGAACGCCCCGACACCGACGATCGCATGATCGCCGAGCGCCGCGGCAACAGTTGCCGCACAGTCCGTTCGGCGTCGATACCCACCCAGTCGCCGGTGCACAGACCGGTGATGTCACGCGGGCAGGCGGCGCGGGCGGCTCCGGTGGGTGTCACCACATCGCATTCGCTGCGGTCCATCCGGACGATGCGCGCGGGAACGAGGTCGCCGAGGAGAGGAAGGTATTCGGAAGCTACGGCTTCGGTCCAGCCGTAAGGGACGAGGCGGTCGTAGTCGACCATGAGGGGGAGTCCTTCGTCGGGGCCGAGCCCGACGGCGGGCTCAGCGAGAAGAGTTCGGGGTGGAGTCCACGTCGGCGGTGTGCGTATGCACAGCCCGCCGGGGCACGGCAATCCTCACGATCACGGACATCCACCTCCTCGCTTCTTCTCGCTGGTCCACAGACCCTGACACATCGCCGCGGTCCGCGGCAACCGATTTATTTCGGGTCGGGCTTGCCGAACTGCTCGTTGCGGCCGAGCGAGCGCAACCGGAACCACTCACGCAGACCCGCCGGATCGCGTCGCGTCACCAGGAAGAACCAGGAGAACCGGATCCACTCCTGCGGCAACAGCTTGCGCATCCCTGGCTGCGACATCAGGTAGCCGCGGTTGCGATAGGTGAAGTACCGCTTCACCGGGTCGTCCGGGTACTGCGTGTGCATCCGGCCACCGAGGATCGGCTTGAACTCCTCGGCGCCGTTCGGGTGCAGGTAGGCCGTCTGCAGACAGGTGCCGAACGGCAGCCCCGAGCGCACGAGCCTGCGATGCACCTCGACCTCGTCACCGCGCACGAACAGGCGCAGATCGGGCACGCCGATCAGGTCGACCGCCTTCGCCGAGATCAGCGCGCCGTTGAACAGCGACGCGATGCCGGGCAGGAAGTCCTCGTCACCGAGCTCCGAGCGCAGCCGTCGCCACACCACGCCGCGGCGCAGCGGGAACGCGAGCCGGTCGGGCTCGTCGATATCGCACACCACCGGCGACACCTCGACGAGATTGTGGCGGCGCGCGCAGTCGAGCAGGGTCGCCAGCACCTCGGGACCGTCGGGGCGGCCGTCGTCGTCGGCCAGCCACACCCAGTCCGCGCCCATGGTGAGCGCGTGCAGCATGCCGAGCGCGAACCCGCCCGCACCGCCCAGATTGTGCCGCGAACCCAGGTAGGTCGCCTCGATCGGCTGCTGGGCGACCAGCTCGGCCACCTCGTCCTCGTTGGCGTTGTCGACGACGATCAGATGGTCGATCGGCCGCGACTGCGAAGCCAGCACCTTCAGCGATTCGGCGAGCAGCTCACGGCGCTTGTGCGTGACGACCACCCCGATGATCCGCGCCTGCGGGCCGGTCTCGGTGTGCAGGTCGGCGGGCTCGGCACCCGCGGGCAACTCGGCGTCATCGGGCAGCACGGTGGCACTCGCCTCCAGGCGATCGGTCATGCTGAACCCACCCGGCACCGGCTTCCCGTGATCGTCGCTCATGCCTGGTTCTGCTCCAGTTCTCGTTCGCCGCCTGCGCCCGCTGCGCCCTCGGTCTCCAGCTCACGCAGCACCTGTGCCACGTGATTACCCGCGTCGGGACCCTCATACGCTCGCACGACTTCCTCGATCCCGCCCTGCAGCCGGATCTGGCCGTGGTCGACCCACATCGCGGTGTCGCACAGCTGGGCGAGGAACTCGTTGGAATGGCTGGCGAAGACGAGGATGCCCGAGCGCGCGACCAGCGACTGCAGCCGCGTGCGCGCCTTCTTCATGAACTCGGCGTCGACCGCGCCGATGCCCTCGTCGAGCAGCAGGATCTCGGGGTCGATCGAGGTGACGACACCCATCGCCAGGCGCACTCGCATACCGGTGGAGTAGGTGCGCAGCGGCATCGACAGGTATTCACCGAGCTCGGTGAAGTCGGCGATCTCGTCGATCTTGGCCATCATCTGCTTACGGGTCTGCCCGAGGAACAGGCCGCGGATGATGATGTTCTCGTAGCCGGAGATCTCCGGGTCCATGCCGACGCCGAGGTCGAACACGGGCGCCACCCGGCCGCGGATGCGCGCGCTGCCGCGGGAGGGTTCGTAGATGCCCGACAGCAACCGCAGCAGCGTCGACTTACCCGCGCCGTTGTGGCCGACCAGGCCGACCCGGTCGCCTTCCTTGAGCGAGAGGTTGATGTCGCGCAGCGCCTCGACGACGACAACATCGGAGCTGTTGCGCCCGATCGCGCCGCCCGCCTTGCCGAGGAACGCCTTCTTCAGCGACCGCGACTTGGCGTCGAAGATGGGGAACTCGACCCACGCCTGCTGGGTTTCGATACTCACACGGCTCATCGGGCGTCTGCTCCTAAACCCAGTACGGGACGCGGGCACGGTACTGCTTGAGCGCCAGGATCGCGACGACCCAGCCGACCACCGTGATCGCGCCGACGATCGCCCAGTGATGCCACTCCGACGGCTCGCCGAGCAGCGGCGCGCGCACGATCTCCAGGTAGTGGAAGGTGGGCACGATCTCGATCAGCTTGGCCCGGTCGCTCATGCCGCCGACCGAGTTCTCCAGCGCCTTCGTCGACCACATGACGGGGGTCAGCACGAACAGCATCAGCGTCATCGAGCTCAGGATCGGGGCGATGTCACGGTAGCGGGTGGAGAAGATGCCGAACACGATCGACACCCACATGGCGTTGAGGAACAGCAGGACGATCGCGGGGAAGACCAGCAGGATCGACCAGTTCAGATCACGCCAGATCGAGAACGCGACCACCAGTACCGCGTAGATCGCCGCGTTGTGGATGAAGAACAGGAACTGCCGCCACACCAGCCGGTACACGTGCACGCTCAGCGCCGACGGCAGCTGTTTGATCAGCCCCTCGTTGGCGATGAACACATCGGAACCCTCGAGGATCGAGGCGCTGATGACGTTCCACACGATCAGGCCGACCGTCACATACGGCAGGTATTCGCTGATCGGCTGATCGAGCAGCGTCGAATACAGCAGACCCATCGCCAGCGCCTGCAGCCCGGTCGCGATCGTGATCCAGAACGGGCCGAGCACCGAACGGCGGTACCGCTGCTTGATGTCCTGCCAGCCCAGCGACAGCCATAGCTCGCGCTGATGAAAGCCGTCGCGCATGTCCTTGAACGCGCGCTTGAACGTCTGCGAGTCCGACACGATCGGTGGCGCGACCTCGGCCGGTTCGGCCTCGGTCACCAGGGAGTTGTCGTCGGAATGCACGGGGCTCTCTTCGGTACGCGCGTCACTGCGGTCGGAGACCGAATCGGGACGAGCGGCAGCTGCGGGCACGGTCCCCGACCTTACAGTGTCGTCCCCTGGCTGGTGCCGGGTGTGCGTCGCCGGGCGGCGTCATCGTGCACTTCGAGCACGCGCAGTCGAAATACTGACTGAGCGGCGGCCGATTGCACGATTACGCCGGACGATCACCTACAGGTACTGCCCGCCGCCCACGTGGCCACCGGCCTTGTGATCACCCGCGTGCATGCCGGGCGGCAAGGCGCCCTGACGCATCTGTTCCAGCTGCGCGCGGGCGGCCATCTGCTGGGCGAACAGCGCGGTCTGGATGCCGTGGAACAGGCCTTCGAGCCAGCCGACCAGCTGGGCCTGGGCGATCCGCAGTTCGGCGTCCGATGGCACCGACTCGTCGGTGAACGGCAGGGTGAGCCGCTCGAGCTCCTCGCGCAGTTCGGGGGCGAGGCCCTGCTCGAGCTCGCGGACCGAGGATTTGTGGATCTCCTTGAGCCGGGTCCGGCTCGCGTCGTCGAGCGGAGCCGCCCGCACCTCCTCGAGCAGCTGCTTGATCATGGTGCCGATGCGCATCACCTTGGCGGGCTGCTCGACCATGTCGGCCAGCGACTCACCCTCGTCGGCGTCGTCGGTGGCGGGCTTCTCGTCGTCGGGCACGACCTGTCCGGTGAACGTGGAACCGCCGTTCTGATCGGCGGGCACGGTGAGCGGACGGCCGTCGGGACCGATCACGACGATGGATTCCGGTACATCCTCCGAGTGCGTCATATCCCCATCATTGCGTGTGTGCCGGGTTCGCGCTAAAACCCCGACGCGGTTACACCGGGACGCCCGCTGCCCTTAAAGTGGCCACCATGACTTATGACGTCGCGAGGGTTCGGGGCCTGATACCGTCCCTGGGCGACGGCTGGATTCATCTGGACCCGCAGGCTGGGATGCTCGTTCCCGATTCGGTATCGCGTGCCGTCTCAACGGGTTTCCGCACCTCCTCGTTTTCCCACATCGGCCGCCACGGTGCGGCGACCCGCAGCGGTGCGATCCTCGACGCCGCCCGTGCGGCGGTCGCCGACCTGGTCGGTGGAGATCCGGCCGGCGTCGTGCTCGGACCCGATCGCGCGGTGCTGCTGGCCTGGCTGGCGGAATCGCTGAGTTCCCGGCTCGGTCTCGGCACCGGCATCGTGCTGTCCCGGCTCGACGACGAGGCCAATGTCGCCCCGTGGCTGCGCATCGCCAACCGCTACGGCGCGCACGTGCGCTGGGCCGAGGTCGAGATCGAGACCTGTGAGATGCCGTCGTGGCAGTTCGAGGAGCTCATCGGCCCGACCGCGCGCCTGGTCGCGCTCACCGCCGCGTCCCCGATCGTCGGCTCGGCGCCCGCGGTCCGGGTGGCCGCCGACCGGGTGCACGACGTGGGTGGACTGCTGGTCGCCGACGCGTTCGGCGCCGCACCCTACGCGCTGATCGACATCGACGAACTCAACGCCGACGTGGTCGCGCTGAGCGCGCCGTCCTGGGGCGGCCCGCAGGTGGGCGCGCTGGTGTTCCGTGACCCGGCGTTCCTCGACCGCATCCCGTCGATGTCGCTCAATCCCTATGCCAAGGGTGCTGAACGGCTCGAGGTCGGCGGGCACCAGTACGCGCTGCTGGCCGGGCTCACCGAGTCGATCGACTTCCTCGCCGGGCTCGACGAACGCGCCCGCGGCACCCGCCGCGAACGGCTCGAGATGTCGATCACCTCGCTGCAGGACTATCACGACCAGCTGTTCGACCACCTGATGCAGGTGCTCGAGAAGGTCGAGAACCTCACCGTGATCGGCCGCGCGTCCACCCGCATCCCGACCGTCAGTTTCACGATGGCGGGCATGCAGGCGGAGAAGGTCGCCGCCAAGCTGGCCGACAACCGGATCGGCACGGTCTCCGGCGTGCACGGCGGCAGCCGATTACTGGACGCGCTCGGTGTCAACGACGAGGGTGGCGCCGTGACGATCGGCCTGGCGCCCTACACCACGCGCTACGAGATCGACCAGCTCGGACGCGCGCTGAGCTCGCTCGAATAACCTGCGCCAGCCGTTCACTGTTCGCGGGAACGGTCGAATTCTCGATGACCGCGGCGAGGAGCGAACGCCCGACGCGGTGTCAGTCGCGGACCCGCAGCACCACCTTGCCGAAGGTCTCCGAATCGTCGAGCAGTTCCTGCGCACGGCCCGCCTCGGTGATCGGCAACTCGGCGGAGATCACCGGCACGATCTCGCCCGCGGCGACCTGCGGCCACAGCTGCGCGCGCACCGCGGCCACGACCTCGGCCTTGCTGCCCGCACCGGTGCGTGGCCGGTTGCGCACGTTCGTCGCGTGCACCGTGCCCCATTTGCGCAGCAGCGTGGCCAGATTCAACGTCCCCGCGACGCCGCCCTGCATGCCGATCACCACCAGCTGACCGTGCGGCGCCAACGCCTCCACATTGCGCTCCAGGTACAGCGCGCCCATGTTGTCGAGGATGACGTCGGCGCCCGCACCACCCGCCGACGACTGCTCGGCCGCGAGCTCGGCGACGAAATCCTGAGTTCGGTAGTTGATCAGCAGCTCGGCCCCCAGCTCGGCGCACTTGGCCAGCTTCTCGTCCGACCCGGCCGTCACCGCCACCCGCGCCCCGAGCCGTCGTGCCACCTGAATCGCGTGCGTTCCGATCCCGCCGCCGCCACCGTGGATCAACACCAGCTGCCCCGACCGCAGCCCCGCGGTCATCACCAGGTTCGACCACACCGTCGTCGCCACCTCGGGCAGGCCCGCCGCGGCGACCGGATCGAGCCCGTCCGGAATCGGCAGCAACTGCGTCGCGGGCACCGCCACCAGCTCGGCGTACCCGCCGCCGGCCAGCAGCGCGCACACCCGATCCCCGACCCGCCAATCCCGCACCCCGTCCCCGAGCGCGACGATCGTCCCCGAACACTCCAGGCCCGGCACCGAACTCGCATCGGCAGGCGGCGGATAGAACCCTCGCCGCTGCAACACATCGGCCCGATTCACCCCCGCCGCGATGACCTCGACCAGCACTTCCCCCGGCCCCGGCTCCGGATCGACCGTCACGGTCCATTCCATCACCTCGGGCCCGCCGAACCCGTTCAACTCGATCGCGCGCATGAGTGCAGTTCCGCCTCTCCGCGTCTTCAGGCCAGACTCAGGCGCGTGGCGAGGTGCTCGGCGTCCGGCGGTCGGTGTGTGGTCGGGTAAGCCGGTACCCGGCGAGTTACCCATGTGCGAGCGAGATCAGTGGTCGCTGATGCGTCCGCTACGATCTCACTCTAGGGAGACGTGGCAGAGCGGCCGAATGCACTCGCCTTGAAAGCGAGCATGGGTAACACCATCGGGGGTTCAAATCCCTCCGTCTCCGCCAAGTTCTCAGCCGTGCGGCTCACGGCGTCGAGTCCTACTTCTCCTCGTTCTACGGCTGGATCGAGGTCTACGCCCGCAGCCCTGCCCGGGGACCGGATGAATCAGACGACCGGAGCGGCCCGTTTGGCGATGGCCGTGATCGGCACCGGCTCCACGCGTTCGAGACCTGCGAGCGCCCCGATCGGGCCCGCGACGTAGTCGAACAGGGCGTTCGCGTCGCGGCACACGACGATGACGATCACGTTGTGCGGCCCGGTGATTCCGCCGACGAAGGCCGCCTCCTGATGCGTCGACAACGTCCGGGCGGCGGTGACGAGCTGGGCGGGCGCGATGGTCATCCACAGGATCGCCTGTACCGGAAAACCCAGCACCGCCGCATCGATCTCCACATCGAACCGCAGCACGCGATGATGGCGGAGCTCGTCCACGCGCCGCCGCACCGCGGACTCCGACCAGTCGACCGCGCGCGAGAGCCGCGCGTAGTCGGCTCGGCCGTCGACGGCGAGAGCGGGCAGCAGCCTGCGGTCGAGTTCGGTCATCGCGACCGTGTCCGGCCGGTCGGTCGTCGCGGGTGCGAGGGCAGTGACCTGCTCGGTGCTCAGCGCCGAAGTGCGCCCGTGCCAGCGGCGTTCGGTCAGATGCCGCAGCAGCAGCTGGACGTCGACCGAGTCGACCTGGGGATGCCTGGCCAGCGCGTCCAGCGGCGCTGCCGACGCGGCGTCGACGCGAAAGAAGCACGTCACCTCGGTGCCACCGGACAGCACGGTCACCCACGACGTATCGGCCCGCCGTGCCAGTGCCTGCACGACCGCGGCAGCGCCGCCCGGCCGGACCCGGATGCGAATCAGCCATTCCGCGTGCCCGATCCGCCGACTGTCCGCGACCCCGGTGACCCGGGCCAGACCGTGCGCCCGCAACCGCGCGAACCTGCGCGCCACCGTCCGATCGGAGACATCGAGCACCTCCGCGATCCGGCTGAACGCGGCACGACCATCGACCTGCAGGGCGTGCAGCAAACCCAGATCGACGGCATCCAGCCTGACCGAATCCACCAGATGAGCGTAGGACGTGTCGGATTCCGGCGCAGCGGCCTCGATTCGACGACCGGCGCCCGCGGCCGAACCACGATCGGCGTCATGACAGCAGACATCAGCGGCATCCACCACGTCGGCATCCTCACCAGGGATCTCGACGGCCTGGAGAGCCGATACCGCTCCTTCGGCTTCACCCTCAGCCCGCGTTCCCGCCATCTCCTCGGCGCCGAGCCCGGCCGGCCGCCCGTCGAGGGCTGCACCGCCAACCTGTGCGCCCTCTTCGGCGATTCCTATCTGGAACTGCTCGGCATCGTCGACGAGTCGGCGCCCGATCCGTGGCACACGAAGGCGATGGCCGACGAGTACGAGGGCCTGCGCCTGCTCAACCTCGAGACCTCCGACGCCGACAAGGCCGACCGCCACCTGACCGAGGCGGGCCTGCGCACCTCCGGTGTGCTCGAGCTCGAACGCGATGTCGACACCGAGGACGGCACCCGCACCCTGCGAGCCCGCGCCGTCCACCTCGATCCACGCGCCACCCCAGAGACCTACCTCGGCATCGCCCAGCACCTGACCCGCGAATACGTCCACCAACCCCGCTACCTGCGCCACGCCAACGGCGCACGCGGGCTCGGCTCGGTGCTGTTCGTCGTCGAGGACACCGCGTTCGCCGCCGTCGCCGACCGGTACCGCGTCATCCTGGACCAGACACCCGATCACGAGGGCCCCCTCACGCTGTTCACCGCCGGCCCGGCACGGCTCGAACTCGTTCGGGCGAGCGACGCGGGTGATCTCCTCCCCGACGAGCCCGCGCCCGCCGCCTCCTACCCGGCCGCCTTGACCATCAGGGTCGACGACGTCAGCGCGGCGCGTGAGCTCGTCGAAGACGGTGGCGCACCGACGATCTCGACCGCGGACGGCTTCTTCGTCTCCGCCCGCGACGCCTACGGCGCCGGGCTGTTCTTCACCGCCTGACCACCGGTACCCGAGGAATCACGATGTTCACCACCTTGCTCCTGCTCTTCGTCCCCACCGTGCTCCTGCGCCTGCTCGGCGCGGCCGGGATCGCCCGCTTCGGCACCTGGCGCGAATGCGCCGCCCACGGACTCGCGGTCATGCTCACCGCCACCGGCATCGCGCATTTCATGCCCGACAGCGTGACCGTGATGCCCAGCCACGACGACCTCGCCACGATGGTGCCGACCTACGTCCCGTTCCCGCACGTCATGGTGTACGTGACCGGCCTTCTGGAACTACTCGGCGCCGCCGGTCTGGTGGCGCGCGCCACCCGGGCCGGCGCGGGGGTCGCCCTGGCCGTGCTGTTCGTGGTGATGCTGCCCGCCAATATCCATGCGGCACTGGCGGACATCCCGCTCGACGATGAGCCGCCGACGCCGCTGTGGTTCCGGATTCCCGAGCAAATCGTCTTCGTCACGGTGGCGCTCTGGGTGGCTCAGCCGTCGACGCGCTTGACGAAGTTGGGGCGGATGTCGAGATCCGGCTCGTCGTAGTAGCGGTGGAAGGTGGGTGTGAGCACCGCGGAGATCGGCGGATTGACCCAGCTCCAGTCGGTGGGGCAGCGTCGGCCAGCGGCTTCCTCGCGCTGGACGTGATCGCAGAACTGCTTGGCGACGGTGTGGTGGTCGACCATGTGCACCCCCGAGATCCGGAAGCTGTGCAGCACCGCGTGATTCAGCTCGATCAGCGCCTTGTCGCGCCATAGTGTGCGCACCGACGTGGTGTCCAGGCCCATCATGTCGGCGATCAGTGGGAGCATGTTGTAGCGGTCGGCATCGCTGAGATTGCGCGCGCCGATCTCGGTGCCGACATACCAGCCGTTGAACGGGGCGAACGGGTAGGTGACGCCGCCGATCTCGAGATCCATGTTCGAAACAGCGGGTAGCGCATGCCATTTCAGGCCGAGGGAGGCGAACCACGGGTAGTCGGGGTGGATCAGGTCGACCTCGCGGACCAGTTCGCGCGGAACATCGAAGTACCGCAGGCCTTCCTCGGGCGTGCTGATCAGCACCGGCAGCACGTCGAAGGGCGTGCGCGCGCCACGCCAGCCGAGGGCCGTCGCCTGCTCGGTGGCGGCGATATTGGCCGGATCGCCGGTGACGGTCCCGTCCCCGTTGGGGTAGCCGGCGTACCGGATCAGCTGCGAACTCACGATCCGGTACTCGCCGCCGCCGGGTTCGGGCTGCGGGCCGACCGTGATCATCGATTGGATCGCGCCGCCGTTGGTGGCCAGGCGCAGATGCTGCCAGCACGCTTCGGAAAGCTCTCGCGCGGAAGTAACTCGGCGCGCGTCGAGCAGTTTGAGCGAGCGCCAATGTTTGCGTCCGACGCAGCGAGCGTGATTGCGCCAGGCCAATTTCGCGCCGATCAGGATTTCCTCGGCGGTCTGCCGGTAGGTGCCGGTTTCGCGGAGTTCGGCGAGCGCGCCGAGACGTCGCTGGAGGGGGAGATGTCCCAGCTCGGGGTGGCGGAAGAACTCGTCGCAGTCGCGTAGGCGCCGATCGAGGCCGGTGCCGCGCTCGCTCACCGAAGTGACTGTGGTGGAAGCTTTTTCGCAGACAGCAGGGTGAGAGCGTTGGTTCACGGTACATCTCCGGTCGGGCAGCTTCGAACACCGAGATTCACTGTGCGCAGCCTACGACCGGTGTGCTGGCAGTGTGCTCGAAATCGCGCCAATCCCACCGCGACTGACGTCAAGGCCTGCTGACCGTGCGCTGACCTAACGGAATCGGGCGGCGGTCTCCGGTGCCGTGGCGAACGCGAGGAATTGCTCGTTCTCGTGCGGATCGCCGATCGTCACCCGCACACCGTCACCGGCGAACGGACGCACCAGCACACCCGCGGCGGCACTGGCCTCGGCGAAGTCGGTGCTGCGCGCACCCAGCGGCAGCCAGATGAAGTTGGCCTCGCTCGACGGCACCTGATAGCCGGCGGCGAGCAGTGCGTCGCGCACCTGGTGCCGGGCCGTGACCAGCACATCGGTCCGGTCGAGGAGTTCACCGCGCGCCTCCAGCGAGGCGATCGCGGCCGCCTGCGCCACCCGGTTCACGCTGAACGGGATGTGCACCTTCAGCAGCGCGGTGATCACCTCGGGATCGCCGACGGCGTAGCCGACGCGCAGGCCCGCCAGGCCGTAGGCCTTCGAGAACGTCCGCAGGACAACCACATTCGGCCGGGTGCGGCCGATCTCGACACCGTCGGGCCTGCTCTCGGGAGTCAGCCGCAGGTATTCGTAGTAGGCCTCGTCCAGCACGACAAGCACGTGCGCGGGCACCCGGTCGAGGAACCGCTCCAGCTCGGCGCGCCCGTGCGCGGTGCCGGTGGGGTTGTTCGGGTTGCAGACGAAGATCAGTTTGGTGCGCTCGGTGACCGCGTCGGCCATCGCGTCCAGATCGTGCAGGTAGCCCTCGGCCAGCGGCACCGGCACCGCGGTGGCGTTACCCACCTGGGTGACGATCGGGTAGGCCTCGAACGAGCGCCACGCGAACACCACCTCGTCGGTCGGCGCGTCACAGGTGATCTGCACGAGCTCCTGGCACAGCGCGACGCTGCCGCAGCCGACGGCGACATTCGCGACGGTCACGTCCAGGAAATCGGCCAGCGCGGCCCGAAGCTCGGCGACCTGGTTGTCCGGGTACCGGTTGGCCTGCTCGGCCGACTCCGCGATCGCCTTGGCTGCGCTCGGCAACGGCCCGAAGGTCGTCTCGTTCGACGCGAGCTTCACCGCATCGGGGCGGTTACGGCCGGGAACGTAGGCCGGGATGGTGGCGAGGTCGGGCCGGATGCGCGCTGTCACGCCTCCACCCTAAGTGAACGCTGTTTCCGGCCGCCGACGCCTGGTCGGAACCTACCCAAGGCCGACTGATCGGCCTACCCTGGACCTATGTCGGGCACCTACGACGATGTCGCTCCGCTGCGGGCGACGGAGCTCACCGCCGACAGCGCCGCAGGCACCGCTCTCGCTGCGACGCGTACCTCGGTGCCCATCACCGTCGTCGAACCGGAGCGGGTCGCCCGGGGCGGCATCGTCCTGCTGCACGAGTCCCGCGAGTTCTCACCCCAGCTGCTCGACCTGATGCGATCGCTGGCTTTCGAGGGCTGGATCGTCGTCGCGCCACACCTGTTCGACCGGATCGCCGACGATCAGGTGCACGAGGTGTTCGGCGACGAACTCTTCGACGACTTCGACGCCGGTTTCGACTGGCTCACCCGCCGTGGCGTCTTCCCCGACACCATCGGGGTCCTCGGCTTCGACACGGCGGGCACCGCCGCCTTCCTCGTGGCCACGAACCGGCCCATCGGCGCGGCGGTGAGCGTGGCCGCCCCCGGCATCACCGAGCCGCTGCCCGATCAGGAGGTCGCCCTGGTCGACATCGCCGACAGCCTGCAGGCGCCCTGGCTCGGTCTGTTCGGCGACGACGACCCGGCCACCCCGCCCGAGGCCGTCGACCGGCTGCGCGACACCACGGCGCGGGCGAATGTGGCCAGTCTCACCATCACCTATCCCGGCCTCAGCCACCGTGCCGACCGACCCGATCCGGACGACGACACGGACAACGCCATCCGGATCGATTCCCAGACCCGTATCTACGACTGGTTCGACAGCAACTTACGCTAGTTGACCAGGCGTTTTGGACTACATGAACTGCTCGTGTAATCTTCATTCCCGGCGGTTCGACAAGGACCGGTGCCCTCGAAAGAGAAGGCTCCAGGAGGCGTGCCAGAGCGGCCGAATGGGACTCACTGCTAATGAGTTGTCCCTTCACGGGGACCGGAGGTTCAAATCCTCTCGCCTCCGCCACACCCGGTTCGCCGGGTACAACTGAAGACCATGCGCCCGTAGCTCAACGGATAGAGCACTTGACTACGGATCAAGAGGTTAGGGGTTCGAATCCCTTCGGGCGCACAACAATCCGCCTCCTATCGGTGCAAACCGGTAGGAGGCGGATTTCGTTTGCGGCGGCATGTTCCACCGCGTCGGCCGCGATCAGGGGACGCGGGAGAAGAGGCGGCCCGCGAGGTCTACGCCGTTGATCGTGCCGGTGGTGTCGCGGCTGAAGTAGCCGCGCTGGCCGGTGAGGCCGCCTTCGGTGACGAAGTATTCGTCGTCGGGGCGCAGGCCGAGGTCGGCGAAGGGGAGGTCGTCGGGGAGTTCGGTGTCGGAGGCCGCGCGGATTTCGGGCTTGATCTTGGCGTCGATGGACACGGCGGTGCCGGAGTCGGCGATCGTGAGCCGCATCATGTCGTTTTCGTAGACGCCTGCGATCTCGGCGGCGCGGGTGGCGTCGTAGGGGAGGGGCTCCGGGTCGCGCTCGACGAGGCCGAGGTAGTGCTCGAGTGCCCAGCGCAGGACGGCCTGGTTGAAGGCCAACCCGGCGTCGGGGCCTGCGTTCGACAGGGCGACGACGGCGAAACGGCGATCGGGCACCGTCAGTAGTTCGGCGAACTGGCCATAGCCCGAACCGCCATGACCGACCGTGCGCACACCGTCGACGTCGCGCAGGAACCAGCAGATGCCGAAACCGTCGCCGAGGGAACTGGCACGCAGTGGCGCCGTTTGCTCCCGCATGCTGTGCAGCAGGGCGGTGGGCAGCAGGGATTCGCCGTCGGCGGTGTGGCCGTCGCCGAGATGGAAACGGGCCCAGCGCAACTGGTCGGCCACCGAGGAGGCCACCCCTGCGCCCGGATTGTTGGCGCGGTTGTCGCCCCACTGCCGCAGTACCGACAGCTCGCCGTTGTCGTCGGCCGTATGGCCGATGGCGAACCGGTGGGGCAGCACCTCGGCGGCGGTGAAGAAGCTGTGCCGCAGGCCGATCGGATCGAACAGCAGGGTGCGGATCGCTTGCTCGAAGGTGAGCCCGGTGACCTTCTCGATCACCCGGCCCGCCAGGCTGTAGCCGGCCTGGCTGTAGGACGCGCGAGCGCCCAGCGGCGCGATCACGGGCAGCTCGGGCAGGCGGTCGACGAAGCGGGCCAGCGCGTCGTCACCGTCACCGGTCTCGGCATCCAGTTTCCAGTCAAGGCCCGCGGTGTGGTTGAGCAGGTGGCCGACGGTGACCTCGGTGGCGAGCTGCTCGTCGGCGAGGGTGAGCTCCGGCAGGTACCGCCGTACGGGGGAGTCGAGCGCGACGCGGCCGTCGGCGACCAGGCGCAGCAGCGCGGTCGCCGTGTAGCTCTTGGACACCGAGCCCAGCTGGAAGACGGTGTTCTCGTCGACCGGCAGCGGATTGTCGATGCTGGTCACCCCGTGGCAGGCGGTGAACTCGGCACCGTCGAGGGTGATGCCCACCGCGGCGCCCGGGATGCCGTACTCGGCGGCCGTCGCGGTGACGAAGGCGGCCAGGTCCTTGTCGAAAGTGCTCATGATCGCGTGTCTCCCTCGTCGAATCGGGTCGGGTCAGCGGGTCAGCGCGGCGGCAGCGCTCGCCAGCTCGCCGTGGTAGCCGTCCAGTCGAGCCACGGTGTCGGCCATGGCCTTTCGGGCATGCCGATCGGCCGCCGCGCTGCCCCAGTCGCGCTCGGATCCGGCCACCGTGTCGCGGATCTCGGCGACCCGCTCGGCCGCGGCCGCCAGTGCGGGGGCGACCTTCGCGGTCCGGCGGGCGACGACGGCGGGGTCCTCGTCGGCGGCGGCGCCGAGTCCGGCGCGCACCGCGCGGACGGGCAGGACGACGGTGCGGTGCAGGTCGAGGGAGGTGGCGTTCATGGTGATCTCTCTTTCGTTCCGTACGCTGTTCGCGTTGTATGAACACTGTACGCATAGCCGAACAGTGTGCGCAAGAGGGAACATTGTTCCGAGATGAGATGCCGCAAGCGGGGCCTGTCCGAAAGCGACGGGCCGAGAGGGCGATTCAGGTACTGACCTGCGCTACTTCCAGGCGGGCAGCGGTGGCAGCGGGCCGGTGAGGTCGGCGCCGGTGGACCGGCCGAGGAGCCAGGCGAGCAGGGCGGAGGATGGGCCGAGGACCGTGTGGTGCGGGCGGCCGGGACCGACGGTGGCGATGAAGTCGGTGTCGGTGGCCTGGATGTCGAAGGTCGGGGTGGCGTCCGGGATCATCTTCGACGAGAGGTCGGCGATGGCTTCGGGGAGCAGGCGGGCGACGAAGGCGGTGGGCCAGTCGGCGGGGGTGTAGCCGACGCCGAGGTCGACGTGGTGGATCTCGGTCTCGCGCAGGCGCATCCACGGGATCTGGTCGGCGGTGAGCGAACCGCCCTGCCGGTTGCGGACCACCGCCTGCCAGTCCGCGGCGGGCATCGTGGTGGCCACCGCCTGCCAGCGGTGGGCCGAAGCGGTGAAGTCGGCGTGCTGGACGTCGAGATGCCGCGGCGCGCCCGCCTCGATGTCGGCGTCGCGGATGGCGGCGCCGGCGTACTGGGGAATCTCGATGCCGGTGCGCGCCCACAGCAGCAGGTTCAGCAGGCTGTCGGCGTTGCGCGACATGTGCGCGACGACGTGCCCGCGAGTCCAGCCGGGCAGCAGGGACGGCTCGCTCAGCTCGGCGTCGGTGAGCGCGCCGATCGCCGCGTCGAAACGGGCGGTGGACGCGGCGACCTGGGCGAGCAGGTCGGTGGGAGTAGTCGTTGCGCTGGTCACAGGTCCGAGCGTAGTTGCCCGGCCCGGTCGGCACCGGCGTTCACGACGGTGTCTGCGCAGGTCTGTGGATAACCGTGAACCTGTGGATAACTGGGGAATTTTCGCGTCTGACGCCGGGGCCGGGGACCGGCCGCGTGTGACGATTCAGCCGGCGACGATCGCGTCGGCCTCGATCTCGATCAGCAGTTCGGGAGCGATCAGCGCGGTCACCTCGTACATGGCGGCAGCGGGGCGGATCGTGCCGAACACCGCGGCATGTGCGGCGGCGACCTCGGGCCAGCGGGAGATATCGGTGACGAACATGCGGGTGCGCACCACATCCCGCAGGCTCGCGCCCGCTTGCTCGAGCGCGGTGGCGATCCGGGCGAGCACCTCGGTGGCCTGCGCGCCGATGTCGTCGCCGCCGACCGCGCCACCGCCGGGGACGGCAGCCGTCGTCCCACTGACCATGACGTGATCACCGACCCGCACCGCCCGCGAATACCCGACGACATCTTCGAAATCGGAGGCAGAGGAAATGTTCACCCGAGTTGTGGTCATGGCAGCCAGAATGGTGCACCGACTGGTGGATGACAATTCATTTGCCGGTCGGCTGCTTGTCGGCTCGGCACGATACGCATGGCAGATGAACGCACGTCCAGGTTTCCGTCTCCTCCCGCTCACCGCTGCGCTGTGCGCTGCCGCTGTCGCCGCGGGCTGCTCGACGCCCGGCTCCGACGCCGACTTCACCGTGAGCAAGGACCAGCCACTGGTCATCTCCCTCGACGACCTGGTCGCCAAGGCGGGCAACAGCGCGGTTCTCGGAGTGAGCCTGGAGCCCGAGCACGGCAATCTGACCCGGCGCACGGACGGCTCCTACGTCTACACGCCGATCGCCGGCTACACCGGTCTCGACCAGTTCAAGGTCACCACCACCGACGCGGTTCGGCTGTACACCACCGACATTCCGGTGCTCGGCGAGTACGGCGGCACGACGGTGCAGGGCAGCGGCTTCGGTTCGGCATGGACCGCGGTGCCGGGCAGCACGGACGAGTTCTACGGCCTCACCGACCGCGGCCCCAACGTGGACGGCCCGGCGAAGAACGAAAAGCTTTCGCCCACACCGAGCTTCGTGCCCAAGATCGGCCGGTTCAAGCTGGTCGACAACAAGGCGGAGCTGCGGTCGAGCATCGAGCTGCGCACCAAGTCGGGCGTGCCGTTCAACGGCCAGGTCGACACCGCGGCCAGTACCGGGGAGACGATCAGGGACCTGCAGGGCACCGTGCTGCCGCCCACCGATCACGGCCTCGACCCCGAGGGTCTCGTCGCCCTGCCCGACGGCACCTTCTGGGTGTCCGACGAATACGGCCCGTTCCTGGTGCATTTCGACGCCAACGGCACCGAGATCGAGCGCCTCTCGCCCGGTAGCGGCCTGCCGAAGGAGATCGGGCTGCGCACCCCGAACCAGGGCATGGAAGGCCTGACCGTCACGCCCGACGGCAGCACGCTGGTCGGCGTGGTGCAGAGCGCGCTCAACACCCCCGGCTTGACCGGCTCGGCGAAGGAGGTGCCGTTCGCGCGCATCGTCACCGTCGATCTGAAGACCAAGGCGCAGAAGGAATTCCTGTATCCGCTGGAGAACCCGAAACAGAACAAGGTCGCCGTCTCGGAGATCACCGCGCTCAGCGCGACCACCTTCCTTGTCGACGAGCGCGACGGCAATCTCGCGCCCAAGTCGGACAAGAAGATCTGGACCATCGACATCGCAGGCGCGACCGATGTCGGCCCGCAGTCGGCCGTCCCCGGCGCGTCCTATGACGCCGAGAAGGGTGGTTTGCAGATCGACGGCAAGCCGCTGGAAACCTTCGTCGGTGTCACCCCGACCGCGGACGCGGTCGCCGCGCTGACCAAGGCGGGCATCACCCCGGTCGCCAAGAAGAGCAACCTCGACCTGTCCGCGCTGGTCGTCGCTCTCGACGAGAAGGGCCGGTTCTTCGGCCACGACAAGATCGAAGGCATCGCCACCACCGACGGTGGCAAGACCATCTACATCGCCAACGACAGCGATTTCGGCCTGGCCGCCGGCCAGGGCGAGCAGCCGCCGTTCGGCCTGAAGCCCAAGACGCTGCCCAACGGCGTCCAGGACAGTGGCGAGGTACTGGCGGTCGACACCACCAAGCTGCCCGCGAAGCTCGACGGCTACACGGTGCGGATCACCGTCAAGTAGTCCACTCCCCGGCCTCGACGAGCACCGCGGCGGCCAGCGCGAGCAGCCACAGCGACATCGAGCCGACCTGGATGCGCTGGGCGATACCGAGGGCGAACGAGCCGGACAGGTTGTCGGCGACCAGCATCCAGATGGTCGCCGCCGACCCGACGACGAGCACGACCACACCGAACTCGCGCAGGATCCACCAGCGGTGATAGCGGTAGGCGGCGGCGCTGAACGCGAACGCCGCCACCGCGATCGAGGTGACGGCCAGCGTGCTGGTCAGCGCGTGCGGTTGATGCAGTTGCGGGAACAACCCGCCGCCGCACGCGCTGACCGCAGGATCGCAGTCGCGCAGGGGAAGCATCGCGTCGGCGATGGTCGACGCGCCGAAACACGCCAGGGCCACCCAGCCGACGGTGGTCAACCGGCGACGGCGGAACACCAGCAGCCCGCCGATCGCGGCCGGGATCAGCAGCAGGCCGACCAGCTTGTCGGCGGTGGCGAACACCTCCCGGTAGGGCTTGCCCTCCGCGTCGAGTTCGCTGAGGAAGGAGTTCACCGGATCGGTGTCGATCGGCAGGACGAACTCCAGCACCCAGGACGAATAGCAGAGGCCGGCGACCGCGATCGCGAGGGCGATCAGCAGGGGATAGCCACGGGGTATCCGGGTGGATGCGGGCACATCGACCATTGTGCTGCCCGACGGAGACCACCCGGCCTTTCGCACGGATCGGGCGCGCCGCACGGTGCGCACGTGGTTTCATCTCAGCGCGCACAGGTTGTTGTCAGGTTCGCAGGGCAGGGTGGTGGCGTCACCAATCGGGAGGTCTTCGATGAGCTACGTGATCGCACTGGCCGGTTTCGCCATGTTCCTGGCGATGGCGGTCTCCGGCTACACCGCGGCCAACGCGCCACGGTCGCTGGTGCGCGTCCGAGTGCGGAGCAACCCGGGTCGTCGCTGACCCACGTCAGCCGGTCGGGCCCTGTTCCCGACCGGGTGCGCGCTCGCGCACCAGCGCACGGATATGTTCGGCCGCCACCTGGGGATCCTCGTGTTCCCACACCCGCACGACCTGCCAGCCCGCCTCGATGAGCGCGGCATCGGTGGCCCGGTCCCGTGCGACATTGCCTGCCAGTTTCTCCGCCCACCACTGGGCATTGTTCTTCGGATCGGTCGCGTGTTCCGGGCACCGATGCCAGAAGCAGCCGTCCACATAGACGGCGATGTGCAGCCGGGGGAAGACCACGTCGGCGCGTCGCCGCAGACCTTTGATGGGTGCGCGGTCGACGAAATAGCGCAGGCCCGCGCGATGGAGTTCGCGGCGTAATGCCAGCTCAGGGTTGGTATTGGCGCGCTTCTGGCGAGACATGCGCGCACTGGTCGCCGCATCGGTGACGGGTTTGGAAACCGACGGCGACCGATCCCCGTCCGAAACCCGCCGCGCGTTCATGCCGCCCAACCGCCCATGCGGTCGAGATGGTCACGCACGTCGTCGAGGAAGCCGGGCGGGAAACGCAGATTGCCCATCTCGGTGCGGCGCAGGAACCCCGCGGTGGCGCGCGGCGAGAGCAGACGCGGCTCGGTGAGGAAGTTCTTCAGATCCTCGTACGGCTCGTGCACCGGCCAGGTCGACAACGGCACCCGATGCACCACACCGGCGCGCCCCCAGGCCGCGGTCGGCCAGGGTGATCCTGGTCGCAGCGGTTCCCCCACCGTCAACGGCGTGGACGGCGCGGCCAACCGCTCGCCGACCCAGTTCGCCATCCGCACGCTGACCGCATTGCCGACCAGCTTCCACCGGTGCCCCTGCCGGACACCGGGCACATCGAGCGCGGGTGCGGTCCACTCGGCCTCGAAGCCCTGCAGACGCTCACCGTCGACGATGCCCGGCGTGACGATCTCGCCGGCGGGCAGCCGGACCGCGGGCGGACTGGCGATGCCGAGACCCGATCCGCCCTTCAGCGTCGGCACCGCGTTCACCGCCCAGCCGAGACCACGCACACCCTCGGTCCAATAGAAGCCGCACGGATCGCGGTCCGCGTCGCCGTACTCGCGCGGGCCCGCGTCGTCGCCGAAGAGCACCTCGCGCGGATCCTCGGTGCGCGAGGCCAGCATCAGCACCCGCTGCCGCCGCTGCGGTAACCCGAACGCCCGGCCGTCGACTACGCGATAGGCCCACGTATAACCGAGTTCCTCCAGCGCGCCCGTGATGTGCCGCATCGCCGCGCCGCGACCGAGCTGCAGCATGAACGGGACGTTCTCGATCAGCAACCATCGCGGCCCACGCCGGCGGCGGACCAGCCGGAACACCTCGTCGACCAGGCCGGAACGACGTCCGGTGATGCCGGCGGTCCGCCCGGCCTGGGAGAGGTCCTGGCAGGGGAAACCGGCGGCGACCAGCTCGGTGCCCGCGGGCAGGGAACGCAGACGGGTGATGTCGCCGTGCAGCGGAGTCTCCGGGAAGTGGGCCGCGAGGACACCCTGCGCACCGGGGTCGATCTCGCACAGCAACTCGGTCGACCAGCCGTTCCTGCCGAGGCCGAGTTCGAGCCCGCCGATCCCGGCGAACAGCCCGACCATCCGCGTCAACGACCCTCCTGTACTGGTTGGAGCGCCCCGTTGCTCGCGCCTGCCGCGCATTGTATCGAGGAAAATCAGTGGCTCCCGGTGGTGGTCCGGTGGGACTCTTGACGGGCCGACTTGGCGGACCCCGGTGCGAACATCATCGGGCGTCCGTTCCGGAAACAAACCATCCACCGGACACCAAGGGGGAGTCTTGTCTGTCACTTTGGAGCTGTCGGCCACCGAATCGGAGGCCGACAGATCGGGGCGGCCTTCGCCGTTGCCGAGCGGGAGATTGCGATCGCTGCGGCGGTTTCTGCCCTACGTCCGGCCCTACCGGGTGCCGCTGATCGCGGCGAATGTGCTCGCCGTCCTCATGGTCTGTACCGCCATCGCGATCCCGCTGGTCATCGCCCGGGTGATCGACGGGCCGATCGCGCGGCGGGACTTCGCGGGTCTGCTGGCGCCGGTAGCGCTGATCTTCTTTCTCGGCGCGCTGGACTCCTTCGGCATGTGGGGTCGGCGATGGCTGGTGTCCAAGCCGTCGACACTGTTCGAAATCCGGATGCGGGCCAAACTTTTCGGCCGGCTCCAGGCGCTCTCGATCGGTCGGCACGACGGTTGGCAGTCGGGTCAGCTGCTCTCGCGCGCGATCGACGATCTGGCCGAGCTGCGGCGGTTCGTCGCGTTCACCGGACCGTTCCTCATCGTCCACTGCATCGTTCTGCCCACCGGCCTGATCGCCCTGTTCGCCATGAACTGGCAAGTGGGACTGATCTTCACGGTGCTCTCGCTGCCGCTGATGCTGATGTGCGTGCGCTTCGTGAACCGGTTCGAGGTGGCCTCGCGGCGTTCGCAGGATCAGTCCGGCGACCTGGCAACCATCGCCCAGGAGTCGGCGCAGGGCGTGCGTGTGCTCAAGGCGCTCGGACGCGGCGGCTTCTTCGGCTCGCGCTTCACCGCGCTGTCGCGCGAACTGCAGAAGACCGAGCTGGAGAAGGTGCGACTGGACGCCACGCTGTGGGCTGCGCTGGTGACTCTGCCGACGGTCTCGATCGCGGCGTCGCTCGGCGTCGGCGGCTACTCGGTGGTGCAGGGGTCGATGACGATCGGCACGCTGGTCGCGAGCATCACGCTGGCGACATTCCTGCAGTGGCCGATCATCTGGACGGGCTTCCTGCTCTCGGAACTGTTCGAGGCGCGCACCGCCGCCGACCGGTTCTGGGAGATCATGGACACCCCGCTCGACATCACCGACCCGCCGCATCCGGTGATCCTGCCCGCGAGTGTGCGCGGTGAACTGGTGATCGACCATGTTCGGTTCGCTTACCCGACCGGCGAGGAGCGGTCGGAAAAGGCGGTGCTGGAAGACATCTCGCTGCGGATCCGGCCGGGCGAGACGGTCGCGCTGGTCGGTGCGACCGGCAGCGGCAAGACCGCGCTGCTGGAACTGATTCCCCGGCTCTACGACGTGGACGACGGCAGCATCACCATCGACGGCATCGACATCGCCACCCTGCGCCTGGCCGACCTGCGCCGGGTGGTGACGGTGGCGTTCGAGGAGCCGGTGCTGTTCTCGGCCAGCGTGCGCGAGAACGTGGCACTGGGCGATCCACGCGCCACCGACGCCGATGTGCGCCAAGCGCTCGACATCGCCCAGGCGAGCGAGTTCGTCGACGCGCTGCCCTGGGGTCTCGACACCAGGATCGGCGAGCAGGGCATGAGCCTGTCCGGTGGGCAGCGGCAGCGGCTCGCCCTGGCCAGGGCGGTGCTCACCGGCGAGGCCGCCGCCGAGCACGGCCGGATCATGGTCCTCGACGATCCGCTCTCGGCGCTGGACGTGGAAACCGAAGAGCGCGTGCAGGATCGGCTGCGCACGGTGCTCTCCGGCGCCACCACGTTGTTGGTCGCGCACCGGCCGTCGACGGCGGCGCTGGCCGATCGCGTGGCGTTGCTCGCCGACGGGCGCATCGTCGCCGAGGGCACCCACGAGAAATTGCTGCGCACCAACAGCCGCTACCGCGAACTGATGGGAGGTGAATCATGACCACCGACACCGACATCGACGCCACCGCGCCCGATCAGACCGATCGGGCGTCGGACTGGCGCGGCATCGCCAAGGAGGACGACACCGTCACCGGCACCGGCAACCTGGTGCTGGCCGGGAGATCCCGGCGGCTGCTGCTCGACCTGGTGCGGCCCTACCGCAAGCAGGCGGTGCTCACCTTCGCGCTGATCCTGCTCGACAACGCGGCCAAGGTGTCGATGCCGCTGTTCATCGCCTACGGCGTCGACCACGGCATCAGCCAAGGGCGGCAGGGCAATTGGACGCCGCTGGTTGCGGCCGTCGCCGGGTTCGTCGCCGTCACCGTGCTGGCGGGCCTGACCACGTACTTCTTCCTGCGTGCGTCCGGTTCGCTGAGTCAGCGGGTGCTGTTCGACCTGCGGGTGCGCGCGTTCCGGCACACGCAGCGGCTGAGCGTGTCGTTCCACGAGAAGTACACCTCGGGCAAGGTCGTCACCCGGCTCACCAGCGATATCGAAACCCTGCAGGAACTGCTCGAAGGCGCGCTCAACCAGGCCTTCAGCGCGATTCTGTCGGTCGTCACCATCGCGGTGCTGCTGGTCTGGCTGGATCCGACGCTGGCCTCGATCGTGCTGCTCGGATTCGTGCCGCTGGTGCTGGTGACCCGATGGGCACAGCGGCGCCAGCGGGCGGGCTACCGGCGCACGCGCGGCGCGATCGCGCGCGTCGTCGTGCAGTTCGTCGAGTCGATGAGCGGCATGCGCGCGGTGCAGGCGTTCCGCCGGGAAGACCGCAACCAAGAGGTTCTCGGCGTCGAGGACAGCGAGTACCAGAAGGCGACCACTACCGCGATCCGCGGCATGGGCGACTATGTCGGCCTGTCGAACTTCATCGGCAAGGTGACCACGGTGATCGTGCTGCTGGTCGGCGCGTGGCAGGTGATGGAGGGCAACCTCGCGATCGGCGTGCTCGCCGCCTACCTGCTCTACCTCGACCAGTTCTACGGCCCCCTCGACGAACTCGCGCAGGTGTTCAACTCCTACCAGTCCGCCGCGGCCGCGCTGGAGAAGATCTCGGGCATGCTCGAAGAAGAGCCCGCGGTCGCCGAACCCGGCGACCCGATCGCCCTCGAGCGGGCGACGGGCCTGGTGCAGATGGACGAGGTCTGGTTCGGCTACCACGCCGATTCCCCGGTGCTGCCCGAGTTCGACCTGGTCATCCCGGCCGGGCAGGTGGTGGCGCTGGTCGGCGCCACCGGCGCGGGCAAGTCGACGCTGGCCAAGCTGCTCACCCGGTTCTACGACCCGAGCGGCGGCACGATCACCCTCGACGGTGTCGACCTGCGCAGGCTGACCGACGCCGAGTTGCGCAGGCACGTCGTGATGGTCACCCAGGAGGCCTACCTGTTCTCCGGCACCATCGCCGACAACATCCGGCTCGGCAGGCCGGACGCGACCGATGCCGAGGTCGCGGCGGCGGCGCGGGCGGTCGGGCTCGACGCGTTCGTCATGTCGCTGCCCGACGGGTACGCGACCGATGTCCGCACCCGCGGCGGCAGGCTCTCGGCGGGCCAGCGTCAGCTGGTCGCGTTCGCCAGGGTGTTCCTGGCCGACCCCGCGGTGATCGTGCTCGACGAGGCGACGTCGAGTCTCGACATCCCCGGCGAGCGGCTGGTCCAGCACGCGCTGGAGACGCTGTTGCGCGAGCGCACCGCGGTGATCATCGCGCACCGGCTCTCGACTGTCGCCATTGCCGATCGGGTGCTGGTGCTCGACGCGGGCCGGATCGTGGAGGACGGTTCGCCCGCCGAGTTGATCGCCGGACAGGGCCGCTTCGCGGGTCTGCACGCCGCCTGGCGGGATTCGCTGGTCTGATGCCACCGTGTTGTACAGCCACGGGGCTGGTGTCGCTTACCGTAGAGAGGTGACGACCCCAGCCCCGGGCCAAGCCGACGGCCCCACCGAGATCAGACCGGCCTCCCGGTGGCCGGCGGTACTCACCTGGCGCGCCCACGACAACACCCGGATGGAATCGGTCCGGGTGACGCTCAACGGCAATCGGATCAGGGCAGCGGGCCGCATGATCGGCAGTGCCTGCGACGAGCACCCGGCGTTCAGCGCGTCCTACGACCTGGTCACCGACGAGGCGGGCGCGACCAGGCGGTTGTCGTTGCGCACCACCACGGCCGCGGGTGAACGGCACGCCTCGATCTCCCGCGACGAGGAGAACTACTGGCTCGTCGACGCGGGCGGCAGCCATGTGCGCTCCACGTTCGCCGGCGCGCTCGATGTGGACGTGGTGCTGAGCCCGTTCTTCAACACGCTTCCGATTCGCCGGTTCGGCCTGCAGAACGCGGTCGGCGACTTCCAGGTCCCGGTCGTCTACGTGCGCCTGCCGGATCTGCTGGTGCAGGAGGCCGAACTCACCTACTCGAGCGCCTCCGACGGCATCAACGTGCTGTCCCCGGTCTCGAGCGCCACCCTGACCGTCGATCCGGAAGGTTTCGTGCTCGACTACCCGGGACTCGCCGAACGGGCCTGACATCGAACGAGATTCACAATGCGCGGAGCACCCCACCGCGCTGACCGGCCCGGTGCAGTTCGCCGAGCCAGTCGCCAACACCGGGAACGATGCCGGTGATCTCCCAGCGCGTGTGCTCGTCGTAGGCGGTGCGACCGCGGTAACCCGCCTCGACAACATCGCCGAGGCTGCCGTCCGTCCGCAGGGTGTCCCGCGCGGTGATCAGCGCCGCGATCGTCTCGTCGAGCACCTGCCCGAGAGCGGCGGCGTTCGGTTCACAGATGGCGCGCACCAGATCGGGCGCGGTCCCCGCCACCCGCGTGCCGTCGCGGAAGGATCCCGCGGCCAGGCCGAGCGACAGCGCGCCACCGGCCGCGCCCGCCGCCGCCAGCGCTTCGGCCAGCACATGCGGCAGATGCGAGATCCGCGCGACCGCCTGATCGTGCTCGTCGGCGACCACCGGAACCACGACCGAACCGCAGTCCAGCGCCAGCCGCACCACCCGCGTCCACGGCTCGACCTGGGTGCCCTCGTCGACACCGACCGCCCACACCGCGCCGCGGAACAGCTCTGGATCGGTTGCCGCCCAGCCCGATTCGGCCGTCCCCGCCATCGGATGCCCGCCGACGTAGTTCGCCTCGACGCCGTGCTTGCGCACCGCGTCGGCGACCGGGCCCTTGATGCTCACCACATCGGTCAGCGGGCACCGCGGCGCGATGGCCGCGATCTCGGTGAGGATGTTGTCGACCGCGGGCATCGGTACCGCGAGCACCAGCAGCGCGTCGGTGCCCGCGGCCCGGCGCAGCACCGCGGACAGCTCGCCGGAGACGTCGAATCCGTCGCGTCGCGCCGCCTCCACACCCGAATCCGACCGGTTGTAACCGAACGCCTCGTACCCCGCCGCGACCGCGGCGCGCAGCAGCGAGCCGCCGATCAAGCCGGTTCCGAGGACGCAGACAGGGGCACGCTGGACGAGGGTCATCGGAACAGATTGGCACACGAGTTCATCATTACGGGCGGGACAGACTACCGTTTGGTCCATGGCAGCACAGCGCTCGGGCTCGAACAGGGCGACGTCGGATGACGACTTCGACGTCGAAGGGTTCGCCATGGCGGTGGTCCGCGAAGAAGGCACGTGGCGATGCAGTCCACTGAGCCAGGACGCTCTCGTGGATCTGTCGGCCGCCGAGACCGAATTGAAGGCATTGCGCAGCTCGGGCGCGGTATTCGGGCTGCTAGACGTCGATGACGAGTTCTTCATCGTGTTGCGGCCCGCGCCGAGCGGCACCCGCCTGCTCGTCTCGGACGCGACCGCCGCGATCGACTACGACATCGCCGCCGATGTCCTCGACGCGCTCAACGTCGAGATCCCCGACATCGACCCCGACGAACTCGACGACATCGAACCGTGGGAAGAGGGCGACCTCGGCGTCCTGGCCGACCTCGGCCTGCCGGAACCGGTGCTCGCCGTGATCCTCGCCGAGACCGACCTCTACCCCGACGAGCAGCTCGGCATGATCGCCCAGCGGCTCGGCTTCGCCACCGAATTCGCGGCGGTCCTGGACAAACTGCCTCGGTGACGGTGTCCGACGAAGCTGTGTCCGACGAAGACATGGTGCGCGCCGCGATCGCGGCCGCCGCGGGCGCCGACCCGCGCGATGTGCCGGTCGGCGCCGTCGTCTTCGATGCCGACGGCCGTGAACTCGCGCGTGCGACGAACGCCAGGGAAGCCCTCGGCGATCCCACCGCGCACGCCGAGATCCTCGCGTTGCGCGCCGCCGCGGCCGTCCACGGTGACGGCTGGCGACTCGAAGGCGCGACGCTGGCCGTCACCCTGGAGCCGTGCACCATGTGCGCGGGCGCGCTCGTGCTGGCCAGGGTCGGCAAGGTCGTCTTCGGCGCCTGGGAACCCAAGACCGGCGCCGTCGGCTCGCTCTGGGACGTCGTGCGCGATCGCAGGCTCAATCACCGGCCGCAGGTCCGCGGCGGCATCCTCGAACCCGAGTGTGCCGCCCTCCTCGACGATTTCTTCCGAACCCAGCGCTGACCAGCCGATTTAACGATCAGGCACCCCCTCCGGTATCGTAGTCGGCGGTGGCGTGTCCGAGCGGCCTAAGGAGCACGCCTCGAAAGCGTGTGACGGGTAACCCCCGTCCGAGGGTTCAAATCCCTCCGCCACCGCCACAGAGCCCCTCACCTGATATGCCAGGTGAGGGGCTCTTTTTTTAACCGGACGTAATACACTGGTAGTACCGAAATCCGGGAAGGAACGATGTCTTATGCGCGGGCGACAGCCGCCACCCGCGAAGTCCGGAATGGGGCTCGGGGGGAAGCTTATGGTTCTCGTCGTTCTCGGCTGGGTAGCCGTCGGGCTGCTCGCTGCGGGCCAGCGACATTACTTCGCGCACCTACCCAAGGAATGCTCCGACTGGGCCACGATCGCGGTCACCGCCGCCGCGGGTCCGGCCAACTATGTCGGCCTGAACCCACGGGTCAGCGAGTGCGAGGTGCCCCAACCGAGCCAGTAGCCCGGTCACATAGCCGCGGGTACCGGGGTCTTCTCCTGCTGCTGTAGTTCGCGCAGGCGAGCGCCCTCGACGTCGATGTCGGGGACGATCTTGTCCAGCCACTTCGGCAGCCACCATGCCCATTTGCCGAGCAGCACCAGCAGCGCGGGGATGAGCACCATGCGGACGACGAACGCGTCGAGGGCGACACCGGCAGCGAGCGCGAAGCCCATGGATTTGGCGGTGACGTCGGACTCGAGCAGGAACGAGCCGAACACCGAGATCATGATGATCGCCGCCGAGGTGACCACGCGCGCGCCGTGGTGATAGCCGTTGATCACGGCGTCGGTGGGGTCGGCGCCGTGCACGTATTCCTCGCGCATGCGGGTCACCAGGAATACCTGGTAGTCCATGGCCAGGCCGAAGACCAAGCCGATCAACATGATCGGCAGGAAGCTGACCAGCGGATGCGGGTCCTGGATGAGGCCGAGCTCGCCCTCCTGGAAGATCAGCACGGTCGCGCCGAAGGTGGCCGCCATCGACAGCAGGAAGCCGAGCGCGGCCGTGAGCGGGACCAGGATCGAGCGGAACACCAGGATCAGCAGGATGAACGCCGCGCCCGCCACGATCGCCATGTAGGGGACGATCTTGCTGAGCAGCACGTGGTCGATGTCGGCGTAGATGGCCGTGGTGCCGGTGATGCCGTACGACATCTTGTACTGGTCGTGCAGCGCCGGTTCGGCGTCACGGGCCGACTGCACCAGATCCTTGGTCGACTGCGCGTTGGGGCCCGCCTTCGGAATGCCGTTGATCAGCGCGCCCGCTCCGTCCTGGCTGAGCTGCGGTTCGGTGACCAGCTCCATATCGGGGTAGGACTGGAGCTTCTCGCGCAACGCGAGGAGGGCGGCCTGGCGCTGGTCGGCGGGGGTGTCGCTGAGATCGACCGCGATCTGCAGGACGCCGTTGCTGCCCTCGCCGAAGCCCTCGGTGCGCAGATCGTAGGCCTTACGGACGGTGGTCGACTTGGGCAGGCTGTCCTCGCCGGGCAGGCCGAGATTCAGGTTGATCGCGGGTGCGGCCAGCAGGCCGAGAGCGACGATCGCCAGGACCATCGTCACCGCGGGCCACTTGGCGATCATCCGGGCGACGCGGGTGCCGTTGGTGACGATGGTGTCGTCTTCCGGATCGTGCTGGGCGATCACCGGCAGCTTCGGTGTGAACAGGTGCTTGCCGAAAGCCCCGAGCAGGGCTGGCATCAGTGTGATCGCCGTGAGCACCGCGAAGGCCGCCGCGACCGCGCCGCCCAGACCCATGAAGGTCAGGAACCGCACGCCGACGATGCTCAGGCCGACCAGCGCGATGATGACGGTCAACCCGGCGAACACGACCGCCGAGCCTGCCGTACCCAGCGCGCTACCGGCGGCTTCCTCGGGCGAATCCTGCACCGCCAGTTCGTGTTTGTACCTGGACACGATGAACAGCGCGTAGTCGATCGAGAGCGCGATGCCGATCATCGAGGCCAGGAACGTGGTGAAACTGGGGATCGACAGCACCGAGGTGGACAGGAAGATCAGCGAGGTGGCCGCGCCGAGGCCGACGATCGCGGTGATGATCGGTACGAACGCGGCGACGATCGCGCCGAACGCCACGACCATGACCACCAGGGCCACCGCCATACCGATCATCTCCGACTTGCCGCTCGGCATCTCCTGTTCCATCGCGATCGTGCCGCTGATCTCGACCGTCAGCCCGGCGGCGCGGGCGGTGTCGCCGGCGTTGTAGGCGGCCTCGCGGTCGGCGGCGGTGATGTCGGCGAATTCTTTGATGGTGAACGGGACGCTCACGTACGCGACGGTGTCGGGTTCGGTCTTGTTCAGCACGTTCAGCGGTGCGCCGCTACAGATCGACGGATCGCGCTCGGCGCCGAGGCAGCCCATCTCCTCGGTCAGCGCGACCGGATTCGGGATCGGCTTGCTGTGATCGACGATGTCGAGCTGTTCGAGCTGGGCGATCATCGTGTCCAGCGCCTGCCGGTTGGCCGGATCGGTGAGCTTCTGCCCGGCCGGTGCGCCGATGACATAGGTGCCGGTCACGGCGTCGAAGGCGAAGGCCTCGGACATGCCGGGGAAGTGTTTGTCCAGGATCTCGGTGGCCCGCTCCGACGGCAGGTTGGGCATGCTGAAGTCGTCGGTCATCGGTTTCTGCAGCTGGGCGCCGAGACCGCCGAGCACGAGGAAGAACAGTAACCAGACGGGTAGCACGATCCATTTGCGGCGAAAGGCCAGCTTGCCCCACCGGTACAGATAGACGGACACGGTTTTCTCCTCGTGGTGATCGGTGCGGAGCGCGGATCGGGAGATACAGCCGGGTCGAACTAGTCCGAGTCTGGTGCCAGGTCATCGCGATATCAAGCAACCTGCCAGCCGTGGTGGGGCGAAAAGCACGACGACCCCGCAATTCTGGAGTGGATTGCGGGGTCGTGTGGTGGAGACAGGTCAGGCGACCGGAACCGGGTGCTTCACCGTCTCGGCGCCCTGGTTACGCAGCTGCTCGAGCTTGGAACCCTCGACGTCGATATCGGGCAGGATGCGGTCGAGCCACTTCGGAATCCACCACGACCACTTGCCCATGATGACCAGCAGCGCGGGCACGACGACCATGCGGACGATGAAGGCGTCGATCGCCACACCGGCGGCCAGCGCGAAACCGAAGGACTTCGCGGTGACATCGGTTTCCAGGATGAACGAGCCGAACACCGAGATCATGATGATCGCCGCCGAGGTCACGACGCGGGCGCCGTGGTGGTAGCCGGAGACCATCGCGTCCTTGGGCGACTTACCGTGCACGAATTCCTCGCGCATGCGGGTCACCAGGAACACCTGGTAGTCCATCGCCAGGCCGAACACCAAGCCGATCAACATGATCGGCAGGAAGCTGACCAGCGGCTGCGGATCCTCGATCAGGCCGAGCTTGCCCTGCTGGAAGATCAGCACGGTCGCACCGAAGGTGGCGCCCATGGAGAGCAGGAACCCGAGGGCCGCGGTGAGCGGAACCAGGATCGAGCGGAACACCAGGATCAGCAGGACGAACGCCGCGCCCGCCACGATCGCCAGGTACGGCACGATCTTGCTGAGCAGCACGTGGTCGACATCGGCGTAGATGGCGGTGGTGCCGGTGATGCCGTACTCCATGCCGTACTGGGCCTTGAGCTCGCCTTCGGCGCCGCGCGCCTCGGCGACCAGGTCCTTGGTCGCCTGGTTGTTCGGGCCCGACTTCGGCACGCCGTTGAGCATGGCGCCCTGCTTGTTCTCGCTCCACTGCGGCTCGGTGACGTAGTCCATGCCCTCGTAGGAGGCGAGCCGGTCGCGCAGCGCGCCGACCGCGGCTTCCCGCTGGTCCTCGGGCACCGCGCTCAGGTCGGTGACGACCATCAGCACGCCGTTGCTGCCCTCGCCGAAGCCGTCGGTGCGCAGCTCGTAGGCCTTGCGGACGGTGGAGGTCTTCGGCATCGAGTCCTCGCCGGGCAGACCGAGGTTCAGGCCGGCCGCCGGGGCGGCGAGCGCGCCGAGCACGACCACCGACAGGATCAGCGCGACCCACGGTGCCTTGCCGATCAGGCGGGCGAAACGCTGGCCGTTGGTGACCGAGCGCTCGTCCTCGGGGTCGTGCTGGGCGACCAGCGGCAGCTTCGGCTTGAACAGCGACTTGCCGAAGGCGCCCATCAGCGCGGGCATCAGGGTGATCGCGGTGAGCACCGCGAAACCGGCGGCGATGGCGCCACCGAGACCCATGAAGGTCAGGAACTGCACGCCGACGATGCCGAGCGCGCCGAGCGCGATGATGACGGTCAGACCGGCGAACACGACGGCCGAACCGGCGGTGCCGAGCGCGGTACCGGCGGCTTCCTCGGCCGAATCACGCACGGCCAGTTCGTGCTTGTAGCGCGAGACGATGAACAGCGCGTAGTCGATCGAGAGCGCGATACCGATCATCGAGGCGAGGAAGGTGGTGAAGCTGGGGACCTCCATCACCGAGGTACCGAGCATGATCAGCGAGGTCGCGGCGCCGAGGCCGACGATGGCGGTCACGATCGGAACGACCGCGGCGACGAGGGCGCCGAAGGCGACCACCATCACGATCAGCGCGACACCCATGCCGATCAGCTCGGACTTGCCGCTCGGCTGCTCCTGCTTCATCGCGACGGAACCGCTGAGCTCGACGGTCAGGCCCGCGTTGCGGGCCTCGGCGGCGACGTCGTAGGCGGCGTCACGCTCGGCGTCGGTCACATCGGTGACGGCCTTGATGGTGAACGGCACGTTCAGCACCGCGACGGTGTTCGGCGCGGTCGAGCTGAGCACGTTGAGCGGCGCGCCCGAGCACTGCGACGGGTCGGGGTTGCTCAGGCAGCCCATCTTGTCGGTCAGCTCGATCGGGCTCATGAGCGGCTTCTCGTGATCGACGATCGGCAGCTCACCGAGCTTGGTGATGAAGGCGTCGATCGCGGCGCGGTTGGCCGGGTCGGTCAGCTGCTGACCCTCCGGCGCGCCGATCACGTAGGTGCCGGAGACGGCGTCGAACTTGAACTGTTCGGACATGCCGGGGAAGTGCTTGTCGAGGATCTCGTTGGCACGCGCCGAGGGCAGCGAGGGCATGCTGAAGTCGTTGGTCATCGGCTTGCTGAGCGTCGCGCCCAGGCCGCCGAGCAGGACGAACAGCAGTAGCCAGACCGGCAACACGATCCACTTGCGGCGGAAAGCGAACTTTCCCCATCTGTACAGGTATACGGACACGAGGGTGTGCTCCTAGCGCGAAGAACTCGGGTGGGATCAGGCTCGTAGACAGCACTCGCGGGTCGTCCCCTGTGGACCCGCCTCCACATCGTCGTTTTCTGCCTACCGTGCGGTAGGTAGAATACCGATACGGTAAGCGGAGGGGCAACCTCAATTTTGGGGGTGCCGCAGAGGTCGCACCGAATCATGGGAGGATTGGCTGATGGCTGCCCGAGAAGTCGCCGATACCGTTACCGCAGGTAGAAGCACCAAAGAGGCGATCCGCGACGCCGCGGTACAGCTGTTCGCGGCCAAGGGATTCGAGCAGGCGAGCCTGCGCGAGGTTGCCGATATGGTGGGAATCACAAAGGCGTCGCTCTACTACCACTACCCGTCCAAGCTCGATCTGCTCATCGCGATCATCGACCCGATCATCGACCACATGCGCGACATCGTCGAAGACATCGACGCCGTCCCCTACAACGACGAGGGCATCCGCGCGGTCCTGCGCACCTACCTGCGCGGGATGATCCGGCACCGCGACGCCGGCGCGCTCTGCGTGCGCGACACCGCCGCGATCGTCAACGCGATCGCCGATCGCTACCCCGACCTGATGGAACCCACCAGGGAACTGCGGTTGTGGCTGGCCGGTCCCGACCCGACGACGGAGTCCCTGCTGCGCGCCGCCGCCGCGATAGAGGTGCTCGGCGTGGCACTGCTGTCGACCGAACTGGCGCCAGGCGTTACCGACACCGTGGTGGAGAAGACCCTGCTCGACGCGGCGACCTGCGTACTGACCGCGTGCGGGACCGCGTAAGTTCGAGACGTGCATATCACCGCCAGGGTCGATTACGCGGTGCGAACGTTGCTCGAGCTCGCCGCGGCCGACGGAGTCGTCAAGGCCGAGGCCATCGCCGCCGCAGCGCAGATCCCACCGAAGGTGCTCGAGACCGTCCTGTCCGAGCTGCGCCGTGCCGAGCTCGTGTTGAGCAGGCGCGGACCCGACGGTGGCTATCGCCTCGCCAGGCCCGCGCCGGAGATCTCGGTGGCCGATGTCATCCGGGCCGTGGAGTCGCCGCTGGCCTCGGTGCGCGGACAGCGTCCCGAGGACGTGCGCTATCCCGGCGCCGCCGAACCGTTGCAGCAGGTGTGGATCGCGCTGCGGGTCAATATCAGGGCCGTGCTGGAGAACGTCTCGATCGCCGATATCGCGGCCGACCGACTGCCCGGTTTCATCGGTGAACTCGTCGCGGATCCGGGCGCGTGGGCGCGTCGCGAGCCGCGGACACCCGCCGCGCCGTGAGTTGTCCACAGGCCGGGAACTTATCCACAGCCCTGTGAAAACATCGCGTCACCGATTACCCGCACGCGGTAGCCTGCGATCATCATGTTGATCACCCTGCTGCGGACCTATCTGGCCCCGTACCGCGCCCAGCTGGCGGGGGTTATCGCCCTCCAGCTGATCTCGGTCATCGCGATGCTCTACCTGCCAAGCCTCAATGCCGACCTGATCGACAACGGTGTCACCCAGGGTGATATCGGCTACATCTGGACCACCGGCCTGTGGATGCTCGCGGTCAGCTGTGTGCAGATCGTGGCGTCCTCGGCGTCGGTGTACTTCGGTGCGCAGGCGGCCATGGGCGCGGGCAGGGACATGCGCGGTGGCGTGCTGCACCGGGTCGAGACGTTCTCGGCCAGGGAGGTCGGCATGTTCGGCGCGCCGTCGCTGATCACCCGCTCGACCAACGACATCCAGCAGGTGCAGCTGCTCATCGTCATGTCGGTGACGATTCTGGTGATGGCTCCGATCATGTGCATCGGCGGCATCGTCATGGCGCTGCGCGAAGACCTCGGGCTGTCCTGGCTGCTGCTCATCGCGGTCCCCGCGCTGGCGCTGGCGATGGGCACGATCGTGGCGCGGATGGTGCCCGGCTTCCGGCAGATGCAGGCGCGCATCGACGATGTGAACCGGGTGCTGCGCGAGCAGATCACCGGTATCCGCGTGGTGCGGGCGTTCGTGCGGGAACGGCAGGAGATCTGGCGCTTCGGGATGGCCAACACCGCGCTCACCGACGCCTCGTTGCGCGTGGGCAAGCTGATGGCGCTGATGTTCCCGACGGTCATGCTGATCAGCAACCTCACCGCCGTCGCGGTGATCTGGTTCGGCGGCCACCATGTCGACAACGGCACCATGCAGATCGGCTCGCTCACTGCGCTGCTGTCCTACATCATGCAGATCCTGATGGCCGTCATGATGGCCTCGTTCCTGGCCATGATGGCGCCGCGCGCCGCCGTCTCGGCCGACCGGATCGGCGCGGTGCTCGAGACCGAGTCCTCGGTCCGCCCGCCGCGGCTGCCGCAGCCCTTCGCCGGTGACCCGGCCACGGTCGACCTGCAGTTCGCCGAATTCGCCTTCCCCGGCGCGGAGAAGCCGGTGCTGCGCGGCATCCGCTTCCAGGTTGCTCCCGGCACCACCACCGCGATCGTCGGTTCCACCGGCTCGGGCAAGACCACCCTGATCAACCTGATCCCGCGACTGATCGACGTCACCGACGGCGCGGTCTACGTCGGTGGCACCGATGTTCGCCACCTCGACCTCGAAAGCCTGCGCGGCGGGATCGGATTGGTGCCGCAGAAGGCGTACCTGTTCTCCGGCACCATCGCGAGCAACCTGCGCTACGGCCATCCCGGCGCCACCGACGACGAACTCTGGCACGCGCTCGAGGTCGCCCAGGCGGCCGATTTCGTACGCGAGATGCCGCAGGGGCTCGAGACGCCGGTCGCCCAGGGCGGCACCACGGTCTCCGGTGGCCAGCGACAGCGCCTGTGCATCGCCCGCGCGCTGGTGCGCAAGCCGCGCGTCTACCTGTTCGACGATTCCTTCTCCGCGCTCGACGTCGCCACCGACGCCAGGCTGCGCGCCGCGCTGAAGCCCGAGACCGCCGACGCGTCGGTGATCATCGTCGCCCAGCGGATCGCGACCATTCGCGACGCCGACCAGATCGTCGTCCTCGAGGACGGCGCGATGGCAGGCATCGGCACCCATGAACACCTGATGCAGCGGTGCCCCGAGTACCGCGAGATCGTCGAGTCCCAGCTGAGTGTGGAGGAGGCTCGATGAGGCCAGGCGGACCCGTACCCGGCGCCCCGGGCACGAAGGCCAAATCGTTCGGCCCGTCGCTGAAGCGCCTGCTGCGCAGGCTCGCGCCGGAACGCGGCGCCGTCGGCACGATCATCGGCCTGGTGATCACCTCGGTGGTGCTCAACACGCTGGGCCCCTACCTGCTCGGCAAGGCAACCAATCTGGTCTTCGACGGCTTCGTCGGCAAGCAACTCGATCCGCGGTTCACCAAGGAACAGACCATCGAGATGCTGCGCGACCGGGGCGAGAACACCCGGGCCGACATGCTCTCGGCGATGGACGTCATCCCCGGTACCGGCATCGATTTCGACGCCGTCGCCCGGGTGCTGATGATCGTGCTCGCGCTGTACGTGGCGGCCTCGGTGTTCGGCTGGCTACAGGGCTACCTGCTCAACATCGTCATCAACCGGACGGTGAAGCGGCTGCGCGACGAGGTGGAGAACAAACTGCACCGCCTGCCGCTGCGCTACTTCGACACCTCGCCGCGCGGTGACGTGCTCAGCCGCGTCACCAACGACGTCGACAATGTCTCGCAGAGCCTGCAGCAGACGATGAGCCAGCTGCTGGTCTCGCTGTTCACCGTGATCGGCATCCTGATCATGATGTTCTGGATCTCGCCGCTGCTCGCGCTGATCGCCTTGCTCACCGTGCCCGCCGCGATCGTGGTCACCGCGCAGATCGCCAAGCGATCCAAGCCGCACTTCGTCGACCAGTGGAAATACACCGGCGCGGTGAACGCCTCGGTCGAGGAGGCCTACACCGGCCACGAGATCATCACCGCGTTCGGCCGCGGCCGCGAGGTCGGCAAGGAGTTCGACGAGCGCAACCAGAAGCTCTACGACGCGAGCTTCAAGGCGCAGTTCATCTCCGGCCTGATCATGCCGGCCATCATGTTCCTCGGGAACGTGAACTTCGTGTTCATCGCGCTGGTCGGCGGCCTGCGGGTGGCGACGGGCAACCTGTCGCTCGGCGAGGTGCAGGCCTTCATCCAGTACTCGCGCCAGTTCAGCCAGCCGCTCACCCAGATCGGCGCGATGGCCAACCTGCTGCAGTCCGGCGTCGCCTCGGCCGAGCGGATCTTCGAGATCCTCGACGCCGAGGAGCAGAGCCCCGACCCGCTGGTGGAGAACCCGCGTCCGGTCGATCGCGGCCGGGTCGAGTTCGAGGCGGTGTCGTTCGGCTACGAGCCCGAGGTGCCGGTCATCGAGCGGCTGTCGCTGGTCGCCGATCCAGGGCACGTGGTCGCCATCGTCGGCCCGACCGGGGCGGGCAAGACCACCCTGGTCAACCTGCTGATGCGCTTCTACGAACTCGACGCGGGCACCATCGCGATCGACGACGTCGACGTCACCACCATCACCCGCGACCACCTCCGGTCCCGGATCGGCATGGTGCTGCAGGACACCTGGCTGTTCAAGGGCACGATCAGGGAGAACATCGCCTACGGCAATCCCAACGCCTCCGAACACGACATCCTCGCCGCGGCCCGCGCCGCCTACGTCGACCGGTTCGTGCACTCGCTGCCGCACGGCTACGACACGGTGATCGACGAGGAGGGCGGCGGAGTCAGCGCGGGGGAGAAGCAGCTGATCACCATCGCCCGCGCGTTCCTGGCCAAGCCGTCGATCCTGATCCTGGACGAGGCCACCAGCTCGGTCGACACCCGCACCGAACTGCTGGTCCAGCACGCGACCGCGGCCCTGCGTCGCGACCGCACCAGCTTCGTGATCGCCCACCGCCTCTCCACCATCCGCGACGCCGACCTGATCGTGGTGATGGAGAAGGGCCGCATCGTCGAACACGGCACGCACGAGCGGCTGCTCGAGGAACGGGGCGCGTACTTCCGCCTCTACAACGTGCAGTTCGCGGCGGCGGAGCTGTAGGAACAGGGTGTCCGGTGTCACGCCGGGCAGCCCTGGCACGATGGGCGGGTGGCCGATCCCAGCGAGTTCTCCTTCACCGTAGGCACCCGTCTCGACGGCGGGCGGCACGGCCGTACCGGCGTCATCGGTACCCCGCACGGCGAGATCGCCACGCCCGCCTTCATCCCGGTCGGCACCAAGGCGTCGGTGAAGGCGGTGCTACCGGAGACGATGAAGGACCTCGGCGCCCAGGCGCTGCTGGCCAACGCCTACCACCTGTACCTGCAGCCGGGCGCCGACATCGTCGACGAAGCCGGTGGCCTCGGCAAGTTCATGAACTGGCCCGGCCCGACCTTCACCGACAGCGGCGGCTTCCAGGTGATGTCGCTCGGCGTCGGATTCAAGAAGGTCCTGGCCATGGAGGCCGTCGACATCCGCTCCGACGAGGTGATCGCCGAGGGCAAGGAACGCCTCGCCACCGTCGACGACGACGGCGTCACCTTCCGCTCGCACCTGGACGGTTCGAAGCATCGCTTCACGCCCGAGGTGTCGATGGGCATCCAGCATCAGCTCGGCGCCGACATCATGTTCGCCTTCGACGAGCTGACCACGCTGCTGAATACCCGTGGCTACCAGGAGAAATCGCTCCAGCGCACGCACGAATGGGCGCAGCGCTGCATCGATGAACACGAGAAGCTCACCGGTGACCGCGGCCACCGGCCCTACCAGGCGCTGTTCGCGGTGATCCAGGGCGCGCAGTACGAGGACCTGCGGCGCAAGGCTTGTCGCGAGCTCGAGGAGATCCGCGGTTCCGGCGGAACGGAATTCGACGGCTACGGCATCGGCGGCGCGCTGGAGAAGCACAACCTCGGCGCCATCGTCGGCTGGTGCTGTGACGAACTGCCCGAGCACAAGCCGCGCCACATGCTCGGCATCAGCGAACCCGAGGACATGTTCGTCGCCATCGAGAACGGCGCCGACACCTTCGACTGCGTCAACCCGTCCCGGGTGGCGCGCAATGCGGCGATCTACGTCGACGAGGGCCGGTTCAACATCAACACCAGCCGCTTCCGCCGCGATTTCACCCCCATCGACGAGAACTGCGACTGCTACACCTGCGCGCACTACACCCGCGCGTACCTGCATCACCTGTTCAAGGCCAAGGAGATGCTCTCGGCCACCCTCTGCACGATCCACAACGAGCGGTTCACCGTGCGGCTGGTCGACCGGATCCGCGAGAGCATCGATGGCGGCTACTTCGACGAATTCAAGGCCGAGTTCCTTGGTCAGTGGAAGGGCCGGGTCAAGGCCCCGGGCGCCTAGATACGCGAAGCGGCGGACCGGAATCCGGCCCGCCGCCCACTGCGGAACTCAATCGTGCAATGCGTCGACCTTCGCCGGGGCGTAGGTCGGTTCGGTCTTCTTGAGGAACGCGATCACGCGGTAGGTGATCGGCATGACGATGATCTCGACCAGCGTCTTCCACAGGAAGCCGACGATCACGTAGTTGACGAACGACTGCCAGCTGTCGATACCGATGGCGGTGGCGGCGATCGAGCAGAAGATCAGCGTGTCGGCGAACTCGCCGACCACGGTGGACCCGAGCAACCGGGCCCACAGGTGCTTCTCCTTGGTGCGTTCCTTGATCAGCACCAGGGTGGCCGAGTTCAGCAACTGCCCGACGAAGTAGCCGGCCAGGCCAGCGAGCACCAGCTGCGGCGTGGTGCCGATGACCGTGCGGAACGCCTCCTGGTTCTCGTAGAAGCCCGCGGCGGGGAGCCGGATCGCGATCGCGAAGGCGCCGACGGTCAGCAGCAGCGCGGCGAAACCGGTGTAGATGGCGTGGCGGGTGGCACGGAAGCCGTACACCTCGCTGAGCACGTCACCGAGGATGTAGGCGAGCGGGAAGAGGAAGAAGGCGCCGTCGGTCGCGATCGGCAGGATCTGTAGCGGGCCGAGCATCACCGACTTGTCGGCGAAGAACTCGACGCCCTTGGTGGCGCAGATGTTGGAGATGATCAGCGTCGCCGTGAACAGGGCGACAATTACCGGGTAGAACCCCCGCGCAACCTGGGCGAACGCCGCGTGGTCCGGCGCGGGGCGCCCAGATTCGGCAGGTTGGTCGAGCGTGTTTGCATCAGTCACGGCTCCTATCCAACCAAGGTCGGGGTGCCTCACGGGCGCGGGTTGTGGAATAGGCTGTACCAATGACGAATCCCGGCGATTCCGACGAATGGTGGAAGCAGTACGGCGGCTCCGGCGTGTCGCCGGAGTCCGGCGCGCCGGGTTCGGTGCCGCAGTACCCGCAGCAGCAGCCGTCGCAGCCTTCGAACTACCCGTCGACGCCGCAGTATCCGCAGCAGCCCGCCCAGCCGGGTTCGGCGCCGCAGTACCCGCAGCAGCCGTCGCAGCCGCAGTACCCCAACTACCAGCAGCCCTCCGCGCCGCAGTACCCGCAGCCGCAGCAGCCGCCGGCCTACGGCGGCGCCTACCCCGCCGGGGGCGGATACCAGCCGTACGGCGGATTCCCGCCGCCGCAGGGCACCAACGGCCTGGCGATCGGCGCGCTGGTCTCCTCGCTGGTCGGGTTGTGCACCTGCATCGGTTCGATCGTCGGCATCGTGCTCGGCATCATGGCGCTCAACCAGATCAAGGAGCGCGGCGGTGAAGGCCGTGGCATGGCGCTGGCAGGCATCTGGATCGGCGCGATCACGATCGTGCTCGGCATCCTCTACTTCGTGTTCGTGTTCATCTTGGGCATGTCGGGCGCTTTCGATTCGTCCACGTCCACATACTGATCCGGCAAACGAACAGGGGCGCTTCCGTACTCGGAAGCGCCCCTGACGTTTTCGTCAGCTGAAGATCAGCCCTTGACGACCTGCGTGCCGCCGGCGAACTTGTCGTGCCAACCCTGCTTGTTCGGGTCCTGCGAGATGGTGACCATGATGTAGATGGTCAGGCCGAGCCCGATCAGCGAACCGATGCAGGGGATCGCGCTGGCACCGGTGAACAGGTTGCGCTTGAGGGACTGCTCGGGGGTCAGCTTCGGCGCTCCACCGGGCGCGACCACGCGCAGGCCGAGAATCTTCTTGCCCAGCGTCGTGCCCTGGCTGACCTCCATGCCGACGAAGTAGCCGTACACCGCCAGCGACAGGATCGCGGAGGTGATGATCTGGCCACCCGTGCCGCCACCGACGACGAGCCCGAGCACGATCGACAGGGGGATGCCGATGATCAGGTTGTCGATGATGCGCGCGCCGATCCGGACGCCGAGGTCGGCGGCCTGCGTGCCGCCATAAGCCTGCTGGCCGTACGGATCCTGGCCGTAGCCGGGCTGCTGGCCGTACTGGCCCTGCGGGTAGGCGGGCTGCTGCTGCTGGCCGTACGGGTCCTGGTTGTAGCCGGGCTGGGGCTGCCCATAGGGCTGCTGCTGCCCGTATCCCGGCTGCTGGCCGTAACCCGGCTGCTGCTGGCCGTAAGGGTCCTGGCCGTAGCCGCCGGGCTGACCGCCCTGCGGGTACTGGTTGGGGTCGTAACCACCGCTGGTCATAATTCGTCCTCGTCGTGATCAGTAGATCGGTCGCTGCGTACGTTACGGACATCCCTCTGGTCGGAACAACCCGATGGACTCGAGTATCCATGGTTTTTTCGGTACGCGCCTTGCGTTAAAAACTTCGCGGAGCTCTGCTGTTGTCCGTGCGGAGTAGCCGAGTGAATCCGCGATCGCCGCCACCACGTCCTCGGGCGTGTTGCCCAGCGCGCGTTGGTCCGAAAGGCTCACGGCGCCGTCGCGTTTGGCCAGCCGCTTGCCCTCCTGATTGAGCACCAGCGGCACGTGCGCGTAGGTGGGCGCGGCCAGACCGAGCAGCTCGGCGAGATAGGCCTGGCGCGGTGTCGACGGCAGCAGGTCGTCGCCGCGGACCACCTGGTCGACGCCTTGAGCCGCATCGTCGAAGACGACAGCCAGGTTGTAGGCGGGGATACCGTCGCCGCGGCGCAGCACCAAATCGTCGACGGCGCCGTGATATCGGCCGTGCAGCAGATCGGTGATCTCGAAATCGTCGACGTCGGCGCGCAATCGCAGTGCGGCGGGCCGTCCTTCGGCGCGCCGGGCCGCGCGTTGCGCGCCACTGAGGTGACGGCAGGTGCCAGGGTAGGCACCCATCGGCCCGTGCGGCGCCGAGGCGGCCTTCTGGATTTCGCGCCTGGTGCAGAAACATTCATAGGTGCGTCCCGCCGCGGTGAGTTCGGCGATCGCCGCGTCGTAGATCGGCAGCCGCTCGGACTGGCGCACCACGGGGCCGTCCCAGTCGATGCCGATGGCGGCGAGATCGTCGAGCTGGCGTTCGGCGGCGCCGGGTCGGACCCGGTCGAGATCGTCGACGCGGAGCAGGAACGCGCGTCCGGTGGTGCGGGCGAACAGCCAGGCCAGGATCGCGGTGCGCAGATTGCCCAGGTGCAGTTCACCCGACGGACTCGGGGCGTACCGGCCTGCGCCGGTGGAAGGGCTGGTTGGCACCAAGCAAGCTTAGGCGTACCTCCACCTCCGCTCCGGCCGTGCTCGGGTCTGACGAGGGCTGACGCGCTGCGCCGATCAGGCGCGCTCGTGGCACAGCCGCGGTCGCAGCTCTTCCTCGGTGATGGCGGTCCCCGCGTCGAGCGCGGCGAGCAGCTCGGCCGCGTGGGCGATCAGCCCGGCACGGTCCACCTCGTGCTGCTGGGCATTCGCCGGGTAGGAGCCGAGCCGCTCGCTCGCGCGGCGCAGGAGAGTACCCGCGCCCTTGGCGTTTCCACGCTGGATGTGGGTGATGCCGACGGCGTACTGCGCGAGGCCCTGCCAGAGCATCCGCTCGGCTACCGGTCCGTTCTTCCACGCCGCCTCCAATACCTCGTGGGCATTGAATGCCAAACCGTCGTCCAGCAGTTGCTGAGCGAAGGTGAGAGTTTGCTGGGGCGCGAGCTCGAGGTCGTCCGGAATTCGGGCGACTCCGGCACTGCCGGGTGGCAGCGGCCTGCCGAGCCGGTCCCTGGGGCGGTCGTTACGGGCACGACCTGCGGCATCGCGGTCACGGGAGATCATTCCCCCATGATCCACGCCTGCCGCCGATGGTGCGCACGGGACTGGTGGAGCTGCTGAGAAATTGACGTATCACGGACTAATCACATGGAAGTAATAGTTGATGTGTCAGCCGGATACGGAATGGGTATGACGGTCCGGCAATGCTCCCGCAAACGTGAAGCTTCGCAAGCTTGGCAAACCCATATGAGAAAGCAAATTCTCATCCGCAAACTTGCGGAAGACCTGCTAGTGTTTCTTCCGCGGGGGCAGCCCCCGGAGGCGGAAACGCCTCGATGCGCTGGTTCGTGCCGATCGGTTGCGCGCGCCGTGTGGCAGTGCCCTGTGTGCCACGAAGTAACTCGTCGGTCGCGCCGGATATCGGAATGTTGCAACGATTCCTGGAGTAATCCCGTTCTCGATCATGCAAAGGAGTAAGTGCCGTGGAGGTTGATGTGACGGACGCTGTGTGGCGGAAGAGCACCTACAGCGGACCCGATGGGAACTGCGTGGAAGTGGCCTTTCTCGCCGGCGGCGATGTCGCGGTCCGCGACACCAAGGATCGCGGTCGCGGTCCCGTGCTGGCCTTCGGACCGGGAGAGTGGCGAGCGTTCCTAGCCGACGTCACCTCGGGAGAGTTCGCGCGCGGCTGATCCGCGCCATGCGCCTCGAGAAGGCAGCACGGGCCCCGGGTCGGTAGGACTCGGGGCCTTCTCTGTGGTGGCCTATCGTGGCCGGATGACCACGATGGCGCCACGTGACGCGACGATGTTCTGGCTGTCGCGGCGGACCGTCAATGATGTGTTTCTGCTCTACTGCTTCGCCGAAACCGACGCCACCACAGCCGAACTCGGCGCTTTCGTCGCCGCTCGCGCCGCGTCCATTCCGGATCTGCGGATCCGGCTTCGGGAGATACCGGGCAATCTCGACTATCCCCGGTGGGAGCCCGCCGAATTCACGTCCCAGCAATTCGTGACCCATCGGCCGGACGGTCTGCGCTGGCCTTTCCTGCTCGACCGCCTCGGCGAACTTCTGGGCACCGGCCTCGACGCTACCGAATTCCCTTGGCGCGTCCATGTTTTCCGTGCCGTGCGTGATGCGCCGGTCGCGGCCGGGCCCGCGCTCGTCGTGGTGCTGCAACTCTCGCACGCCCTGGCCGACGGGACCCGCGCCGCCGCCGTCGCGCGATCACTCTTCGCGCAGGCGGCGGCCGGTGAAGTTGTCCCCAGCTCTCCCGGTGAACCTGTGGATAACTCGGCAAATCGCCCGGTCGGACCTGTGAAAACTCCTGCACAGCCTGTGGATTACTGTGGACAGATCTGTGCATGGGCGGCCGGTTCGAGAGTGTCTGGCGTGCTGCGCTTTCCCCGGCAACTGGTCACCACGGTCCGGCGCGGCTACGCCGCCTACCAGGCGCAGCGGGAATTGGCGGAGCGCACGGCCGCGGGCGAGGTGCCAGCGGCCACAATCGGGTTCGCGCCGTGCCGGGTCAACCCGGCGAGGCCGGTAGCCGCGCTCGATCACCGGGTGCGGCTACTGGTCGTCGACGCCGCGGCTGTGCGGGTGCCCGGCCGAACCGTCACAGTCGTTGCCCTGACAGCCATATCGCAAGCGCTGTCGGCGTACCTCGCCGAACACGGTGACCGGCCCGAACGTCTCGGAACCGCCCTGCCGATGGCGGTGCCGGCGTCGGGCACGGCGCGCAACAACTACCGCGGCCTGTCCATCGACCTGCACATCGGCGAACCCGACCTCGCCGTCCGCGCTGACCTGATCGCCGCCGACCTCGCCACCCGCCGCGAGCGCGCACTGAATCCACTGCTCGCCGTACAGGACCGGGTCGGCGAGACGGTCCCGGCGATGCTGGCCGCACGTGACGTAGCGCGCGCCGACCTGAACAGCGTCCCGGACGCCCTCGACGGCAACACCGTGGTCTCCAGCGTCTACCGCGGCGCGGCCGATCTCGCCTTCGCGGGCGCTCCCGTCCTGTTCACCGGTGGTTTCCCCGCCATCGGTACCGTCATGCACCTCACCCACGGGGTCCACGGCATCGGCGAAACCATCACGCTGTCAGTACATTTCGATGCCGAACTCCTGGCCGATCCGGATCGCTATCTGACCCTGCTCGGCGAGTCGCTGGCCGCGGTCGTCGCGGCGCACTAGTCGCGTGTGCGGCGCAATTCGATGCCGATGGCGCGCAGGGCCGAATGCAGTGCGGTCGCGGGATCGGTGCCCGCTGCCTCGCCTTCGATCAGGCCGTCGATGCGGAACGGGCAGAAGTAGCCGGTGCCGGTCTGGTGTGGCCTGCCGATCTCGATGAGCGGGCGGGTGGCGCCGAGTTCGGCGGCGATCGCGTCGGCGAGGGCGGCGTCGGCGGCGCGTGGGTCGCGTCGACGGGTCGCGGGGAGGGCGGGCGTCGATTGCGCGTGCACCCGTTCGTACCAGTCGATCACCTCGGACGGCACTGCGCGCGTTCCGGTTTCGTAGTGACCGAGCGCCGCCCGGGAGTAGGGGACGCGGGTCGCCAGTGCGGCCAGGGATAGCCCGGCCTCTTCGCGGAGTTGTCGCAACCGTGCCCCGACGACGGTGGTCTCGCCGTTCCCCTGCTCGCCCCGACTGGACATGGACCCATCGTAGAGAACTGTAGACGTTTGTAGACGCTTTTTGCTGTCCAAAAGGTCTTGACGGCGACCATACTTTGCTGCGGTGGCTTCGACGCCACCATACCGCGTCACCCGTGCAGCACCGACTGGTTCGGAGGGGACAGATGGACATCTACCTGTGGATCGCTGTGGGACTGTTCGTATTCGGAGCGCTGACCCGCTACCTGCTACTCCTGCCGCCCGTGGATCACGGACGGCCGAGCGTGCACGACATCCGGCGACGGCTTCAGTCCGAGCGCGAACTCCCCGGCCACGACTCCACCGTGCCGTCGGTGCGGACCAGTTCCGACAGGAGCTTCTCGGCGTCGGACTTCTCCCTGGCCAGGGCGCTCCAGCCGCGGACGACACCGTCCGCGCGGGACTTCGTCGTCCACGAGCCGACGGCATGAGCGCCCTGGGGATGCAGCGAGTAGTAGATGGTGCCGATCGGCCACCCGACGTCCATGCCGCGAACCCAGCCGGTGAGCGCGTCACCGTCCCACACCCGCATCTCGCCCCGCATCTGCGTGGCCGGGTCGTCCTGCGCCGCAGGGGTTTCGGCGGCCGAGTCGATCAGCAGGTGGTCGCCCTCGTGCCGGATGGTCACCGGCGTTACCTCGACCTCGTCGCCGTGGTTCGCCGCTTTCTGCCAGGCTGCCCACCACCGGCCCGCCAGGTCGATCCGGTTGTCGACGATGCCTGCCAATTCGGCGAGCGAGATCTGCAGCGCGTCGGCCAGCCGGATCGCGACGGGCAGCGTCGGCGACTGTTCCTCGGATTCGTACCGGGTGATCTGCCGCGAGCTCACCCCGATCGCGGTGGCGAGCGCGGGCTGCGACAGCCCGAGCAACCGCCGCCGCTCCTGGATCACCTTCCCCGTCCCGGTGTTCATACAGTCATCGCCTCCATCGCCGGCCCCTACCGTCACACCCTGCTGGACACATCCGCACCAGACCCGCCGTCATCGCGTGCCGCCGCCAGGGGTCGCGAAGACCACTGGCGCGGCGCACATGCCGACTGCGTGGCCGATTCTCCCATCTCTTCGCTCCAGCAGGCCCGTTTCGTGCTGACTCAGCACGACGGGTGTGGTCCGCGCTGCCTGCAGCACCTGGCGGCCACGGCCTACAGCACCGGCCTGATCGAGGACATCTGAGCTGACCGCGCCGTGACAACGCGACACGTTGACGAACTCGTTGCGAGATGACGAACGTGCCGCGAACGCCGTTACCGTCGATGGTATGAGTGCGGACCCAGCGGCGGAAGGCGACGGCGGCACGATCACCGAACGCCCAGGTCTGCGCCAGCGGTGGCGGTTGCGCAGGCCGTTCGTCCTGCCCTCGCAGCGCGCCACCGCCGACAACATCACCGCAGCGCCGACCCCGCTGCAGCCGATCGATCTCACCGACGACGCCGAGGTGTCGCAGGTGCTCGACCTGGCGGTGCGGGTGGGTGAGGTGGTGCTGTCGGCGGGTACCGGTGTCGTGGACACCTCGGCGCAGGTGCGCTTCATCGCCTCCACCTACGGCTTGGACAAATGCGATATCGACGTCACCTTCGACGCGATCCGCATCTGGGCCGACCGCGGTCCCCGGCTGCCGCCTGCCAGCGATATGCGGATCGTGAAGTACCGCTCGCTCGACTTCACCCGGCTGGCCGCGGTCGACCGCCTGACCCGCCGGATCCGCAGCCAGGTCGTGCCCGTCGACCAGGCGCACGCGGCGCTCGACGAGATCGTCTCGTCGCGGCACCCGTATCCACGATGGGTGTCCACGGCGGGCTGGTCGCTGCTGGCGGCCGCGATCGCGGTGCTGCTCGGCGGTGGCGTCCTGCTCGCCGCCATCAGCTTCGCGACGACCGCGCTGATCGATGTGGTCAACCGGGCGCTGCATCAACTCGGTCTGCCGATCTTCTTCCAGCACATGATCGGTGGTGTCATCGCCGCCGCGCCCGCCATCGCGCTGGCCGCGTTCAGTGATCACTGGCGGGCCGACGCCGCGCTGATCGTCGCCGCGGGCATCACCGTGCTGCTCAGTGGGCAGCAGCTGGTCGGTTCGGTGCAGGACGCCATCACCGGCGCGCCGATCACCGCGGCGGCCCGCATGCTCGAGGTGGTGATGATGACCGGCGGCATCGTCGCCGGTATCGGTCTGGCGCTGCGGATTTCGACGATGCTGGGGATCGCGGTGCCGGAGATCGCGGCCGGCGCGGGCCAGGACACCGAATTTCTGGCGATCAAGCTGAGCGCCGGTGCGGTGGCGGCGATCGCCTTCGCGTTGGCCTGCTATGCCGAGCGTCGTGCCCTGTTCGCGGCCGGGCTCAGCGGTGCGGCGGGCACCATGGCCTTCCTCGGCACGCAGGACATCGGGTTCGGACCGGTCGTCGCCTCCGGTATGGCGGCCACCCTGGTCGGTCTGGCCGGTGGTCTGATGGCGCGCCGGGCGCTGACGCCGCCGCTGGTCGTCGCGGTCGCCGGCATCACGCCGCTGCTGCCGGGTCTGAAGGTGTATCGCGGGCTGTACGCCCTGCTCGAGGACGAAACGCTGCTCGGTTTCGGGCAGATTCTCGGCGCGTTCGGTGTGGGCTGCGCGCTGGCGGCGGGCGTCGTTCTCGGTGAGTGGTTCGACCGATTGCTGAGCCGCCGCGGTGCGCCGCGCGACTTCGACCCGACCTACACCAGCGACCGATGAACTAAGTCTGGACGAGGGTGCGCGGCCCGTCGGCCGCGGATTCGGCGGGCGCGGGATCCTGGATGCGCGGTTTGCCTGCCGCCCAGCGCATCTGGCTGCGGGCGGCGGGCGCCTCGGTCGCCGCCGGGATGACGAGCAGCGCCAGCGCGGCGCCATTGCTGCCGACCACGTGCATGATGCGCGAGGCCTGCTCGCCCTTGGCGTCGTCAGCGGAATCGACGGCGTTCCAGTCGAATCCGAGGCGGGCGAGCTTGCCGATGCGCGGCGATACCGCGTGCACCAGCTGGTGCAGCTCGGTCATCGGCTGATCGGTGCGCGGCCACCAGGCGCCGTCGATCGGGCCGGTGGCGGCATGGCGGTCACGCAGCATCAGCCGGATCGGCCCGGTCGCGTCGCGACCGATGCTCGTTTCAGGTGCTGTATTCACTACGAATGATGTCTTTCTGAAGTCTCGAGGGGCGCCGTCGGGTAAACATCGACCGGCACACGCCGTCCGTTTACGGACGGGCACTGGGGTTGGGTACCCACTCCACTGTGTCGGCACGCACACATCTGTGACCGTGGCGGCGACACCGGCGGTGGGTGTGGTGGGGGTCTCCCGCACTGTCGGGGCTCACTCTACGGAAGCCCACCGACAGATCCACCGATTAAACGAACAGGGCCCCGACCGGCGAACCGATCAGGGCCCTGCTGTGGCGGAGGATAGGGGATTTGAACCCCTGAGGGCGTTAACCCAACCCGCGTTCCAGGCGAGCGCCATAGGCCACTAGGCGAATCCTCCGTGGAGCAGCATAGCGGTCCTGGTGCCCCGGTGTAAAAACGGGTCGGGTCGGTCAGGGCGGATCCGTGGACTATACGGATACGTACACTGGGGCTCGGGCCGCTCGGGTGGCGGTCGAAGCCGAGCGATATGAGGTGGAACACGTCGTGGGCGTCGCGCGAACTCCCCGGTCGAGATGGGTCGAGGAAGGCCTGCAAGTCCTTGCCTCCTCGGGTGTCGACGCGGTCAGGGTGGAGGCACTGGCCAAGCGGATCGGCGTCACCAAGGGCGGGTTCTACGGCTATTTCGCCGATCGCGACGCGCTGCTGGTCGCCATGCTCGAGGCGTGGGAGAGCGAGGCCGTCGACCAGGTGATCGAGCAGGTCGAGCACGCGGGGGTCGACTCGAAGACCAAGGCGCGGCTGGCGGGCGTGCTCACCTTCTCCAGCAACCGGCTGCTGCCGATCGATCTCGCCATCCGCGACTGGGCCCGCCGCGACGACGACGTCGCCGAGCGCCTGCGCCGGGTCGACAATCGTCGAATGGCGCTGCTGCGCGAGACGATCGGTGAATTCTGCGATGATCCCGACGAAGTGGAAGCCCGCAGCCTGCTCGCCTTCTGCGCGGTGATCGGCGGCCACTTCCTCGCCGCCGACCACGAGGGCCGCACCCGCGTTCAGGTCATGGCCCGCGCCGCCGACCTGCTGTTCGATCCCCCCGATCGCTAGTCGGCCCGATAACCGCTACACTGGCCGACGGATCCCGCGCGGCGCGCATCCTGTGAACTCCCCCAGGGCCGGAAGGCAGCAAGGGTCAACGGGCTCTGCCGGGTGCGCGGGGTCCCCTTTATTTTCTGGGGATCCCCGCCTGATCGATCGGCCTACGCACCTTCGCAGTGTGCGAGCCTCATCCGGCCCCGGATACCCCACCGATTCCGAGCAACCGCCGGGTAACGTTGCGGGTGTCGGCACGCGCAGCGTGCACCCCCCACCTTGCTGCTTCGAAAGGCTGCCCAGGATGCCCCGGCAAACGCAGATCGGTTTGATGAGCCACGCGGAACTCGTGTCCGAGCACGAGTCCCAGACCGCGAATTACGCGAAGCTCGAGACCGAGAAGCTCACGCTGGATCTCACCCGAGGTAAGCCATCGCCGGAACAACTCGACTTGTCCGCGTCCCTACTGGCGTTACCCGGTGACGGCGATTTCCGCGACGGGTCCGGCACCGACTGCCGTAACTACGGCGGCCTCAACGGCCTGCCCGAACTGCGCGCCATCTTCGGTGAGCTGCTCGGCATCCCGGTCGAGCAGCTGATCGCGGGCAACAACGCCAGCCTCGAGCTCATGCACGACAACATCGTCTTCGCCATGCTCTACGGCGCCCCGGATTCGCCGCGCCGCTGGGCGGCGGAGGAGACGATCAAGTGGCTGTGCCCGGCCCCCGGCTACGACCGGCACTTCGCGATTACCGAGGCGCTCGGCATCGAGATGATCACCATCCCGATGAACAATGACGGCCCCGACACCAGGGCCATCGCGACGCTGCTGGCAAACGACCCGCAGATCAAGGGCCTGTGGGCGGTGCCGAACTACGCCAACCCTACCGGCGCCGTCTTCTCCGAAGAGGTTGTCCGCGAGCTGGTTACGATGCCTGCCGCCGCGCCGGACTTCCGGCTGTTCTGGGACAACGCCTACGCGGTGCACCCGCTGACCGATACCGCGGCGCCGGTGCTCGACGTCCTCGGCATGGCCGCGGCGGCGGGTAACCCGAACCGGCCGCTGGTGTTCGCCTCCACCTCCAAGATCACCTTCGCCGGTGCGGGCGTGAGCTTCTTCGGCGCGTCCAAGGCGAACCTGGACTGGTACCTGTCGCACGCGGCGAAGAAGAGCATCGGCCCCGACAAGCTCAACCAGCTGCGGCACCTGCGCTTCTTCACCGACGCCGAGGGCGTGCGCGAGCACATGCAGAAGCACCGCAGGCTGCTCGAGCCGAAGTTCGCGCTGGTCCGCCGCATTCTGGAGGATCGCCTCGGCGCCTCCAAGGTCGCCTCGTGGACCGAGCCCAAGGGCGGCTACTTCATCAGCCTCGACGTGCTCGAGGGCACGGCGGCCAGGGTGATCGCGCTGGCCAAGGACGCGGGCATCGCCCTCACCGCCGCTGGCTCGGCGTTCCCGTACGGCAACGACCCCGAGGACAAGAACATCCGCATCGCCCCCTCCTTCCCGCAGTTGCCGGAACTGGAGAAGGCGATGGACGGCCTGGCTACCTGTGTGCTGCTCGCAGCGACAGAAAAACTGCTCGCCCAGCACTGAGTTCTACGAGCCGGGCGCGCACACCCGCGCGCCCGGCTTCGGCTCAGGAAGGCTTGTGCACCAGCACGCCGAACATGGTGACCGAGATGTGGACATCCCCGCGATCGGCGCCCGCCTGCAGGTCGGCGACGAGCTGATCCCGCTCGGCGGCGGTGATCGTCCCGCGCAGCACGGCCAGCTCGGCGATCCGGCTGACCAGCGCGCCCGCGCCCACACTGCGGTCCTGCACCAGCGCGTGCGAACCGATCTCGTCGACGACCAGGCCGGCATCGCTGAGCAGACCGGCCAGCCTGCGCCCGGACAGCGGGTTCGTTGTCGAGGAGATCAGGGTGTCGATCACGGCGCCGACCACCCGGTGGTCGCCCGGATGCACGATCGCCGTCTTCCAGTCGCTGTCGACCACCACCGCGCGGCCACCCGGCCGCAGCACCCTGGCGATCTCGGCCGCGGCGCGCGCAGGCGCGGTCAGATGCTGGAACACCCGTTCGCAGAGCACCGCGTCGAAGGTGTCGTTGCCGAACGGCAGGCCGTAGGCGTCACCGGTGGCGAAGGTCGCGGCCGAGCCATGTTCCTCGGCCCTGCGCTCGGCCGAGGCGATCAGGTTCGGATCGGGTTCGACGCCGACAGCGGTGCCGGTCGGCCCGACGGCGTCGGCGAAGACGAACACCTCCGAGCCGGTACCGGATCCGATGTCGAGGGCACTCTCGCCCGGCCGCAAGCCGAGCGCATGGTGGCTCCAGGCCCGTAGCCTGCGCATCCCGGGCTGGGTGACCTCCAGGTCATGAGCGTCGATCAGTTGGTCCTTGCCCGCTTGATCGAAGCGGTCAGGGCGTGGGGTGTAGTCGGTCATACTTACCGCCATCGTGGGAACCTCGGTCCTGGTGAGCATGGACTCAGAGGCTATAGGTGAATTGTGTCACGATGAATGTATGACTCGTACGCTGTGTCTCGCGCAGGACCCTGAGGCCGACGAACTCCTGAGCACCGATGATTTCGCGTTGCTGCTGGGAATGCTGCTCGATCAGCAGTATCCGATGGAGCACGCGTTTCGGGGTCCGCGCAAACTCGCTGAGCGCATGGACGGATTCGATCTGCGCCGGATCGCCGGCGCCGATCCGGCCGAATTCGAGGAGCTCGCCGCGACGCCGCCCGCCATCCATCGCTACGGGCGGTCGATGGCGCGGCGCGCGCAGGCGCTGGCCCAGTACGTGATCGAGCACTACGACGGCGTGCCTGCCAACATCTGGACCGAGGGCGATCCCGACGGCAAAGAGGTGCTGCGCCGGTTGCAGGACCTGCCCGGATTCGGCGCGCAGAAGGCGAAGATCTTCCTCGCGCTGCTCGGTAAGCAGCGTGACGTGCATCCCGACGGCTGGCGCGCAGCGGCCGGATCCTATGGCGACGAAGGGTCGCGCCGCTCGGTCGCCGATGTGGTCGATGCCGAAACACTCGCCGAAGTAAGGGAATTCAAGAAACAGGCGAAAGCGGCCGCGAAGTCCGCCGGTATGAATTCCTAGTTACGATCTGCCTGCGTTTTTCCCTCGTCACCAGCGTGGGTTTGCTCGAAGCTTGCTTCTCGAACAGCTCCACGACAGATGAGGGATTGGCAGTTTTATGAAGATGAGGAAGCTCGCCGTGGTTGCGGCGCTCCTGACCATGGCAACCGGTGTTGCCGCGGGCACCTCGGTCGCGGCGCCGGCCCCGCAGGCAGATGCACCGATCAATTTCACGGCCGAGGAGGTCGGCGGCACGTCCGTCATCACCACCGACGCGGGTTCGCTGGTCGCCGAAGACGGCGCTTTCAAGATCAAGGCCGCCAACGGCGACACCATCGCCGCCACGCCGCTGTCGTTCCGCCTAGACGAGTTCGAGCTGCCGATCGCCGCCGAGATCTCGGGCAACAAGGCCGTCCTGACCCCGCAGCTCGACCCGGCCAAGGCCGTCTACAAGCCCGTGGCCCTGCCCTTCGAGGACAAGGCGCCCTGGAAGAGCGAGTACGACCGTGAGGTCGCGGCCTGGAGCAGGCTGACCTCCACCATCTCGATGGCCGCCTCCATCGGCGCGCTGGTCGGTGGCCTCGGCGGCGCTGCCGTCGGTTGCGTCCTCGGTGGCGTGCTCGCGGGTACGGTCGCCCTCGGCACCATCGTCGGCCTGCTCGGCCCCTTCCTGCCCGCCGCCGCCGTCGGCTGCATCGCCGGCGCCCTGCTGGTCGGCCCGGTCGGCGCCATCGCCGGTCAGCTCTTCATCACCGCTCCGGCGGCGATCGGTGCGGCGATCCAGTACTTCACCACCATCAACGCACCCTTCACCGCACCGGCCAAGTAGCCGAGCAACGCGCGAGCGCCCCATCCGGTCCGCCGGATGGGGCGCTTGTGCGCTCCCACGACAGGGGTGTTGACCTGGGGAAATGGTGTGCCGCGCGGCACAATCCGCCGGTTCGGCTTGGATGGGTCCGGATTCGGTGTTAACTTGATTGTTATGTCCGGCAACCATCTCACCGCCAAGCGGGTCACCTACGTGACCGCCGCGCTGGGTCTGCGGTTGCCGTTGACGCGTGAACTTTGTCGTTCCTGATGCTGCAGCTGGGCCGTCTCCGGCTCGCGAGCTGCCACGCCATACGTGTCGGCAATTCCGTTGGGACAACGGGATTTCAGCAAGGAACTTCATATGTCTACTCCCATCATCGATCGCCCCGTCAGCCGGGCGGCCGCCGGTCGTCCCCGGGTTTCGCGCCCCGTGGTCGCCCCTGAGCTGCGCCGCAGCGACAACCCCGCCGCCGCCGTGCTGCGGACCGCCGCCTCCGGGCCGGTCTCGCGCGACAATGCAGCGCGGGCGACGGGTTTGAGCATCGCCACCGTGAATCGGCAAGTGGCGTCGCTGCTTTCGGCGGGTCTGCTGCGGGAGCGTCCCGATCTGACCGCTGCCGGCGCGGTCGGGCGGCCCCGGGTGCCGTTCGAGATCGACCACGAGGCCTATCTGACGCTGGGTATCCACGTCGGCGCCGCCGCGACCAAGATCGTCGCGGCCGACCTGCGCGGACGCATTCTCGGTGGTCTCGCCATCGCGACGCCGCAGACCGGCCAGGAGTTCGCGGTCACCACCGTGGCCCGCAGCGCCAAGGCGTTCCTGCAGCGCTGGCATCGGCGCACACCGCTGTGGGCCGGCGTTGCCATCGGCGGGCGCGTCGATCCGCACACCGGCGTGGTCGACCATCCCAAGCTGGACTGGAAGGGCGCGCCGATCGGGCAGGTCCTCGGCGATGTGCTGGAACTGCCGGTTTCGGTGGCCCCGCACGTCGAGGCGATGGCCGCCTCGGAACTGCTGCTGCCGACCTTCGACGCGCGCAGGCCGGAACCCGACACCGAACTGCCGGCCACCCAGCACGGCAGCAGCCTCTACTTCTACGTCCGCGAGACCGCGGGCATCGCCGTCACCCTCGACGGCCGGGTGCACACCCCGAACAACGGTCCCGGTTCCATCGCGCACCTGCCCACCGGCTCCGACGTGCAGTGCACCTGCGGTCGACGTGGCTGCTTGGAAGTGACCGTCGGCGACCGGGCCCTGCAGGCCCGTGCGGTCGGCCGCGGAATCATCCCGGCGCACAACGGAACCGCGGGCACGACCATCGCCGACCTCTACCGCGCAGCGGAATCCGGGTCAGAGGGCGCGCGCGAGCTGCTCGCGGAGCGGGCGACGATGCTCGGCCAGACCGTCGCCCTGGTCCGCGACATGCTCAACCCCGACCGGGTCGTGCTCGGCGGCCAGGCCTTCACCGGCTACCGGCCCGCGCTGCCGCACGTGGCGAGGGCGTTCACACAGAGCACCCAGCTGCCGCCCACCGACATCCGGATCAGCGGATTCGGCGGCAAGGTACAGGAATTCGCCGCGGTGGTCACCTCGCTCAGCGCGCTCTACGCGGACCCGCTGGCGGCCATCCGCAGGATCTAGCAGGCGGTTCGCGAGCCCTCGAGAGGGCCGCGAACCGTCCGCTCAGCGGGGGTTGAACGCACCTTCCAACGCTGTGATGAAGAACGGGAATTGGCCGGCGAAGCGGTGCAGGTTGCGGTCGCGGTCGTAGCCGGCGAACCAGTACAGGCCGGGCTGGGAGTCGGCCGACGGGTCCATGTCGCGGAAGGCGCGGATCCAGTTGTCGGCCCGGCCGCTGATCACCGTGTACGGCAGGGCACGCGAGAAGACCGTCTCCTGATCGATCGGCGGGATCTGCTCGCGGGCAACGGCATCCAGCCCGCGCTGCATGGCCCTGACACGCCCGGCGACGGTGTCGCCGAGGGTCGTCCTGGTCGGCAGGTAGTTGGGCAGCAGGACCGCCGCGACACCGGCCAGGGCGATGGCGACGCCGACCAGCGCGTGCCCGGAGGTCAGCGCGAGGGTGACCGTGGCGATCACGCCGAGCGCGATCAGGGCGACGCCGATCCAGCGGGGGAGCGCGCGCTGCTTGGGGTCGGCGAAGGCGCCGGTGGCGACCGCGTCGGCGCGCATGGCGGCACGGACCGGCTCGAGCTGCATGCGGCCGGGCGCGCGGAGTTCGCGGACGGCGACGGTGTCGGTGCCCTCGGGTAGCAGCATGTCGTAGACGACGCGCTCGTAGTCGCGCAGCTGGTCGTCGGGCGCGTTGACCCGGCTGATCCGCCAGTCGTCCTCGCCGCGGGCGTTCACCGGCGTGATCCACAGGTAGCGCCGGACGGCGAGATCGACGACGGTCGCGGCGATGTCGACCGGGTCGACGTGCTCGTCGAGCAACAGTCCCGCCTCGCCGGGCAGCACGCCGTCGGGCGAGGTGAAGTCGACCCGGCCGCCCTGCTGGACAAGGGGTTCGAACGCGTCGCTGCCCGCGAGCGCCGCGGCCGCCCGTTTCCTGGCCAGCAGCACGTAGGCGATCATGCCCGCCAGGGCGAGCAGCAGCGCGCCGAAGGCGGCGTACACGGGCGCGGTGAAGGCGAAGAACCCGTTCGAATCGCCGCCGCGCACATCGGCGTTGGCCGGCACGGTGCCGGGCGGCAGCTGCAGAGTGAGATCGATCGCGTCGCCCTTACGCAGATCGCGCTGGCTCAGGTACAGCACGCCGTCGGGTTCGGTATGCACATCGGCGCACGGCTTGGCATTGCCCGCCGGTCCGAGTTTGCAGTCGACGATGCCCATTTGATAGCTGGGGCTGATCACCGAGACGTCGAGCGCGGCGATATCGGCATTGAGCACGCCGAGCCAGTGGAACACCTGGGTGCCAGGTGCGTCGGAGACGGTGTTGTGCAGCGAGTAGGTGAACTTGGATTCACCCGGCTTCGCTTCGACGACGAACTGATCGTCGACCGTGGTCGCGGTGCCTGCGCCGCTCGCGGTGACATCGGTGACCTTGAAAACGCGTTCGACGTCGTCACCGACCTTGAGACGCAAGGGAAGTGCCATCGTGAAATTGCCGTCGGCGGGCACACCGACCGTCTCGGTGACCTCGAGCACACCGGCTTCGGTCAGCGTGAGGTCGGCGGTGATCGTGACGCCGATCGGCGCGGGCTCCGTGTTGGCTACCGGCGCGGCCGCGAGTACACCCGCCGCGGCGAGCAGCAGCGCGCCTGCGGCGCCCCCCCGAAAAGTCAGCATGGCTGCTTACTCTAGACAGCTTGCTATCCTGCGTCAGCGGCTGTCGGCGACGAACTAGACGAGGGGGTACGGGGGACGTGACCCAACCACCGTACGGTTATGGCCCGGTCGGCCCAGGTGGACGACCTGTTCCGCCGCCCCCTGGCTATGGCCAGCCGCCGGGCTACCGACCGCAGCCCGGATACGGCCCGCCCGGTTATCAACAGCCCCAGGGTTATCCACAGGGTTATGGACCGCGGCAGGGCTACGGTCCGCCGTCGGGCTACCGTCCGCCGCCGATGCCCTACGGCCCGCCCGGCCGCCCGACCCCGCCGCCGCGTAAGCGCCGCGGTGGCCTGACCTCGCTGTTCCTCGTGATCGTCTTCCTGGTGGTCGGCGGCCTGGTGAAGTTCGCCGTCAACACCGGAATCGACGTCGGGATCGGCGCGATCGGCCCGAAGCCGAGCACCACCTACGAGCCGCAGCCCGGCACCGCACCGGCGGCGACCAGCGACAACCCGTTGCTCACCGACGCCGACGGCACCCTGGTTCCGGCGTCCTGCGACTACGCGCCGTGGAGCACCCAGGTCGACAAGGCGCGCGCGTTCTTCGAATCGGCTGCCCGCTGCCTGGAATCGGCGTGGAAACCGCTGCTGGCCGAGAACAATCTGCCGTTCGAGTCGCCGACGCTGAGCGTCACCGCGACCACCGCGGGCATCACCACCCCGTGCACCGGCTCGACGAGCAACTTCGCCGCCTTCTACTGCGCCGCGAACAAGACCATCTACATGCCGATCAGCCAGCTGCAGACCGACCAGTTCCGCGACAACTGGGTCGTGTACCTGTCGGTGTTCGCGCACGAGTACGGCCACCACGTGCAGGCCCAGTCGGGCATCCTGCGCAAGGCCAACAGCGAACGCGTCGACGCGGGCGCCCGCTCACCCAAGGGCCTCGAGCTCTCGCGCCGAGTCGAGTTGCAGGCCAACTGCTTCGACGGCATGTTCATCGCCTCGTCGAAGGGCGGCGGTTCGCTGTCGGCCGCGCAGGTCACCGTCGCCACCAAGGATTCCTACGGCCGCGGTGACGGGCCGGGTGACATGCGCGATCACGGCACCTCCGAGCACGGTGGTGAGTGGTTCGAGGCCGGCCTCGACCACAACCTCACCCCCAAGTGCAACACCTTCACGGCCGGCGCGGGCGAAGTGAGCTGACCCGCCTCTCCGCGTATTCAGGCCGGACTCGTCTGCCACCTGGGTTAGCGTTGGCGGCCGGCGGGACGAGCTGGGGCGAGTCAGCCCGTACCCGGTGAGTTACCCATGTGCTCGCGTGGTCAGTGGTCTGATCAGTGGCCGTAGTGGCCTTCGCCGAAGCGGCGGGGGGAACTGCCATGTACGCCTTCGGCATACGCTGTCTCGGCGTGCAACGCGAAGTCGATACCAGCGGTTTCGTCCTCCTTGCTGACCCGGAAGCCGATGACCTTGTCGATGCCCTTGCCGATCACGAACGACACCGTGAACGCGTACGCCGCGACCACAAGGACCGCGACGAGCTGCTTGCCGAGCTGGGTGAAGCCGCCGCCGTAGAGCAGGCCGTTCACGCCGCAGGTCATCACCTCGGTGGCGAGCAGGCCGATCAGGATCGTGCCGACGATGCCGCCGACGAAGTGCACGCCGACCACGTCGAGCGAATCGTCATAGCCTGCCTTGTGTTTCCAGCCGACCGCGAACGAACACACGATGCCGGCGGCCAGGCCGACGATCACCGCACCGAGGGTGTTGATCACGCCGCAGGACGGGGTGATCGCGACCAGACCGGCGACCGCGCCGGAGGCCGCGCCGAAGGTGGTCGGCCTGCCGTCGCGGATCTGTTCGACGATCAGCCAGCCGAGCATGCCGAGGCTGCCCGCGACGAGGGTGTTGAGGAAGACCGCGGCCGCGGTGCCGGTGGCGCCGAGTGCCGAACCGGCGTTGAAACCGAACCAGCCGAACCACAGCAGACCGGCGCCGAGCAGCACGAACGGCAGGTTGTGCGGGCGCATCGCGTCGATGTTGAAGCCGATGCGCGGGCCGAGCACCAGGGCAAGCGCCAGGGCCGAAGCGCCGGAGGCGATCTCCACCACTAGGCCGCCCGCGTAATCGAGCGCGCCGAAATCGAGCAGCCAGCCGTCGGGCCCCCACACCCAGTGCGCGATCGGCGCGTACACCGCCAGCGTCCACAGCGGGACGAAGACCATCCAGCCCGCGAACTTGGCGCGGTCGGCGATCGCGCCGGAGACCAGGGCGGCGGTGAGGATCGCGAAGGTCAGCTGGAAGGTGACGAACAGCAGTTCCGGGATCGTGCCGCGCACGGAGCCGGGATTGATTCCGGCCAGGCCCGCGTGCTCGAGGTTGCCGATGAGGCCGCCGCCCGCATCGTCACCGAAGGCCAGGCTGTACCCGGCGACCAGCCACACGACGGTGACCAGCGGGATCGCGATGAAGCTCATCATCAGCATGTTCAGCACGCCGGTGGAGCGCACCATCCCGCCGTAGAAAACGGCCAGCGCCGGCGTCATCAACAGCACCATGGCGGTAGCCGCGAGTAGCCAGGCGGTGGCCGCGGGATCGATCGTTGCGGGCACGGTAACTCCTTCCACGCGTGATTGCGTTGCGTGGAAATTACCGAATGCTCACCGCGTGCGCTGGTGTCGGCCGGGTTCTAGCTTCGGTTCTCCTTCGCCAGTGCCCTCGTGCCGCGCTTACCGGGAACGGGCTGGTCATCGCCGTCGGCGAGCCATTCGGCGGTGATCAGCCAGCGCCGCTGGGCGTGCGCGTCGGCCACGTCGAAGAAGACCCGCCTGCCGCGGTCGTCGCGCAAATCACGGGCGAGCGCGGCCCAGCTCGGTGGCCTGCCTCGCTCGGCGGTGTGCTCGACGACGAAACCCGCGACCAGCTTCCCGATCATGTTGACCGGTTTCTGCGACACCCGATTGCCGTACTTGGTCGTGTGCCAGCGGCGGGCCGGGCACAGCGAACCGGGACTCGCGTTGGAGGCGATCCAGCCCGCGCGCTGCGCCCGCTCGATCAGCCACAGATGCTTGACCGCCGACGGCGCGATCTCGCCGACCCGCTCGGCGATGAGCTCGGTGACCTCGGCGTCGGCGAGGATGTCGCGCCTGGTCGGGCCGATATCGTGCGCGGACCAGTGCGCGGCGGCGAGTCTGGCCAGGATGCGGCCGAACTCGTCGATGCTGCGCTGCGCGCGCCTGCCGAGGCGTTCGATCCGCTCGGCCTCGCGGCGCATCTCGTTCTGCGCGGTGAGGGTGCGGATCGCCGCCATCGTCGGCACCTGCCCGCGTTCGAGCAGTTGCAGGATGGCCGCGGCGGTCGCCGGGTCCGCCGCGGCGGCGACGGGCAGCGAATCGCGCTTTATGTCGAAGTCCTGGGGGCTGATCGCCCTGCTCAGCAGGCCGACAGCGGCGTGGTCGCCCGCGAAGTCGGTGTGGGCGAGCCAGGCGGTTGCGATGTCATCACACGACAGCACGGTGAAACGTTCCTCCGGTCGGCGGTGGGGGAGCGATACGGTGCGCGAAGGTTGTGCCCCGGCCGGGATGAGGGACCGGCCGGGGCCACCAACCTGATGAAGGTTTGGCCACCGAAGTTGCCGAGATCCACGGTAGCCAGCGGCTTGCGCTGGTGTCACGACCATTGATTGTTTCGTTACATCCAGAAAGTCCTGGTCAATCGGGGATGGAGTACGCATTCTCGCCGTAACCAGGATCGATCGCCGATCCAGGCTGGATTCGCCGCGTGGCGGGCAGTCGATTGCTTAGCTGTTGCGCCCGGCCGACCGGGTTTGCCCGCCTTGTCCAAACCTGTACTTGAACTGTGATTCGTGTCACAGTTTCGCGACGAGTTCCGGGAGACGTGGCGACGCGTCGGCCGCTCATCCGCCTGTCGGTGGGCGGCGGTAGCCTGTGGGCCGTGGCTCTGTACCGGAAGTATCGACCGGCGACGTTCGCTGAGGTAGTGGGTCAGGAGCATGTCACCGACCCGCTGAGTACGGCGCTGGATACCGGACGGATCAGCCATGCGTATCTGTTCTCAGGTCCGCGCGGCTGCGGTAAGACCTCCTCCGCGCGTATCCTCGCGCGCTCGCTCAACTGTGTCGAGGGCCCGACCTCGACGCCGTGCGGGGTCTGCGCCTCCTGCGTGGCGCTCGGCCCCGGCGGTGCGGGCAATCTCGACGTCATCGAGCTCGACGCGGCCAGCCACGGTGGCGTCGACGACACCCGTGAGCTGCGCGATCGCGCGTTCTACGCGCCCGCCGAGTCGCGCTATCGCGTGTTCATCGTCGACGAGGCGCACATGGTCACCACGGCCGGCTTCAATGCGCTGCTCAAGATCGTCGAGGAGCCGCCCGCCCACCTGATCTTCATCTTCGCCACCACCGAGCCGGACAAGGTGCTGCCGACCATTCGTTCGCGCACCCACCACTATCCGTTCCGGCTGCTGCCGCCGGCCACCATGCGCGGCCTGCTCGGCAAGATCTGCGAGCAGGAGCACGTGCCGGTGGAGGAGGCGGTGTATCCGCTGGTCATCCGGGCCGGTGGGGGGTCGCCGCGAGACAGCCTGAGCGTGCTCGACCAGCTGCTCGCCGGTGCCGGGCCCGATGGTGTCACCTACCCGCGCGCGGTCTCGCTGCTCGGGGTCACCGACGTGGCATTGATCGACGACGCGATCGACGCGCTGGCCGCCGACGACGGCGCCGCGCTGTTCCGCACGATCGACAGCGTCATGGAAGCAGGCCACGACCCGCGCCGCTTCGCCGTCGACCTGCTCGAGCGCCTGCGCGACCTGATCCTGCTGCGCGCGGTCCCCGACGCCGCCGAGCGCGGCCTGGTCTCCGGCCCCGGCGACGTCCTCGACCGCATGCGCGAGCAGGCCGAACGCCTCGGCCCCGCCACCCTCACCCGCTACGCCGAACTCCTGCACGAGGGCCTCGGCGAAATGCGCGGCGCGACAGCCCCCCGCCTCCTGCTCGAGGTCATCTGCGCCCGCATGCTCCTGCCCTCGGTCTCCGACACCGAGTCCGCGACGCTGCAGCGCCTGGAACGCCTGGAGCGGGGATTCGCGGGCGGTGCCATCCCCGCCGCTCCCGCACGCCCCGGCCCCGCCGCCGGTGCACCGCCCGCCGAGCGTGCGTCCGCACCGGCTGAGCGTCCGGTCGCACCCGCCGCAGGTGGGGAGACTCGCCGCCGCGGCGCGGAACTTCTCGCTGCTGCCCGCGCCGAAAAGGAAGCGGCCGCAGGCGGACCGGGATCGCCCGCGCCGACCCGTCAACAACCTGCGGCTGTGGCAGGAACCCCCGCTGCCGCAGTCGAGCCTGCTGCGCAGGCTCCGGCGACCCCGCCTGCGCAGCAAAATGCGCCGGTGGCGCAGCAGAACGTGCCGCCCGCCCGGCAGAACATGCCGGGTGCGCCGTTCGCGCAGTCGAACCAGCCGGGCGCCGAGCAGGACCAGCTGGATTCACAGCAGGACGCGTCTGTCGAGCAGCAGAGCTCGGCTGCCGCGCATCAGAACCCGCGGGGTGCGCAACAGAATCCGCTGCCGGCTCAGTCTGTGCGCGGGACCGCCGCACAGCCTGTCGACGGCGTGGCATCGGAAGGCGCTGTCCCTCAGGCATCTTCGGCAGAAGCTGGAGTCGGTCCTGCGGGTGACGCAGTGTCGTCTGCCGGGCGATCGATCTCCTTCCAGGAGCAGCTGGCCGATGCCGGCGCCCCGGCTAACCCGGACGCCGGGTCGGCGACAGGCGCCGCGGCCGAGCCCGCGTCGCGAGTTGCCGATCCGGGCGCCCAGTCATCTGGCGAAACGTTCGCCGGTGGCTCGGAAAACCCAGCTCTGCAAGTTGATTCGCCCCCGCAAGCTTCGGCTCCATCATCTGCTGTCCGGTCGGCACCCGCGGCCGCGCAGGCACCCGCGGCTCCTCGGGGAGCTTCCGACTCGCAGGCGGCCAGGGCCACGGCGGCTTCGGAAGCGGCTGCCACTCCGCAGACGACTGCGGCTTCGGAGGCAGCTGCCGCCTCGGGGATGGCCGGGGCTTCCCAGGCGGCTTCGGCCTCGCAGGTCGCTGGAGCTCCGCAGGCGCCCGCCGCCCCGGTGGAAGATCTCGTCGCGCTGGTCGACGGGGCGTGGGCGGAGATCAAGGGGAAGGTGCGGGAGTTCGGGCCGACGTTGCAGGCGCTGCTGTCGGGAGCGGCGGTGTCGCGGGCCGAGGGTGACGTGATCGTGTTCGCGCATCAGAGTCCGCCGTTGGCGCAGCGGTTGTCCGATCCGCGCAATATCGAGGCGGTGCGGTCGGCGGTGCGCGCGGTGCTCGGGCGCGAGCTGGATGTGCGCTGGGAGACGGGGGCGCCCGCGCCGCGTCCGGCGGCGAAGGTGGCGAGCGCGCCGGCGCGGGGTGAGGCCAAGCCGGCCGGGCGGCCGAAGTTCTCCCGGCCGAGTCAGGCCAACGGGAATCAGGCGGGTGCGTCGGGGCAGGCCAAGCCGGTGTCCGACGACGACATCCCGCCGCCCGACTTCCCCGATCTACCCGACGACCCGGGGCCGGAGGAGGGGTACGGGTCGGATTCGGGCCGGTCCGGTGGCGATTCCGGGCGCGGTGGCAGGCCGGGTGACGTGGTGCTGGCGCCGCCGACGCCGGAAGAGGAGCAGGAGATGCTGGCCGCCGCGGCGGTGCCGGTGGCGCCCGGTGATCGGCAGGACCCGGACGAGGTCGCTCTGGCGTTGCTGCGCAACGAGCTCGGAGCGAGGAGTCTGGATGGTTGACAGCCACCCGCCGGACCACGTTAAGTTAACCGGAGTTCGCACACCACGGTAGTATGAACGGGTGGCCGGGAACGCCGGATGGGCATGGTTCTATGCTCCGCTGGTGCTTGCCGGGATTTGTACGGCGTCAGGACGGATGGTCGTGGCGTTCGTGCGGCCACCGCACCCCAAGGAAGGAAACACTCCGATATGACCACAGAGGCCTACATCTACGAGGCCATCCGCACTCCGCGCGGCCGCGGCAAGAAGAACGGCTCGCTGCACTCGGTCAAGCCGATCGATCTGACTGTTGGTCTGATCCAGGAGCTGCGTGGCCGCTTCCCCAACCTCGACGAGGACCAGATCTCGGACCTCATCCTCGGTGTCGTCACCCCCGTCGGTGACCAGGGCATGGACATCGCCCGCACCGCGGTCACCATCGCGGGTCTGCCCGACACCGTCGGTGGCTTCCAGCTCAACCGCTTCTGTGCCTCCGGCCTCGAGGCCGTGAACCTGGCTGCGCAGAAGGTTCGCTCCGGCTTCGACGACCTCGTCATCGCCGGTGGCGTCGAGTCGATGTCGCGCGTGCCGATGGGCTCCGACGGCGGCCCCTGGGCGCTCGACCCGGCCACCAACTACGACGGCTACTTCGTGCCGCAGGGCATCTCGGCCGACCTGATCGCCACCATCGAGGGCTTCTCCCGCGATGACGTCGACGCCTACGCCGTGCGCTCGCAGGACCTGGCGGCCAAGGCCACCACCGGTGGTTACTTCGCCAAGTCGATCGTTCCGGTCAAGGACCAGAACGGCCTCGTCGTGCTCGACAACGACGAGCACATGCGTCCCGGCACCACCGCCGCCGACCTGGGCAAGCTGAACCCCTCCTTCGCCGGCATCGGTGAGATGGGTGGCTTCGACGCCGTCGCGCTGCAGAAGTTCACCTACATCGAGAAGATCAACCACGTCCACCACGGTGGCAACAGCTCGGGCATCGTCGACGGCGCCGCCCTGCTGCTGATCGGCAACGAGGAGGCAGGCAAGGCCTCGGGTCTGACCCCGCGCGCCCGCGTCGTCGCGACCGCCACCTCCGGCGCCGACTCCACCATCATGCTGACCGGTCCGACCCCGGCCGCGAAGAAGGCACTGGCCAAGGCCGGCCTGACGATCGAGGACATGGACCTCGTCGAGATCAACGAGGCGTTCGCCTCCGTGGTGCTGAAGTTCCAGAAGGACCTCAACGTCCCGGACGAGAAGCTGAACGTCAACGGCGGCGCGATCGCGATGGGCCACCCGCTGGGTGCCACCGGCGCGATGATCACCGGCACGGTGCTCGACGAGCTGGAGCGTCGCAACGCGCGCTACGGCCTGATCACCCTGTGCATCGGCGGCGGCATGGGCGTCGCCACCATCATCGAGCGCGTCTGATTCCCGGCCGAAACTTCTCATAGGAGAGAACGAAAAACTATGACTGACAACATCATCGGCTGGGAGAAGGACGCCGACGGCGTGGTCGTCCTCACCATCGACGACCCCAGCCAGGGCGCCAACACCATGAACGACGCGTACATCACCTCGATGGCCGCGACCGTCGACCGCCTCGAGGCGGAGAAGGACGACATCACCGGTGTCGTCATCACCTCCGGCAAGAAGACCTTCTTCGCCGGCGGCGACCTGAAGAACATGATGCAGGTCGGCCCGGACAACGCGGCCGAGGTCGTGGCGATGCTCGACGGCGTCAAGGCCCCGCTGCGCCGCCTGGAGCAGCTCGGCAAGCCGGTCGTCGCCGCCATCAACGGCGCCGCCCTCGGCGGTGGCCTGGAGATCGCGCTGGCGACCCACTACCGCGTCGCGGCCGACGTCAAGGGTTCGGCCATCGGCCTGCCCGAGGTCTCCCTCGGCCTGCTGCCCGGCGGCGGCGGCGTGACCCGCGTCGTGCGCATGATCGGCCTGCAGAACGCGCTGATGCAGGTGCTGCTGCAGGGCCAGCGTCACCGCGTCACCAAGGCCAAGGAAATCGGCCTGATCGACGAGGTCGTTTCCTCCGTCGAGGAGCTGCTGCCCGCCGCCAAGGCGTGGATCGCGGCCAACCCCGAGGCTGCGCAGCCGTGGGACAAGAAGGGCTACCGGATCCCCGGCGGCACCCCGTCCACCCCGGCCTTCGCGGCGAACCTGCCCGCGTTCCCGGCCAACCTGCGCAAGCAGATCAAGGGCACCAACATGCCCGCCCCGCGCGCCATCATGGCCGCGGCGGTCGAGGGCGCGCAGGTCGACATCGACAACGCGCTGACCATCGAAGGCCGTTACTTCACGAGCCTGCTGACCGGCCCGGTCGCGAAGAACATGATCCAGGCGTTCTTCTTCGACCTGAACCACATCAACGGTGGCGGCTCGCGTCCGTCGGTCGCGGATGTGCCCAAGCGTGAGATCAAGAAGATCGGTGTCATCGGCGCCGGCATGATGGGCGCCGGCATCGCCTACGTCTCGGCCAAGGCCGGCTACGAGGTCGTCCTCAAGGACGTCAAGATCGAGGCCGCCGTCAAGGGCAAGGGCTACGCGGAGGCCATCGAGGCCAAGGCGCTCTCGCGTGGCAAGACCACCCAGGAGAAGTCCGACGCGCTGCTGGCTCGCATCACCCCGACCGCGGACGCCGCCGACTTCAAGGGCGTCGACTTCGTGATCGAGGCCGTGTTCGAGAACCCCGAGCTCAAGAACAAGGTCTTCCAGGAGATCGAGGACATCGTCGACGCCGATGCCCTGCTCGGCTCGAACACCTCGACCCTGCCGATCACCCTGCTCTCGGAGGGCGTCAAGCGCTCCGAGGACTTCATCGGTATCCACTTCTTCTCCCCCGTGGACAAGATGCCGCTGGTGGAGATCATCAAGGGCAAGAACACCTCCGACGAGGCGCTGGCCCGGGTGTACGACTACACCCTCGCCATCAAGAAGACCCCGATCGTCGTCAACGACAGCCGTGGCTTCTTCACCTCGCGCGTGATCGGCACCTTCATCAACGAGGCCATCTCCATGGTCGCCGAGGGTGTCGACCCGGCCACCATCGAGCAGGCGGGCCTGCAGGCCGGCTACCCGGCCGCGCCGCTGAAGCTGTCGGACGAGCTGAACTTCACCACCATGCAGAAGATCTACAAGGAGACCTCCGAGGCCATCCTTGCTGCCGGTGGCGAGCTCAACGCCGCGTCCGCGAAGACCGCCGAGGTCATCAACAAGATGGTCGACGAGCAGGGCCGCACCGGCAAGCTGGGTGGCGCTGGCTTCTACGACTACGTCGACGGCAAGGCCACGGGCCTGTGGGACGAGCTGCGCTCGATCTACAACTCGCAGCGTGAGCTCCCGGAGGGTGTCACCTTCCAGGACCTCAAGGACCGCATGATGTTCGCCGAGGCCATCGAGACCCAGAAGTGCTTCGACGAAGGCGTGCTCACCAGCACCGCCGACGCGAACATCGGCTCGATCTTCGGCATCGGCTTCCCGGCCTGGTCGGGCGGCTCGCACCAGTTCATCGTCGGCTACCCCGGTGGCCAGGAGGCCTTCGTGGCCCGCGCCGACGAGCTGGCGAAGAAGTTCGGCTCGCGCTTCGAGGTCCCGGCCTCCCTGCGCAAGTAAGTCGGTAGTTCCCGGTTTCGGCCGGTAAGGAAGCCCGTCACCGGATTCGGTGGCGGGCTTCCGTCGTTCGCGCTCAGTGTGTGCTGTCGCCGAGCGAGAAGTACTCGGCCTGGCGGGGGCGCGCGGCCATGGCGAGGACGGCGGCCACCTCGTCGACGGCGTCGGTCAGCGGTGCGATGGTGACACGCACCGCCTCGGGGTGTCCGCGATCGGCGGCGAAGAACGGTCCGCCCGGTGCGACCCGAATGCCGTTGGCCGCCAGGTGGACCAGGGCGCTGCGCTCGTCGGCGACGGGTAGCCACGCGTTGAGGCCCTGGCCGTCCGCGACCCGCACACCGTGGGCGCCGAGCGCGGTGACCAGGGCCCGGCGCCGGGCCTGGTACTGGTCGCGAGCGAATTCGACAGTGCGGGTGACGGTCTCGTCGCGCAGCATCTCGTGCAGGAGTCGCTGCAGGATGCGCGGTGTCCAGCCGGGGCCGAGTACCCGGGTGGCGACGATCCGGTCGATGACCTCCGCCGGGCCCGACAGCGCCGCGATCCGCAGATCCGGCCCGTGCGATTTGGAGTAGCTGCGCACGTGCAGCACCTGGTCGGGCAGCCAGCGCCCGAGACTGACATCGGGAGCGGGCACCACCGGACCTGAGTGGTCGTCCTCGATGACCATGCACCGGTGTTCGCCGCGACGCAGGATGTCGGCCAGTTCCGCGGCGCGGTCGGCGCTCATCGACGCGCCGGTCGGGTTCTGCGCACGCGGTTGCAGGACTGCCGCTGTGGCCCCGGTAGCCAGTGCGCGGGCGAATTCGGTGGGTAGCAGCCCCTGTTCGTCCATGCCGACCGGGACGGTCTCGGCGCCGATGGAGTCGAGGTAGTCGAGGATGTACGGGAAGGTGGGGTCCTCCACGATCACCCGGTCGCCGAAGCGGACGACCGCCTGCAGACTGCGGGCGACGGCGTCCATGGCCCCGTCGACCACGGTGAGCGCTCCGGACTTGGTCGGCCAGTCGGCCTGCAGTAGCCGACCGAGCTCGGGTACCACCGGTGCCTGGTGGTAGTCGGTGGTCTCGGCACCGGTGGCCAGCCGGGACAGGATCGTGCCGATCTCGGGGAGCAGCAGCGGGTCGGGGGTGCCCAGCGAGAGGTCGAGCCGCGCCGAGGTGGCGCCCTTGGTCATACCGTCGGTGCGGGAGGTGGGCCGTGGGCGGTGTCCGCCCTCGGCGACGAAGGTGCCGCTGCGCCCCCGGGAAACGACGAGCCCGGCCTGGGCCAGTGCCCGCCAGCCGTGGCTGACGGTCGCCGGACTCACGCCCAGACGGCTTGACAGCTCCCGCACCGTCGGCAGCCGATCACCCGGACGCAGCTCTCCGCTGGTGATCAGGCGGGCGATAGCCCCGGCGATCCCGGCGGGCGTCGGGTCATCGATCTGAATCCGGTCGTTCATTTCCACTTCTCGATCTCGATGCGAGATTTACACTTCCGGCACTGACTGAAATATTCAGGAAATGTTTACCGTCGAAGATAACATAACCAACTTCGGTAGGAGATCGACAGGTGACGACAATCAAGGCAGCCATCACCCAGGCCACGTGGACCGGCGACAAGAAGTCGATGCTCACCAAGCACGAGGGCTTCGTCGAGGAGGCCGCGGCCGCTGGAGTGCAGGTCATCTGCTTCCAGGAACTGTTCTACGGGCCGTATTTCGGCAATGTGCAGAACAAGAAGTACTACGAATACGCCGAATCGGTGCCTGGCCCGACCACGGAGCGGTTCGCCGAACTGGCGCGGGCGCATCAGATGGTGATCGTGCTCCCGGTGTACGAGGAAGAGCAGCCAGGGGTGCTGTACAACACCGCGGCGGTGATCGATGCCGACGGCAGCTACCTGGGCAAATACCGCAAGCACCACATTCCGAACCTGCCGGGTTTCTGGGAGAAGTTCTACTTTCGCCCCGGCAATCTCGGCTATCCGGTGTTCGACACCGCGGTCGGCAAGATCGGCGTCTACATCTGCTACGACCGCCATTTCCCGGAGGGCTGGCGCGCCTTCGGACTCGGCGGCGCCGAACTGGTGTTCAACCCCTCTGCCACCAAACCCGGTCTGTCGAACCGGCTCTGGGAACTCGAACAGCCGGCCGCCGCCGCGGCGAACCAGTACTTCGTCGCCGCGAACAACCGGATCGGCACCGAGACAGCCGAATTCGGCGACGACGCGGTGACCTTCTACGGCAGTTCGTATTTCGTCGATCCACGCGGCAACTTCGTCGGCGACATCGCCTCCACCGGCACCGACGAGCTGGTAATCCGCGACATCGACTTGGATGTGGTGCGCGAAGTGCGCGGAGACTGGCAGTTCTACCGCGACCGCCGCCCCGATTCCTACGACGCCATCGTGGCGCCCTGAGTACGGGAGGGTAAGCATGGCAACGACTTTGATCACCGGCGGAACCGTCGTCTCCGCCACCGGGCGTGGCGCGGCCGACGTGCTGGTCGACGGTGAACGCATCGTCGCGCTGCTCGAACCCGGCAGCACCGTGCTCGGCGCGAACCTCGCCGAGACCGTCGACACGGTCGTCGACGCCAGCGGCAAGTACGTCATCCCCGGCGGTATCGACGCGCACACGCACATGTCGATGCCGTTCGGCGGCACCACAGCCGCGGACGACTTCGAGTCCGGCACCAGGGCCGCCGCCTGGGGCGGCACCACCATGATCATCGACTTCGCGGTGCAGAAGTTCGGTGAGCGGGTGCCGGAGAGCCTGCAGACCTGGCACGAGATGGCCGCCGGGCAGTGCGCCGTCGACTACTCGTTCCATCAGATCATCGGCGAGGTGAACAAGGAGTCGCTGGCGGAGCTGCGGCGTCTGCCCGACGAGGGCATCACCAGCTACAAGCTGTTCATGGCCTACCCCGGCGTGTTCTACAGCGACGACGCGCAGATCCTGCGGGCCATGCAGACCGGCGGCGACACCGGGCTGCTCACCATGATGCACGCCGAGAACGGTCCGGCCATCGACGTGCTCGTCGAACAGCTGCTCGCCCAGGGCAAGACCGATCCGTACTACCACGGAGTGGCCAGGGCCTGGCAGCTGGAGGAGGAGGCCACGCACCGCGCGATCATGCTCGCCGACCTCACCGGCGCGCCGCTGTACGTGGTGCACGTCTCGGCGAAACAGGCGGTGGCGCAGCTGGCCGCGGCCCGCGATCGTGGCCGCAACGTCTTCGGCGAGACCTGTCCGCAGTATCTGTATCTCTCGCTGGAGGACAACCTCGGCGCGCCGGGCTTCGAGGGCGCGAAATGGGTGTGCTCGACGCCGCTGCGCTCGCGGGAGGAGGACCACCAGAACCAGGTGTGGCAGGCGTTGCGCACCAACGACCTGCAGATGGTGTCCACCGATCACTGCCCGTTCTGCATGAAGGGACAGAAGGACATGGGAATCGGTGATTTCTCCAAGATTCCCAACGGGATCGGCTCGGTGGAGCACCGGATGGACCTGATGTATCAGGGCGTGGTGGAGGGCCGGATCACCCTGGAGCGCTGGGTCGAGATCACCTCGACCACCCCGGCCCGGATGTTCGGCCTCTACGGCCGCAAGGGCGTTCTCGCCCCCGGCGCCGATGCCGACATCGTGGTCTACGACCCGAACGGCCACACCTCCATCGGGATGGGCAAGACCCACCACATGAACATGGACCACTCGGCCTGGGAGGGCTACGAGATCGACGGTCACGTCGACGTGGTGCTCTCCCGCGGCAAGGTCCTGGTGGCCGACGGCGAATATCGGGGCCGCAAGGGCGACGGGAAGTTCGTGCGCCGTGACCCGTGTCAGTACCTGATCTGAGGAGACGCCATGGAATTCGGAGCGGTACTTCAGTGCAATCCACCGGCCGCGCGCACCGTGCACCTGGCGAAACTGGCCGAGGCGTACGGCTTCAGCCACCTGTGGACCTTCGATTCGCATCTGCTGTGGCAGGAGCCGTATGTGCTCTACAGCCAGATCATGCACGAGACGAAGCGGATCACGGTGGGACCCATGGTGACCAATCCGGCGACTCGGGACTGGACCGTCACCGCCTCGCTGTTCGCGACGCTGAACGAGATGTACGGAAACCGCACGATCTGCGGGATCGGCCGCGGCGATTCGGCGGTGCGCGTGGGTGGCGGGAAGCCGACCACGCTGGCCGTCCTGCGTGAAGCGGTGCACGTGATCCGCGAACTGGCGAACTCGCGCCCGGTCGAATACAACGGCAGCACACTGCAATTCCCTTGGAGCACCGGCTCGGCCCTCGAGGTCTGGGTCGCCGCGTACGGGCCGAAGGCGCTGGCGCTGACCGGCGAGGTCGCCGACGGCTACATCCTGCAACTGGCCGATCTCGATATCGCCGAGTGGATGATCGGGACCGTCAGGTCCGCGGCGAAAGCCGCCGGCCGCGACCCGGATTCGATCAAGATCTGCGTCGCCGCGCCGATGTACATCGGCACCGATCGCGCCCACATGCGTGAGCAGTGCCGCTGGTTCGGCGGCATGGTCGGCAATCACGTCGCCGACATCGTCACCAGGTACGGGACCGGCGGCGGCGTTCCGAAGGCGCTGACCGACTACATCGCCGATCGGCACGGCTACGACTACAACGAGCACGGCCGAGCCGGAAACACCCACGCCGACTTCGTCTCCGACGAGATCGTTGAGCGTTTCTGCGTGCTCGGCACCCCCGAGGAGCACATCGCGAAACTGCGGGCCCTCGCCGATCTCGGCGTCGACCAGTTCGCGGGCTATCTGCAACACGACAACAAGGAGGAGACCTTGCGTGTCTACGGCGAGACGGTGATCCCGCGGCTGCGCCAGGCCGTCACCGCGACGACGGTGTCGGCATGACCGGGGCGACGGTCGGCGTCGACCTGGACGCACGCGCCTACGAACTCGATCGCGCCCACGTGTTCCACTCGTGGTCGGCGCAGGCGAGCCTGGATCCGATGGTGCTGGCCGGTGGCCGCGGCTGCCGGGTGTGGGACCACGCGGGCCGCGAGTACCTGGACTTCGCCAGTCAGATGGTGAATGTCAATATCGGACACCAGCATCCGGTGGTCACGGCCGCGATCGCCGAGCAGGCCGCCCGCCTGACCACCATCGGTCCGGCGGTGGCGAATCTGCAGCGCGGCGAGGCGGCGGCGCGGATCACCGAGCGCGCGCCGGACGGCATGAACAAGGTGTTCTTCACCAACGGCGGCGCCGACGCCGTCGAGAACGCGATCCGGATGGCGCGCCTGCACACCGGTCGCGACAAGGTGCTCTCGGCTTACCGGTCCTATCACGGCAATACCGGAGCGGCGGTGGTCGCCACCGGCGACTGGCGCCGGATGCCGAACGAGTACGCGCGCGGCCACGTCCACTATTTCGGCCCCTACCTGTATCGCAGCGAGTTCTGGGCGCAGACGCCGGAACAGGAGAGCGAACGCGCGCTGCGGCATCTGGAACGGGTGGTACAGGCCGAGGGGCCGCAGACCGTCGCGGCGATCCTGGTGGAGAGCGTGCCAGGCACCGCGGGCATCCTTGTGCCGCCGCCCGGCTATCTGGCCGGGGTGCGCGCCATCGCCGACCGCTACGGCATCGTGCTGATCCTCGACGAGGTGATGTGCGGATTCGGTCGTACCGGACGGTGGTTCGCGTTCGACGGCTACGGCGTCACTCCCGACCTGATCACCTTCGCCAAGGGCGTGAACTCCGGGTACGTGCCGGTCGGCGGCGTGGTGATCGCCGACGCCATCGCCGCCACCTTCGACGACCGGGTCTTCCCCGGCGGCCTGACCTACAGCGGGCATCCGCTGGCGGCCGCCTCGATCGTGGCCGCGCTCGACACCATGGCCGCCGAGGGCATCGTCGACAACGCCGAGCGGATCGGGCGCACGGTGATCGGCCCCGCGCTGGACAAGCTCGCCGCCGAGCATCCGATCGTCGGCGAGGTGCGGGGCGAAGGCGTGTTCTGGGCGATCGAGCTGGTCGCCGACCAGGCGACCCGCGAGCCGGTCGACGCCGCCACCATCGCGCGGATCAAGGCCGGGCTGGCCGCCAGGGGCGTGCTGGTGTTCGGCGCCGACAACCGGATTCATTTCGTCCCGCCCTGCGTGGTCACCGAGGCCGAGGTCGCCGAGGCCGTCGCCGCGCTGAGTGAAGTACTGGCCAAACCCTTGGAGATCCGATGACGCATCCCACCGACACGCTCGAGCACTGGGTCGACGGCAAGCCGTGGACCGGTGAATCCACCCGTACCGCACCGGTATTCGACCCGGCCCTCGGCGTGCCGCGCCGTACGGTCCGGATGGCGACGGCCGCCGATGTCGACGCCGCGGTCAAGGCCGCCGCGGCCGCGCTGCCCGGCTGGGCCGATTCCTCGATCGCCACCAGGCACCGTTTCCTGCTGAACTTCCGCGAACTGCTCAATGCCCGCAAGGACGCGCTGGCCGAGATCCTCACCGCCGAACACGGCAAGGTGCTCGCCGACGCGGCAGGGGAGATCGCGCGTGGGCTGGAGGTGGTGGAGTTCGCGCTGTCGATGCCGCACCTGCTCAAGGGCGAGTTCAGCCAGAACGCCTCGACCGGGGTCGATGTGTACTCGGTGCGCGAACCGGTGGGCGTGGTCGGCATCATCAGCCCGTTCAACTTCCCGGCCATGGTGCCGCTGTGGTTCTTCCCGATCGCCATCGCGGCGGGTAACACCGTCGTGCTCAAGCCGAGCGAGAAGGATCCGTCGGCGGCGAACTGGCTGGCCGAGGTCGCCGCCGACGCCGGGCTCCCGGCCGGGGTGCTCAATGTGGTGCACGGCGACAAGGAGGCCGTGGACGCGCTGCTCACCCATCCCGAGGTCGGGGCCATCTCGTTCGTCGGCTCGACGCCGATCGCCGAGTACGTGTACCGGACCGCGAGCGCGAACGGCAAGCGCGTGCAGGCCCTCGGCGGGGCGAAGAACCACATGCTGGTGCTGCCCGACGCCGACCTCGATCTGGCCGCCGACGCCGCCGTCAACGCCGGATTCGGGTCGGCGGGCGAGCGGTGCATGGCGGTCAGCGTGGTGCTGGCCACCGAGTCCGTCGCCGACGACCTGGTGGCGCGTATCGCCGAGCGGATGAAGGACCTGCGCACCGGCGACGGCCGCCGCGGCTGCGATATGGGCCCGCTGATCACCCGCGAACACCGCGACAAGGTGGCCGGCTACCTCGACACCGCTGTCGCCGACGCGGCGAAGCTGGTGGTCGACGGGCGCGAGTCGAGCTTCGACGGCGACCCGAACGGCTTCTGGCTCGGCCCCACCCTGATCGACCGGGTGCCGGTGAGCTCGGCGGTGTACCGCGACGAGATCTTCGGCCCTGTCCTGTCGGTGGTGCGGGTCGAGGGGTTCGAGCAGGCCGTCGAGCTGATCAACGCCTCGCCCTACGGCAACGGCACCGCCATCTTCACCAACGACGGCGGTGCAGCGCGGCGCTTCCAGCGGCAGGTGAACGTGGGCATGATCGGCGTCAACGTGCCGATCCCGGTGCCGGTGGCCTACCACAGTTTCGGCGGCTGGAAGGCGTCGCTGTTCGGCGACGCGAAAGCCTACGGCCCCACCGGTTTCGCCTTCTTCACCCAGGAGAAGGCGATCACCTCCCGCTGGCTCGATCCGAGCCACGGCGGCATCGACCTCGGTTTTCCGCGGAACAGTTAGCACGATCCAAGCACGAAGGACATCCGATGACAGAAACTCGGGTACGGCGGTCCGATGACGCGCCGGGCGGTTCCACGCTGGTCAACGACGACTTGGCACCAACTACCAAGGAGACGGCGACCTGGCGTACCTGGGACATCTTCTGCCTCTGGATGACCTCGGCGCACAGTATCGCCAGCTACGGCTTCGCCGTCGGCATGCTCGCCCTCGGCATGACCGGTTGGCAGACGATGCTCGCGCTGTTCGCCGGTGTCCTGATGCTGTGGCTGGGCAGCAACCTGATCGGCGTCGCGGGGCAGAAGGTCGGGGTGCCGTTCCCGGTCTTCGCCCGTGGCGCGTTCGGGGTGTTCGGCGCCAATATCCCCGCGTTGCTGCGGGCCCTGGTCGCGGTGTTCTGGTACGGCATCCAGACCTACCTGGCCTCGACCGCGCTGATGATCCTGCTGCTGCGCGTGGCGCCCGGGCTCGAATCGTTGACCGACAACGACGTGCTCGGCCTGTCCACGCTGGGCTGGATCGCGTTCCTGGTGCTGTGGACCGTCCAGCTGGCGATCATCAACTACGGCATGGAGGTGGTGCGCAGGGCCTCCGACTTCGCCGGACCCGCGGTCTGGATCGGGATGATCGCGTTGGCGATCTGGATTCTCGGCAAGGCCGACTGGAGCATCGATTTCAACGCGCGGGCCGGGGAGCCGCTCAGCGGCGGCGCGACCGTCGCGACGTTCGTCGGCGTGGCGTTCCTGATGGTGGCGTTCATGGCGGGTCCGCTGGTGAACTACGCCGATTTCGCGCGCTTCTCGCCCAGTCGCAAGGCGGTGCTGCGTGGCAACGCCTGGGGCATCCCGTTCAACGAGACCGCGTTCGTTGTGCTGTCCATCGTGATCGCGCTGGCCACCCTGAAGGTGTACGGCAAGGTGCTCGCCGACCCGGTGGCCCTGGTCGCCGATATCGACAGCGACGTGATCGTGGTCGTCGCGGCCGTGCTGTTCGCCACCGCGACCGTCGGCATCAACGTGGTGCTCAACTTCGTCTCGCCCGCCTACGACATCTCCAACGCGGCGCCGAAGTACATCTCGTTCCGCACGGGTGGCGTGATCACCGCCCTGCTGTCGATCGTGGTGCTGCCGTGGAAGCTGTGGGAGAACCAGGACTTCATCATCTACTTCCTCGGCGGCGTCGGCGCCCTGATGGGTCCGGTGTTCGGCATCCTGGTGGTGGACTACTACCTGGTGCGCCGCCAGCGCACCGTCCAGGCCGACCTCTACAGCGACCAGCCCACCGGAAGCTACTGGTACACCCGCGGCTTCAACCCCAAGGCGCTGATCGCCCTCGGCATCGCCGGTCCGGTCGCGGTGGTCGTCGCCCTCGCCCCCGACTCCGGCAATATCACCGCCCTGTCCTGGCCGGTCGGCGCCACCCTCGGCGCCCTGATCATGTACGCCCTCAACGCCCGCCGGTCATCCACCCCGCACTGACCGGCAGGCAATACGGCGGGTAACCGATGCCGCCGCAGCATCGAATCTCCACCCGATAGATGCCGGATCGCGCTAGCTTGGATATGTACGGATTGTTCGGGGGTCCGTATGCCGACTGAAACGCCGGTGACGCCGATTCGCTTCGAGGGGTGGTCACATGGAACCGGAGCCGACCCGTATACAGCGCGGGCCGTCCGAGTCGTCACCGGTGGCGACGAATACCCAGCGGGCCAAGGTGCCGGGGGAGATCGACGAGGCGGTTGTCGCCGAGCTCGACGCCATGGGGCTCACCGGGGCCAAGGAGATCGGGCGCGGCGGATTCGGCGTGGTGTACCGGTGTTTGCAGCCCGCGTTGGACCGGGTCGTCGCGGTGAAAGTGCTGTCTTCGGAGATCGATCAGGAGAGCCGGGAACGGTTCCTGCGCGAGGAACAGGCGATGGGCAGGCTGTCCGGGCATCCGAACATCGTCGACATCCTGCAGGTCGACGTGACCGCGACCGGGCTGCCGCTGATCGTCATGCCGTACTGCTCGCGCGGTTCGCTCGAACGGCTCATCCACGATCGCGGACCGTTGACCTGGGCCGATACCCTGCGTGCCGGGGTGAAGCTGGCGGCGGCGATCGAGTCGGCGCACCGGGCGGGCATCCTGCACCGCGATGTGAAGCCGGCGAACGTGCTGATCAGCGGATACGGCGAACCGCAGCTCACCGATTTCGGCATCGCCCGCATCCCCGGCGGCTTCCAGACCTCGAGCAGCCTGATCACCGGTTCGCCCGCGTTCACCGCTCCCGAGGTGCTCAAAGGCCATGAACCGACTGTGCGGTCTGATATATACGGGCTCGGCGCGACCCTGTTCGCCCTGCTGACCGGCCACGCCGCGTTCGAGCGGCAGGCGGGGGAGAAGGTGGTCGCGCAGTTCCTGCGGATCACCACCCAGCCGGTGCCGGATCTGCGCGCCCAGGACATCCCCGGCGACGTGGCCGCGGTGATCGAGCAGGCCATGTCACCCGACCCGGTCGACCGTCCAGCCACGGCCTACGAATTCGGCGAGATGCTGCGCCAGGTGCAGCGCGCGCACGGCCAGATGCCCGACGAGATGGCCCTGCTCGACACCACCGCGGAAACCGCCGAGGCGGACACCCCGGAATCGCTGAAAGCCGTCACCGGCCGCCGCAGCTGGCCGCTGACCTTGCAGCCCGTCGGCTCCGCTGTGCCGCTGCGCAGCGGCAACACCGGCACCTTTCCACCGACCGCGGCGACGAAGTTCCGGCCACCGACGCCCGCCCGCGAACCCCTCCCGCGGCAGCGCCTGCTCGACGTGCTGCGCGCCGGTGGCCGTCGCAGGCTCGCCCTGGTCCACGCGCCCGCCGGGTTCGGCAAGAGCACCGTCGCCGCGCAGTGGCGGGCCGACCTGATCGCCCGCGATATCCCGGTCGCCTGGCTCGGCATCGACCAGGACGACGACAGCGAGATCTGGTTCCTCGCCCACCTGATCGTGGCCATCCGCCGGGTCCGCCCCGATGTTGGCGCCGGCCTGGAGCAGGTGCTCGAGGAGCGCCCCGCCGACGCCGCCGCGTTCGTGATCGCGACCCTGATCGATGAGATCCACGCCAGCGACCGCAGCGTGGTGGTCGTCGTCGACGACTGGCATCGGGTCAGCGACCCCGGCGTGCACCGCGCGATGGCGACCCTGCTCGACAACGGCTGTCACCATGTGCGTTTCGTGGTGACCAGCCGTGACCAGTCCGGGCTGCCGATCAGCAGGCTGCGGGTCCGCGACGAGCTGGTCGAGCTCGGCGCGGTGGAGCTACGGCTCACCGAGGCCGAGACGCGCCAGATCCTGGTGGAGCGCAATGGTTTCGCGCTCACCGACGAGCAGGTCGAGCAGATCCACACGGCCACCGAGGGCTGGCCCGCCGCGATCCAGCTGGTGAGCCTGACCCTGCGCGGCAAGGCCGATCCGGTCCAGCTGCTCGCTCAGCTCGCCGAGGGCGGGCACGGGATGCGGGAGTACCTGGCCGAGAACGTGCTCGACAGCATGGATCCGGAGCTGCTGGAGTTCCTGATGGCGATCTCGGTGGTCGAGCGGGTCAGCGGCTCGCTGGCCGCGCTGCTCGCCGATGTCCCCGACGGCGCGTCGATGCTCGAACAAGCCGAGCAGCGTGAACTGTTCGTGCACCGGATCGAGCACGACCCGGAGTGGTACCGGATGCAGCCGCTGTTCGCCGAGCACCTGCGCACCCGGCTCGACCGCATGCACCCTGGACGCGCGAAGATGCTGCACCGCAAGGCCGCTCGCTGGTACGCCGAGCACAACCTGCTGCGCAAGTCGGTCGACCACGCGCTGGCCGCGACCGATCTCAAGCTCGCAGGCGACCTGCTCGAGAGCGGCGGCATGGACCTGATCGACCGCTCCCGGCTGGCGACCCTGCTCGGCAGTGTGTCCAAACTGCCGGTGCAACAGGTGACGTCACGGTCCAAGCTGCTGATGGCCGTCGCCCGGGCCAATATGAACCTCCAGCAGACCAGCACGGCGCGCTCGGCGCTGAGCAGGCTGTCGAATCTGCTCGCCCGCGGTGGCGGCGAGCCGGAGCTGGCCGAACAACTGGGTGCGGCAACGGTGCTCGACGCCGCCGACCGGGTGGCGCACGATGACACCGCGGAGGTGGCCGACCACCTCGCGGACCTGCTGGCCGACCCGGGCGAGCTGCCCGCGTGGATCGTCTCGACCGCAGCCAACTTGATCTCGTTCGTCCGGATCTGCGAATTCGACTTCGTGGGTGTGACGGAGATGCAGGACTGGGCCGCGGACTATCACGTGCAGTCGAAGGACCCGCTCGGCGCCGTCTTCGGGCTCTGCTGCCGTGGTGCCGCCGCCTATGAGCAACTCGACATCGCCACCGCCACCGAGTGTTTCGAGCTGGCCTACGAGAAGGCACGAGACGGGGCCGGCCCGCGCTCGGACGCCGCGCGCGTCGCCGCGGCGCTGTTCGGCGAAGTGGCCTACCGCCGTGGCGATCTGGCGCTGGCGGACCGGCTGCTCGACGAGAGCCACGAACTGGTGACCCGGGTCGGCCCGGTCGACTTCCTGGTCGCGACCTTCGTGATCGGGGCGCGGGTGAAGGCCGCGCTCGGCGACCAGTACACGGCGGCGGCACGGCTGGACGAGGGCACACGGGTGGCCGCGGAGAACGGACTGGCCCGGCTCGACGCGCAGGTGCGGGCCGAACGGTCCCGGCTCGGCCTGCCCACCGGCGACAGCGCCGACCGGTTCGCCACCGAGCTGTCCGCCAACGGCAAGCGGCGCAAGTCCGGTGCCGCCGTGCTCATCGCGGAGGCCCGCGAGCTCGCCGAGATCAGGGCTCTGCTGGCCGAACAGCGCCTGCGCGCCGACGATCGGGCCGCCCGGCACGCCAGGGTGCTCTACGCGCGGCTGCTCGACCAGTCCCGGCCGCGTGCGGAATTGGACGCGATTCTGCTGCTGGCGGAGTGCCTGGCGACGGCGGGCTGGGTCGGCGAGGCCACCGGGCTGGTGCTGCCGGTGCTGCGCACCTGCGCCGACCTGGGCTGGACCCGGCCGCTGCTCGACGCCGGTCCCGGTGTCGTCGGGCTGCTGCACGTGCTGCGCACGCAAGCCCACGACGAGCAGCGTCATCCGGTGCTCGACGGGGTGCCGAGCGACTTCCTCGACGAGCTGCTCGCCTGAGCCCGGGTGCGCGCGCACCCGGGCTCAGGCGCGAACTACGGCTGCCACCAGGGGCGCAGCGGCACGGTCCAGGCGCCGTCGGAACCCAGCTTCACCCCGAGCACGTGATGCAGCTGCACCACATTGCGCTGGAAGCCGAGCCTGCACCCGGCCATGTACAGGCCCCACACCTTCGCGGTGCCCTCGCCGACCTCGGCGACGCACGCGTCCCAGTTCTCGACCAGGTTCTTGCACCATTCGTGCAGGGTCAGCGCGTAGTGCTCGCGCAGGTTCTCCTCGTGCAGTACTTCCAGGCCGATGTTCTGGATCTCGGAGACGATGCGGCCCGAGCCGATCAGCTCGCCGTCAGGGAAGACGTAGCGGTCGATGAAATCGCCCGCCTTGGTGGTGCGGGTGTTGTCCGGCCGGGTGATGCAGTGGTTGAGGAACAGGCCGCCGTCGCGCAGCTTGTCCTTGATGTAGCCGAAGTAGAACGGGTAGTTGTGCACGCCGATGTGCTCGGTGAGGCCGATGGAGGAGACCGCGTCGAATTCGCCCTCGGGGATGTCGCGGTAGTCGCTGTGCCTGACCTCGGCCAGCTCGCTCAGGCCCTCCTCGGCGATCTTCTGCTGCGCCCAGGCGGCCTGCTCGGCCGAGAGCGTCGCACCGATCACCTTGACCCCGCGCCGGGCCGCGTAGCGGACCATGCCGCCCCAGCCGCAGCCGATGTCGAGCAGCCGGTCGCCTTCCTTCAGCCGCAGCTTCTCGAAGATCAGCCGGTACTTGTTCTCCTGGGCCTGCTCGAGGGTCCAGTCCGGCTCGCCGTAGACCGCGCAGGTGTAGGTCATCGACGGGCCGAGGACGTACTCGTAGAACTTGTTCGAGACGTCGTAGTGGTGGTGGATGGCCTCGGCGTCGCGAGTCTTGGAGTGGCGCAGGCCTTCCAGGGCGATCCGGCGCCAGCGGGGCAGCGTCTCCTGCGGCGGCGGCGCGATCGGCTTGAGCCGTTCCCAGCCCAGCGAGCGCGCGATGGTGACCAGCGACAGCGCCGACGGGCGATGGAACTTCATCGCCTGCATGGCCTTCAAGAGTTCGTACGGGTCGCCGGGATGCACGCCTTCGGTGACCATGTCGCCGGCGATGTAGGCGCGTGCCATGCCGAGGTCGCCGGGCGCCGAGGCCAGGTAGTTGATGCCGCGTGGCGTCTTGATCTCGAGGGTGTAGGGCGCGGTCTCCGGTCCCGTCGCGCTGCCGTCGTAGGCCTTCAGGCGGATCGGGATCTCACCGTCGATGAGTGTCTCGAACACCTCGGCAATGCTGAGCCGGGTTCCCAGCTCGGCGAATACCTCGGATCGGTCCTTGAATGTCGTCACTTGCGTTGCACCGCCTTCGAATACAGATTCAGCAGTCGTTGGTCCGGGTCGTAACGGTTCTTCAGTGCGGCATACGTCTCGCCGCCGTACAGCGCGGCGAATTCGTCCTCGGCGTAGTAGGAATCCGAGTACAGCGACTTGTGCCCGTCGAATTCGGACACGATCTTCTCGATCGCGCGGTTGGCCGCCCCCTCCGGTTGACCCGGCTTGCCCGGGACGGCCGACCAGAATCCGACGTTGACGTAGGTGCGCCCTGGTTCGAGCGGGTACAGCGGCCACGGACGGTCGCCCGCCGGGTCGGCCGCGTTCTCCCGCAACCGCAACGGGCACAACCAGATCGGCTCGATCGGTATTTCCTTCAGGAACCATTCGACGAAGTCGGCGGTGCGGTGCACCGGCACCTCGATGTCCTGGACCACCCGTTCCTGCGGCGGGTTGCCCTTGCGGGCCTCCAAACGGTCGCCGATGTGGTATTTGCGGTCGAGGGCGACGAGTTTCCAGTAGAAACTGCTGCGGCGCAGCGACTTCGGCCAGAAGCGGCGGATCTTCGGGTTCTGGGTGCCGAAGGCGCGCGAGCACCAGAACCAGTCGGTATCCCAGCGCCACAGGTAGTCGTGGATGGTCAGCCGGTCCGGTTTCACCCCGTTGGGGTGCTGGATGGACCGGTAATAGATGTCCATGCCGGTGTAGTCGCTGACCGGGCCCGGCTCGTCGGTCTGCCTGCCGAGGGTCAGGTAGCTCTCGGTCGCGGTGAACACGACGCCGTCGAGGTAGTCGACCTGCTCGCCGTCATAGCTGCGCTCGGTGACGATGCGCTCCAGCTCGGCTTCCAGCTCGCGCAGGTCGTGGAAGCGCACGTGGCGCAGCGCGACATAGGGCTTGACGGGTTCGAGCTCGATCTTCAAGCGGACCGTGTAACCCAGGGTGCCGTAGGAATTGGGGAAACCCTTGAACAGATCGGCGCGGTCGCCATCCGGCTTGACGGTGATGATCTCGCCGGAACCGGTCAGCACGTCCATTTCCAGCACGGATTCGTGCGGCAGGCCGTTGCGGAACGAGGTCGACTCGATGCCGAGACCGGTGACCGCGCCACCCAGGGTGATGGTCTTGAGCTGCGGAACCACCAGCGGCGCCAGACCGTAGGGGAGTGTTGCCGCGACCAGGTCCTCATAGGTGGTCATCCCGGCGACGTCCGCGGTTCTGGAATTCGGGTCGACGGCGATCACCTGCCCGAGACCGGACACGTCGAGGCCGGGCGCGGTGGTCGCCGCCCTGGCCCGGAACAAGTTCGACGTCTTCTTCGCCAAGCGGACGACGGCGCCGGGTGGAATGGCGCGATAGCTTGCCAGCAGTCGCTCCACACCCGCTCGGTGCGCGGCATATCCAGACTCGCGTGCGGCCGGTTCGTGGCCGGCCCTACCCAAAAGACTCACTGCCACGGGTTCGACGCTAGTACGACCGTGTCCGTCCGGCTACCAGATAACTGCACGCCACGACGAAATGTCACGCATATGTTTCTCTTTTCGCCCAACCTGGTCGGCCGATCCGATCTTGCGCAAGGCAGGATGTAACCAGGTCGAGACATCGCACCCCCGACAAGGAGTCAACAGTGGGACAGGTCAGCGCCAGCAGTTCGATTGTCGTCGCCGCGGATCCGCAGCGCACGCTCGAAGCGATCGGTGATTACGAGACGATCCGTCCGCGCATCCTTTCCTCGCACTACCACGACTACAAGGTCGTCGAGGGCGGTAAGGGCGCGGGCACCGTGGTGGAGTGGACGTTGCAGGCCACCGAGAAGCGTTCGCGCAACGTGCGCGCGAACGTCACGGTGTCGGACTCGATCCTCACCGAGCGCGACGCCAACTCCTCGATGGTCAACACCTGGACCGTCACCCCGGACGGCGCGGGCTCGCAGGTCACCCTCCGCACCACCTGGCAGGGCGCAGGTGGTGTGTCGGGCATCTTCGAGGGCATCTTCGCCCCGCTCGGCCTGAAGAAGATCCAGGCCGAGGTGCTCGCGAACCTGGCGCGCGAGCTCGCCTGAGCGTTACTCCTTGCCGATGTCGAAGAGATTTCCTTCGGGGTCGGCGAGGGTGACCCACTGCTGGCCGTACTCGTCGAAGTCGCCGATGTGCTTGGCGCCCAAGCTGATCGCGCGCTCGACGTAGTCGCGCCACTGGACGGAGTGGAAGTCCAGGTGCACGACGTTCTTGCCCGGCGTCTTGTCGGGCACCTTGATGAACATCAGCACCGGCGAGGCGCCGGAGGTCTGGCCGACGGTGGCGAAGAACGCCGAGGCCTCCGGGTCGACGGGCCGGTCGAGCAGCTGGGCGTAGAACTCGGCCAGCGCGGTCGCGTTGTCGCAGTCGAACGTGACATTGCCAAGGGCGAGGGTCATCGGGTTTCTCCTTCGGTGATCGGCCAGCACACTTCGGTGCGGTAGTCGGCCGGGTTATCGGTGAGGTCAGGTCCGACGAGATAGCGCTCGCGGACCGGTTCGTCGGGGGCGACGGTGTCGTGCTCGGCGACATGGCTGCCCAGCGCGCCGTAGGTGCGGTCGAAGTCCTCGAACGCGCCCGTGTGCACGGCGACGGCGAAGCGGCGGGCCGGGAATTCGGTGATCGCCAGCCCGTCGGGCGGGGTGAGCTCGGTGCCGGGCGGCAGCGGTACGTACGCGGTGACGGCGCCGGTGTCCTCGGCGAAGAACTCCGTCGAATAGGTCGCGCCCGCAACGCCTCCCGGTGTGACGCCCGCACCGAGCAGGCTCACGTACAGCTGTTCGAACGTGACGCCGCACCACTGCGCGATCGCGCCGCGTTCGACCCGCTCGGTGCGGGTGAGCGCGGTGAACGCCGGCTCGACCCGATAGTCGACGCGCAGCGGCGGCGCGGGCTCGGTGAGCAGCGCGCGCAGCGACGCGACGACCTCGCTGGTCCGCCGTAATTCGGCTTCCATCCTGGTCAGATGCGCGCGCAGGGTGGCGTCGCGGTCGGCCGGGTCGGCGGCGGCGAGCACGGTGCGGATCTGCGGCAGCGGCATGTCCAGGTCGCGGAGTCTGCGGATCAGGTGCGCCGTCTCCACCTGGTCGGTGCAGTAGCGGCGGTACCCGGTGCCCGCGTCCACCGCGACCGGCTCCAGCAGCTCGATCTCGTGGTAGTAGCGCAGCGTCTTGACGCTCAGATGGGTGAGGCGGGCGAACTCGCCGATCGCCACGGTGGCTGTCATGAGAATCAGCCAACACCCTCCAGCGGGGGGAGGGTCAATATCGACTCACGCGGGCGCGAGGATGAACGCGGTGATCAGCGGCCACTCGCCCTCGCGCCACCACGAATAGCCGAACCAGACACCCGGGGTGATCTCGCGGATCTCGTCGTAGACCTGCGGTGTCGGTGACGGGGCGTAGTTCAGTGCCCAGGCGGGACGGCCGTCGAGGATGGACGGCGCCTGGTAGACATCGGCGGGGAACGCCTCGGTGCCGACCACCCGGTTGGTCAGGGTGCCGCCGTCGGGGCCGGTGCGGAACACCTTGCCGGTCCACAGGGCGGGCGCCACCGCCACCAGCTGCGGCGGGCGGGTCACCCAGCCGTTGGTGACACCCGTCGGCACGGCGCCCGCCTGCGCGTCGCGGTAGATCTGGTCCTGCTGGGTGACACTGCAGCGAGTACGCAGCGAATTGAGGGTCGCCGCGGAATTGCCGGGATCGACAACGCAGCCGTTCCCGTAGTCGGCGCGCTCCGCGGCAGGCTCGGCCGACGCGGTGACCGGTGCTAGAACGAGCAGGCCAACGGCTGACACCGAGACGGTGATCAGGGACGCGCGGATGACACTCATCTGTTCTCCCTAGAATTGCTGAACCTGGATCCGACCCCGATCGATCCTAGGCGTGAGGCCCATCCCCGGATCTGTTGCGGGCAGGCAGCAATCAAGCTGTTACCAGGAAGGTCACGGATAACGGCACGGTCGGTAGGCGCCACCGCGGCGGCGGGTGTGGGAGTATCCCGGCGGCGCGTGAGGGCTACGCTTGACGCGGACGAAACTTCTGGAGAGGACGTGCTGTGCAACCCGGTGATGGTCAGTTCGATATGCAGGCCCTGCTCGCGCAAGCCCAGCAGATGCAGCAGGCGGTGATGCAGGCCCAGGCCGAGCTCGCCGAGTCCGAGGTGCGGGGGCAGGCCGGTGGCGGTCTGGTCCAGGCGACCATCAAGGTCAGCGGTGAGGTCATCGCGCTGACGATCGACCCGAAGATCGTCGATCCCACCGATGTCGACGGCCTGCAGGACCTGGTGATCGGCGCGATCAACGACGCCATGGCCAACGCGCAGAAGCTGGCCGCCGAGCGTCTCGGCCCGCTCTCGCAGGGCCTCGGCGGCGGTTCGATGCCCGGTCTGCCCGATTTCTGATGTATGAGGGGCCGGTTCAGGATCTGATCGACGAGCTGGGCAAGCTGCCCGGCGTCGGTCCGAAGAGCGCACAGCGCATCGCTTTTCACCTGCTGCAGGTGGAACCGCCGGAGATCGACCGGTTGCAGGCCGCGCTGCAGAAGGTGCGCGACGGCGTGCAGTTCTGCGTCTCGTGCGGCACCGTGGCCGATGGTGAGCTGTGCCGGATCTGTGCCGACCCGCGCCGCGACCGCACGATGATCTGTGTGGTCGAGGAACCCAAGGATGTGCAGGCGATCGAGCGCACTCGCGAGTTCCGTGGTCGCTACCACGTGCTCGGCGGTGCGCTCGATCCGCTCAGCGGCGTCGGCCCCGATCAGCTGCGGATCAGGGAACTGCTGACCCGCATCGGCAATCAGGACGACGGCGTCGACGTGAGCGAGGTGATCATCGCGACCGACCCGAACACCGAGGGCGAGGCGACGGCCACCTACCTGGTGCGCATGCTGCGCGATTTCCCCGGGCTCACCGTCACCCGGCTGGCTTCCGGTCTGCCGATGGGCGGCGATCTGGAGTTCGCCGACGAGCTGACGCTCGGCCGCGCGCTGTCGGGCAGGCGGGCGCTCTAGAACTCCACGCGGGTCCAGGTCACCTCGGCACCGGCGTCGTGGTTCTCGGTGGTCCAGTCCCAGATGATGCGGGCGACCTGCGCCGGATCCTCGACGGTGGTGCCGAAGTGCTTGTCGGGCGAGCCGTCGCGGTATTCGACGGTGTAGGGGCCCGTCGGGTCGCGGTAGGTCTGGATGTAGCGCTGCTCGCCGCGTTCGACGATCAGGTACGGGTTCGGGTCGGCCAGTCCGGCGACCCACTGGTGCGCCAATTCCTCGGTGAGATACGGGAATTCGCCTGCGCCACCGTGGGTGACGGCGACCGGCACGTGCCCGGCCGGGTCGATCAGCCAGCTCAGCTGCGGGTCGTAGACGGCGTAGCCGCGCGGGGTGGCGAGGTCGAAGAGCAGGGTGCGGACGAAGCCGATCGCGTCGTACGGCGACGGGATGTAGAGCGTGGTCCCGTTCGCGCCGCCGACGGATTCCACGCTGAGGAACGAGTCGTCCACCGGCAGTTCGTTGTTGCGGGCGTTCAACTCGGCCGCGATCTCGGCGATCGCGTCGGACTCCGGCTGACCTTCCTGGGCGGCCAGGTACGCGTCCACCTCGTCGACGGAGGTGGCGACGCCGGACGGCAAGAGGATGTGGTCGTAGCTCACCCGCCCCACCCTACGGGCTGTGACATCGGCGGCTGGCGCCGCGGGTATCGGCCCTGTGACCTCGATTCTTCCCTCCCTCCGGGCACTCCTTCGTCGCACCCTCCGGTCAGTCCAGAATCGAGGGCGGGCCGATACCATTTCCGGTGTGTTTCGACCCGGTGCCCGTCGGGAAACTCCGGTTTCGTCAGGCCACGGCGCACGGGTGGGGTGTGGTCAACTGGGTGCATGGGCATCAAGGTGTCACTCGAGCACCGGACCGCGTACTCCTTCGATCGTCTCGTCGACGTGCATCCGCACGAGGTGCGGCTACGGCCCGCGCCGCATTCGCGGACGCCGATCGAGGCCTACTCGCTGCGGGTGTCACCGCCCGGACACTATGTGAACTGGCAGCAGGACGCGTTCGGCAATTTCGTTGCGCGGCTGTTGTTCCCGGAGCCGACCCGGGAGTTGTCGATCACCGTGGGGTTGATCGCCGACCTCGAGGTGGTCAACCCGTTCGACTTCTTCGTCGAGGACTACGCCGAGCATTTCCCGTTCGCCTATCCCGAGGCGCTGGCCGCCGACCTGGAGCCGTATCTGCGCCCGGTCGACGAGGCGGAGCCGGGATCGGGGCCGGGGGAGCTGTTGCGCGACTGGGTGCGGGTGCATCGCGCGCAGGGCCGTATCCGTTCCATCGACTACCTGGTCGAACTCAACTACGCCCTGCGCAACACCGTCGACTACACGGTGCGGATGGAGCCGGGCGTGCAGACGCCCGACGACACGCTGCGCCGCCGGCTCGGTTCCTGCCGTGATTCGGCGTGGCTGCTCGTCGCCATCCTGCGCGAACTCGGCCTGGCGGCGCGTTTCGTCTCCGGCTACCTGGTGCAGCTGACCGCGGACACGCCCGCGCTGGACGGACCGTCCGGGCCGAGCGCCGACTTCACCGACCTGCACGCGTGGACCGAGGTGTACCTGCCGGGCGCGGGCTGGATCGGCATGGACCCCACCTCCGGCCTGTTCGCGGGCGAAGGACACATCCCGCTCGCCGCGACCCCGCACCCCGGCGCCGCCGCTCCGATCACCGGCGCGACGGGGATCACCGAGGCCACGCTCGAATTCAGCAATGTGGTGCGGCGGGTGCACGAGGACCCGCGAGTCACCCTGCCCTACACCGATTCCCAGTGGGAGCGGATCACCGCGTCCGGCGCGGCCGTCGACAAGCGGATGGCCGCCGCCGACGTTGGCCTGACGATGGGCGGCGAACCGACGTTCGTCTCCATCGACGATCAGATGAGTGCCCAGTGGACCACCGATGCCGATGGCCCGCACAAACGCGAACGCGCCGTCGACCTGGCCGATCGCCTGCGCTCGATCTACGCGCCGACCGGATTGGTGCAGTACCGCCAGGGCAAGTGGTACCCCGGAGAACCGTTGCCGCGCTGGGAGATCGCCATCGCTTGGCGGGCGGATGGTGAGCCGGTGTGGACCAGGCAGGACCTGCTCGCCGACCCGTGGTCACCGGTCGCGGGCGACCTCGCCGGGCCGTCGCCGGTGTCCGACGCCGCCGCCGGTAATTCGGAAGATGGTGCGGCACAGGACCGCGACGGCGCGCCGGTGAACGATGCCGCGTCGCACGATGACGGCGACGGGGCACGTGGCGCTGTACCGGGTGCCGGGTCGCCGGTTGCGGGAGCGAACGGTCGCGACGTCCCACCGGGGCGCGACACGGCGCCGGGCGGACTCGCCCTGGCTGGGGACCGCGCACAGAGCACAGCGGCGCAGCAGCCCAACGCTGCTGCGACCCGACCGGTCGAAGGCCACCCCACCTCTACCGCTGTTCTGCCACGGCGCAATTCGGTGCGTCCCGGTGTCGCTGCGGCTCGATCGCTGATCGCCCATGTCGCCGGCACGCTCGGCTTGCCCGACAGCCAGGTCCGCCCCGCCTTCGAGGACCCACTGGCACGGTTGGCCGCCACCGTCACCGCACCGGTAGGCGAACCGCCGGAGGCCGATCTCGACCCGGCCGAGGATTCGCCCGCTGCCCGGCGAGCCCTGCTCGGCCGTCTCGACGAGTCCGTCAACGAACCGACCGCTTACGTGCTGCCTATTCACCGCAGGGACGACGGTATGGGCTGGGCCAGTGCCGACTGGCAGCTGCGGCGCGGTCGCGACGGCGACGATAGTCCTGGTCGAATCGTTCTGACCGACGGCGATTCGCCCGCGGGACTGCGGCTTCCGCTGGACTCGGTGTCCTGGCACACCCCGCCGCCGCTCCCGGAAGCCGATCCACTGTTCCAGGGTCCGCTGCGGCTGCCACGCGCGGAACCACCCGCCGTGCTCGAACCGGCGGACTTCACCCCGACCACCGCGCTCGTGGCCGAGGTGCGGGCGGGGCGGTTGCATGTGTTCCTGCCGCCGGTCGGCGAGCTCGACGACTTCCTCGACCTGATCGCCAAGGTGGAGCAGGCCGTGGTCGCGCTCGGTCAGCCGGTGGTGCTGGAGGGTTACGCGCCACCGAACGACGCTCGGCTGCACACCTTCTCGGTGACGCCCGATCCTGGCGTTATCGAGGTGAACATCATGCCGACCAGCTCGTTCGCCGAGCAGGCCGTGGTGCTCGGCACCCTCTACGAGCAAGCCAGGCTGGCCAGGCTTAGCACCGAGTCGTTCGATGTCGATGGCACCCACGGCGGTACCGGCGGCGGCAACCACATCACCCTGGGCGGGGTCTCGCCCGCGCGCTCGCCGCTGCTGCGCAGGCCCGATCTGCTGGTGTCGATGCTGACCTACTGGCAGCGTCATCCGGCGTTGTCGTACCTGTTCGCCGGCCGATTCGTCGGCCCGACCTCGCAGGCACCGCGCGCCGACGAGGGGCGCGCGGGCGTGCTGTACGAACTCGAGATCGCCTTCGCCGAGATCGCCCGATTGACCGGCGCGCAGGTAGCAGCAGGCACGCCATCGGAAATCCGTTCCGCCCCTTGGCATATCGACCGCGCGCTGCGGCATCTGCTGACCGATCTCACCGGCAACACCCACCGCGCCGAGTTCTGTATCGACAAGCTCTACAGTCCCGATTCCGCGCGCGGCAGGCTCGGCCTGCTGGAACTGCGCGGCTTCGAGATGCCGCCGCATTTCCAGATGGCGATGGTGCAGTCGCTGCTGGTGCGCGGCTTGGTCGCGATGTTCTGGGACGAGCCCTTCCGCGCGCCGCTGTTGCGGCACGGCGACAACCTGCACGGCCGATACCTGCTGCCGCACTTCCTGATGAGCGATATCGCCGAGGTCGCCGCCGATCTGCGCGCGCACGGCATCGACTTCGACACCAGCTGGCTCGACCCGTTCACCGAATTCCGTTTCCCGCGGATCGGGACCGCGATGATCGGCGACGTCGAACTGGAACTGCGCGGCGCGATCGAACCGTGGCTGACCCTCGGTGAGCAGACCACCGGCCAGGGCACGGCGCGCTATGTCGACTCCTCGGTGGAGCGGTTGCAGGTGCGGGTGGTCGGCGCCGACCGCGGCCGCTACGTGGTGACCTGCAACGGCATGCCGGTACCACTGCTGGCCACCGACAAGACCGATGTGCAGGTGGCGGGCGTGCGCTATCGCGCCTGGCAGCCGCCGAACTCGCTGCATCCGTCCATCACGGTGGACGCGCCGCTGGTGTTCGACCTGGTCGACGCCGCGACCGGCCTCTCACACGGCGGCTGCACATATCACGTCGTCCATCCCGGCGGCCGCGCCTTCGACGACGCGCCCGTCAACGCGGTGGCCGCGCAGTCGCGCCGCAACCGTCGCTTCGAGGCGGCGGGGCATACGGTGAATCCGATGGATCCCGCCGAGCTCCGTGCGAAGATCGCGGCGCGGTCGACCGATGTCGGTGCGCCGGGCATCCTGGATCTACGTCGCGCGCGCACCGTGTGGGACTGGGCCGACGGCCGGTAGGCGACAACAGGAAGCGAGGTCGGCTCGGTGACTCAGCGCGACGAGGCGCTACGGGACGGGAAGGCACCGGGCGTGCGCGCTCAGGTCGCCGAGCAGTTGGCGCGGTACCGGGCCGAGAGCAAGACGGGGGCGCGCTACGACGAGTGCGGCAGGCCGACCCGGGGCTACTACGACGAACTGGTCGACGGACGCGGCCGGGTGCGGTCGATGTGGTCGGAACTCTCGGCCGACTTCGTCGACCAGGGCATCAGCGGACTCGGCCGGATCGATCACCGGGTCCGCAGACAGATCGAGGACGACGGCGTCACCTACACCGAAGTCGGGCTCGGCGACGACGCGCCGACCCCCATGCCGTGGCGGCTCGACCCGATCCCGCTGCTGGTCTCCGCAGACGACTGGACCCGCCTGGAAACCGGTCTGGTGCAACGCTCGCTCGTGCTCGACGAGGTGCTCACCGATGTCTACGGCCCGCGCAGGCTGATCGCCTCCGGCCTGCTGCCGCCGGAGATCGTGTTCGGCAATACCGGGTATGTGCGGGCCGCGCACGGCATCACCATCCCCGGCACCCATCAGCTGTTCCTGCACGCCTGCGACATCAGTCGCTGGAGCGACGGGCAGTTCCGGGTGCTGGCCGACTGGGCGCAGGCGCCGTCGGGCGCGGGCTACGCGCTGGCCGACCGCCGCGTCGTCGCCTCGGCCATCCCCGAGGCGTTCGAGCACGCGGGCCCGCGCCCGCTCACCCCGTTCGCGCGGGCCATGCGGCTGATGCTCGAGGAAGCCGCGCCCGAGCTGGCCGACGGCGAGGAACCGGTCGTCGTCGTGCTGAGCCCGGGCTCGCATTCCGAAACCGCGTTCGACCAGGCCTATCTCGCGCAGACGCTCGGCTTCCCGCTGGTCGAGAGCGCCGATCTGGTCGTGCGCGACGGCGCGCTGTGGATGCGCTCGCTCGGCAGTCTGGAACGGGTCGACGTGGTGCTGCGCCGCGTCGACGCCGAGTTCTCCGATCCGCTCGACCTGCGTCCCGATTCGCGTCTCGGCGTGGTCGGGCTGGTCGAGGTCCTGCGCCGCGGTGCTGTCACGGTGGTCAACACCCTCGGCAGCGGCCTGCTGGAATCGCCCGCGCTGAGCGCGTTCCTGCCGCGGATCGCCCGCTCGGTCCTCGGCACCGACCTGCAGCTCGACGGGATGCCCGCCTACTGGGGCGGCGACGACACCGAGCGCGCGCACCTCGTCGCGAACCTCGGTGACCTGGTGATCCGTTCCGCCGTCGACGGATCGACGATCTTCGGGCCGAGCCTGGCCGCCGCCGAACGCGCGGAACTCGCCGCGCGGATCGAGGCCGAGCGGTGGAAATGGGTCGGGCAGGAACCCGCCGAGTTCTCGGTCGCGCCCGCGGTCGAAGGGGAGGCGGGGATCGCGCCTGCCCCGGTCGGCATGCGGTTGTTCTCGCTGGCCCGGCGCGGTGGCTATACGGCCATGTCGGGTGGGCTCGGCCAGCAGCGGATGCGGCTGGAACCGACGCGCAGCGTGATCAAGGTGGCGGCCAAGGATGTCTGGGTGCGCGCCGCGCCTGCGACCGCGCCCGCCGTCGGCGCCGACGCGCCGCACGAGGAACGGCTGCGCCGGGCCGTGCCGGTCGTCGAGGCGATCAGTTCGCCGCGTGTGCTCAACGATCTGTTCTGGATGGGCCGCTACAGCGAACGCGCCGAAGCGGTGGTCCGGTTGCTCGCGGCGACCCACGACGTCTATCAGGACTACCGGTACCGGCCTTGGCTGGACGGCGCCGAGGCGTTGCCGATTCTGATGCGGGCGTTGTCGGTGACCACGGGCACGGTCGCGCCGGAATCGGTGTTGCCCAACGTGACCAGGCCTGTCGGCGCGCTGGTCAGGGTGGAGCCACAGGCCGGCGATGGGGCGAGTTCCAGCGCGCCGGACGCCGCCACACCGGGCCGGTCCTCGAACTCGAAGGACGGGGAGATCACCAGTGCGGAGTCTGCCGAGGCGGATTCCGATGACGAGCAGTCCTCGCCGTGGGAGCGCGCGGGGACGAGTGCGCTGGCCCGTGCCCTGCGCACCACGGGAAGTGCGGCCGAGCGCGGCACGGAGTCCGCGGAGGATGACCGTGACGATCGCGAGCGCCAGGATCAGGTGAAAGCCACCGCACGCCCCAAGGTTTCGGGCAAGCCGGTCAGCGCGGAACCCCGCGCCGTCGCCGGCGCCTCCGCCGCGGGCTTCCAATACCTGGCCACGCTCACCGGCGACCGGCATCTGCCCGGCTCGCTGTCCTACGCCGTCGACCACTACGGTTCGGCGGCGCGCGCCGTGCGCGACCAGCTCTCCGGTGATACCTGGATGATCGTCGGCGCCGTCGATCGCGCGCTGGCCGAATTCCGCAGTGCCAGTACCGAACAGGAGACCGCGCTGTCCTCGGTGCACTCGCTGTCGCTGGCCGCGCTGCTGTCCCTTTCCGGCATCGGCGCGGAATCGCTGGTGCGTGACACCGGCTGGTATGTCATGGACATCGGCAAACGGATCGAACGCGGACTCGCGCTGACCTCGCTGCTCAAAGCCGCACTGGCGCAGGCGAGTCCGCCCGAGGTGGAGCGGGTGGTCACCGATTCGGTGCTCGTCGCCACCGAGTCCGCGGTGAGTTACCGCCGCCGCCACCGTGGTTCGGCGCATGTCGCCGCGCTGGCCGGGCTGCTGCTGTTCGACGCGGGCAACCCGCGATCGCTGGTGTACCAGCTCGACCGCCTCGAAGCCGATTTCCAGGCGCTGCCGGGAGGTTCCGGCGCGTCCAGGTCACAGCGGTTGCTCGCCGACGCCCAGCGCATGCTGCGCCGCATCGACCCGGCCGAGCTGGAAACCACCGACGCCGACGGCGTGCGCACCGAGCTGGTGGAATTGCTGGAGGGGGTGCACTTGCGGCTGCGCAAGCTGTCGGAGTCGTTCGAGACGACCAAACTCGCTGTACCGGTGGCTATCCAGCCGCTGTGGGGCAACACCAGGATGGTCGGATGAGCAGGCGGTACCGGGTGGTGCACCGCACCACCTACAGCTACTCCGACGAGGTCACCAGTTCCTATGGCCGCGCGTATCTGACCCCGCGTGAATTCGGCGGTCAGCGGCCGCTCGAGCACGACATCTACATCGACCCGGTGCCGTCGGACCGATCCGTCGGCACCGATGTCTACGGCAATACGACGACGTATTTCCATGTGACATCGGAACATCGGAGGCTCGAGGTCACCGGCGAATCGCTCGTCGACGTCGACGGCGACCATCCGTCGACGATGCCGGGCGCCGACCTGCCGTGGGAGCGGGCACGGCCGAGCGCCGCCACCGGTCCGCTGGCCGTCGAGTTCACCCTCGACCTGTTGCCGCCCGAGATCACCCCGGAGGTCGCCGCCTACGCCGCGCGGAGTTTCCCGGCGGGCAGGCCGCTGCTGGGCGCGGTCACCGAGCTGAACACCCGCATCCACGAGGATTTCCGGTATCGCTCCGGCTCGACGACCGTGAGCACCAGCGTCGCCGACGTCTTCGCCGCGCGCGAGGGTGTCTGCCAGGACTTCGCCCGGATCGGCGCGGCCTGCCTGCGGTCGCTGGGGCTGGCCGCGCGCTACGTCTCGGGGTACCTCGCCACCGATCCACCGCCGGGCAAGGAACGCATGGTCGGGGTCGACGCCACGCACGCGTGGGCCGCTGTCTGGCTGCCGGGCACCGACGAGACCGACCGCACCGGCCGCTGGATCGCCTTCGACCCCACCAACGATCAGTTCGCCGACGAGCGCTACGTGACCGTGGCCTGGGGGCGCGATTACCAGGATGTTCCGCCGCTGCGTGGCATCATCTACACCGACGCCAAACAGTCCACGATCACGGTCTCGGTCGATGTAGCCCCGGTGGAGGTGTAGTCCCTTGCGTGATTTCGTCTGCCCGAATTGCGGACAGCAGCTGGCTTTCGAGAATTCGGTGTGCCTGTCGTGCTCGAGCCCGCTCGGATTCAGCCTGCGGGAACGGGCGCTGGTGGTGATCGGCTATCCGCCTGGCGACGCGGCGATCGATCACGCCGGTGGCGTCGTCTGCGGGGACCGGTTCCGGTTGTGCGACAACCTGCATGTCGCGCAATGCAATTGGCTGGTTTCGCGATCCGGCGACACCGCAGGGCCGATGCTGTGCGAGTCGTGCGCGCTCACCCGCACCCGGCCCAACGACGCCGACGCCGACGGCCTCGCCGCGTTCGCCGAGGCCGAGGCGGCCAAGCGGCGGTTGATCTTCGAGCTGGTCGAACTCGGGCTTCCGATCGTCGGCCGGGACGCCGATCCCCAGCACGGCCTCGCCTTCGACCTGCTCTCCAGCCGCACCGACGGCGTGCGCACCGGCCATATCGACGGCGTCGTCACCCTCGACCTGGCCGAGGCGAGCGACCCGCACCGCGAGCAGCTGCGGATCGAGATGGACGAGCCCTACCGGACCCTGCTCGGCCACTTCCGGCACGAGATCGGCCACTACTACTTCACCGTGCTGGTCACCGGATACGAAGCGCTGCAACGGTTCCGCGATCTGTTCGGTGATCCGTTCGCCGACTACCAGGAGGCGCTGAACCGGCATTATTCGCAGGGCGCGCCGCCCGGCTGGGAAGACGACTACGTGTCGTCCTACGCCACCATGCACGCCGCCGAGGACTGGGCCGAGACCTTCGCCCACTACCTGCACATCCGCGACACCCTCGACACCGCGGCCGCCTTCGGGATCGCCCCGGCGGGCGCCACCCTGGATCGGCCGCAGGTCGGGCGCGCCGGCTTCGACAAGATCATCGAGCTGTGGTTGCCCCTGGCCTGGTCGCTGAACATGGTCAACCGCTCGATGGGACACGACGATCTCTATCCGTTCGTCCTGCCCGATCATGTCCTGGAGAAGATGCGCTTCGTGCACGAGCTGTGTGAGCGCAGCAACGCGACATCCGAGGAATCCGTGGTGGCGTAATACCGTGATTTCACTGCGATGTAGGTCACAGCTGTTTACGCTCTCTCATTGAGACGAACGAGTCTCAAACCCGGGTTCGCCGGGCTGCTCGATGAGGATGGCTATGAACTCACCGCTGATATCCGTCGGATTGCCACTGGCCCTTGCCGTGGTCATGTTCGGACTGGGTCTGTCGCTCACCACCGCCGATTTCGCGCGCATCGCGAAGAACCCGCGGATCGCCGCCATCGCCCTGGTCTGCCAGCTGATCGCGCTGCCGATCGTCGCGTTCGGGCTGGTGCTGCTGTTCGATCTGCAACCGCTCCTTGCGGTCGGCATGATGCTGCTCGCCGCGTCGCCGGGCGGGACGACGGCGAACCTGTTCAGCCATCTGTTCCGCGGGGACGTCGCGCTCAACGTGTCGCTGACCGCGGTCAACTCCGTCATCGCCGTCGTCACGGTCCCGCTGGTGACCAACTTCGCGATCGGCTACTTCGACCCGGCCGAGACCGGCGAGTCGGTCGGGCTGCAGTTCGGCAAGGTGGTCCAGGTGTTCGCCATCGTGCTCGTCCCGGTGGGCATCGGCATGCTGGTGCGCCGCTGGGCGCCCGCGTTCGCCGAACGGATGGACCGCCCGGTGCGGATCGGCTCGGCAGTCATCCTGCTGCTGGTGATCGTCGGCTCGCTGACCGCCGAATCCGAGGATTTCTCTCGGCATTTCCCCCGGATCAGCGCGATCACCGTGCTGTTCTGCGTGATCAGCCTGACCATCGGGTTCTTCGTGCCGCGGCTGCTCGGCGCGACGGGTCGCCAGTCCATCGCCTGCTCGATGGAGGTCGGCGTCCACAACAGCACGATCGCCATCACCATCGCGCTGAGCGTTCTGGACAGCACCGAGATGGCCGTGCCCGCGGCGATCTACGGCATCCTGATGTTCCCGACGGCCGCCGTCTTCGGTTTCCTCATCACCCGCAAACAGCCACGGGTGGCGGTCGCCACGGCCGAGTGAGTCCACCGGCGCGTAGACAGGTGCGCACCACCGGACTAACCTCTTAGCTAAGGAGGCGTCATGGCAGGGAACGCGGCGGAGCAATTCAACATTCACGACGCGAAGACGAACCTGTCACGCATCATCGAGCGGGTGGAGCAGGGGGAGGAAATCGTGATCAGTCGTGCCGGAACTCCGGTCGCCAAGGTGGTGCCGTTGACTCGCCGGGTCAATCGGACCGGCCGTGGCTCGCTACGCGGTCGGCTCGAGTTGCCGCCGGGCTGGGACTCGCCCGAGACCAATGCCGAAATCGCCCGCGACTTCGACGCATGAGCCTGCTGCTGGACACCCACGTCATCCTGTGGTGGCTCACCGACGATCCCACCCTGGACGCCGAGCTTCGCGGACGGCTCGACCACGATCCCGACGTCTACGTCAGCTCGGCCTCGGTCTGGGAGATCGCGATGAAGCAGGCGTCGGGAAAGCTGGCCGGTCCGGCCGACTTGCCTGAACGGGTGGTCGGGAGCGGGTTCCTGCCGCTACCGATCGATGCCAGGCACACGATCGAAGCGGCCCGGCTTCCGCTGCTCCACCGCGATCCGTTCGATCGGATTCTGGTGGCGCAGGCCCGGTGTGAGGAGCTGACGCTCGTCACCCGGGATCCGTACTGCCTTCGGTACGACGTAGTTTCGCTACCGTGCTGACGATCCGCTAGGCGTACCTCCGCCTTCGCTCCGGCCATGCGCGAAAGACTAAGGAACGCTGTCGCGACTGCGTCTCTTAGGCGCGGAGGCGTTCGCGGCGGAGGCGGTCTACCTCGGGGAGGTCGAGGGGGGCGAGGTCGGCGGGGGAGATGCCGAGGGCTCGGGCGATGAGGAGGTCGGCCAGTTCGGGGTTGCGGGCGAGGGCGGGGCCGTGGAGGTAGGTGCCGATGACCGAGCCTTGGACTACGCCTTCGGTGCCGTCGCCGACGCCGTTGCCGACGCCTCGGGTGACCTTGGCGAGGGGGGCGGCGTCGGGGCCGAGGCTGGTGCCGCCGCGGTGGTTCTCGAAGCCGGTCAGTGGGGCGGAGAGGCCGTCGAGGACGGGGGTGGTGGTGACTTCGCCGATCGCGCGGGTGGCCTGGGGGGAGGTGGTGACGTCGAAGAGGCTGACGCCGTCGACCTTTTCGCCCGCCGAGGTCTCGTACCAGTTGCCGAGCACCTGGATGGCGGCGCAGATGGCGAGGACGGGAGCGCCCTTGGCGGCGGCCTGCTGCAGGCCGGGGTACTTCTGCAGGTGCCGGGTGGCCAGGCGCTGGGCGGAGTCCTCGGCGCCGCCGAGGGTGTAGATGTCGAACGAGTCCGGCACCGGGTCGGCGAGGGTGATCTCGACGATCTCGGCGTCGTAGCCGCGCATGCGCAGCCGCTGGCGCAGGACGAGCGCGTTGCCGCCGTCGCCGTAGGTGCCCATCACGTCGGGCAGAACCAGTCCGATGCGGATGGTCGACTCGCTCATGCGCGTGCCTCCAGGTCACGGTTGAGATCGCGGAACGCGGTGTAGTTGGCCAGCACCTCGACGTGCCCGGCCGGGCAGGAGGCGATGGCGCGCAGCGGGTCGGGCACGAGGGTGTGCTCGACGCCGGCGTAGGTCAGGCGCACCGCGAGGTCGGTGGCGCGTTCGCCGGCCGCCACGACCTGCACGCCTTCGAAGTGCTCGAACCGCACGTCCCACAGCCAGGACAGGTCCTCGCCGTCGGGCACCTGCCCGTTGACCGCGATCACCAGGCCGGCCGAGGTCGGCTCGATCATCGACAGCGCTTCCTGCCAGCCCGCGGGGTTCTTGGCCAGCAGCAGCCGCGCGTCGTGCTCGCCGACGGTGACGGTGCGGTAGCGGCCCGCGATCTCGCGCACGGTGCCGGTGGCGTCGGTCGCCTTGGTCGCCTCGGCGCCCATCGCCACTGCCGCGGCGACCGCCTGCGCCGCATTGCCGCGGTTGGCGCGACCTGGCAGCGCCAGGTGCAGGGGAGCGCGGAAACCGTCGGGACCGCACAGGTCTTCGCCCTCGAGCCACCAATCCGGCTGCGGGCGATGGAAATCGGCGCCGGTCGAGCGCCAGTTCTCGCCCTCCCAGACGATCGGCTCGCCACTGCGCGGACAACTCGTCGCGTCGACGGCCCAGCCGCTGCCCGCCGACACCCACACGACCTTGGGGTGGTCGTAGGCGATGGAGGCCACCAGCACGTCGTCGCAGTTGGCGATGACGACGGTGTCGGGATGACGGGCCAGCCCGGCACGCAGCTTGCGCTCGATCATGTTGATCTCGCCGACCCGGTCGAGCTGGTCGCGGCTCAGGTTCAGCAGGACAACGGCCGCCGGGTCGAGCGCGTCGCTGACGTGCGGCAGGTGCAGCTCGTCGACCTCGATCGCGGCCAGCGGCACACCCTGGTGCACGCTCAGCGCCGCGACGATGCCCGCGTCCATGTTGGCGCCGTCGGCCTGGGTGGCGACCTGGCCGAGCGTGCCTAGCGCCGCGGTGGTCATCCTGGTGGTGGTCGACTTGCCGTTGGTGCCGGTAATCAGCACCGTCCGCCTGCCGCGCCCGAGCTGCGTCATGATCGTCGGGTCGATCTTCAAGGCGATCAGGCCGCCGATCATCGAACCCTTGCCGCGGCCCGCCTTCTGCGAAGCCCACGACGCTGCCGCCGCCGCTCGCAAAGCCAGGCGCCCACGCACCGAGATGTCTGCCACGCCGCGAGTCTATGTGCGCGACGTCGCGGGCCGCGTGCGGGAGCGGTGTGAGCTCTGTCAGCCCATCCTGGCCGGAGACGTGAGCCGGACCGCTTGCCCGACGAGCGGGAGCTCTGTCAGCCCATCCTCGCCGGAGACGTGAGCCGGACCGCTTGCCCGACGAGCGGGAGCTCTGTCAGCCCATCCTCGCGACGAGGGTGCGGACCACTTCGGCGCTGACCTCGTCGCGCCAGATCTGGAAGCGCGCGGGGTTGTCCAGGCCGCCGACCGTGGAGTCGCCGCTGACCGAGAACGCGAAGTTGCCCCGGTAACAGGCGACCGTGGATTCGATGATCTTGCCGTAGGTGCATTCGGTGGCGCCCCACTCCGGTGCCACCGGGTCGCCGGTGAAGCGCTTCATGTCGGCGTAGTGGGCGGCGACGGCGGCTTCCTCGCCCACCGAGGAGAACGTCACCGTGATCTTGGCGTTGTCCGAGGAATCGGGGAGGTCGGGCAGATCGAAGGTGAACAGGCAGCCGCCCTGGGCGATATTGCGCACCGTCTCGCCGACGAGCTGCACGGTTTGCGGTGTGCGGGTGAGATTCGTGGCCTGCGGCAGGATCGCGGTGATCTCGGCATCGGTGAGCACCGCGCAGGCGTCGGGCCAATTGGCGTCGGTCGCGGGCAGGGTCGCGGTGATGGCTGTGGTCGCGGGCGCCGCCCCGCCGAAGTTGATGCCGGGCGGGCCGACCGGTCCACAGCCGGCCAGAGCGGCCGCCGATACGGCGATCGGCCCGAGCGCACGCCATCCACGCAGATTCACCAGAAATCCCCCCGCTAACACCGTGATTCGCCACCGACGGTGGCTATTGTCGGCCTAACCGGGCGCAGAAGCAACGCGCGTTCTGGTCGTCATGACAGATCACATATCGACGTCGAACATATTGGGAATTCCCCTGGCATAGCGGTCGGCGTCGATCACCCGCAGCGGCTCGAGTTCGGGGGTGCGGCGCAGCCGGAAAGTGCGGCAGCGCTGGGCCGATGACCCCGCGACGTCGAGCAGCGCGTTGACCGCGGCGCGCGCGGACTCGTTCGCGCCCTCCATTGTCGCCAGGTCGATATCGGTGCGCACGTAATCGCCTGCGAGAAAAAGGTTCTCGATCGAGCCGTGTGCTTCGGGCCGCGCGTCCCACGAGCCCGCGGTGTTGATGAGCAACGGATCGGCATTCGCGTTCCTGGCGCCCTGCCAGGTGATTCCCGGATCGAGAAACCAGGAATGGACGTCGGCGGGCCGCAGCAGTTGTTCGCGGTCGTTCAGATGGGCGCTGAGCTGGGCCCAGACCTCCCGGAAGATCTCCTCGTGCGTGCATTCCACGGCGGGCTTGCCGTACAGGATGCCCGGGGAATTCCAGTCGGAGATGTCGACGGACAGGCAATCGGCCACCGTGCCGTCGCCGAACGACGGCAGCTTGCGCGTCCACAGCTGGTTCTGGCTGATCGAGGTGAGCGACCACGGTGAATCGACGAACGCCGCGTGCCCGCGCGAAATACGCAGCGGCGTACGGAAATAGATCTGGATGCCGTTCATCCAGTCGACGAACAGGCGCTCGGTCGCCGCCAGTTCCGGCGCCAGCTCGAGTACCTGAGGCGACCAGAGTTTCCTGACCTGCTCCACCGGCATCGCGGCGACGAAATAGTCGGCCTCGACGGTGCGGGCGCCTGCGGAATCGGTGATCCGCGCCGCGCCGATGCGCTTGTCGCGCACCACGAGTTCCTCGACCCGGGCGCCGAGTTCGAAGCGGACGCCGAGCCCGCGCAGATGGTCGACCCACGGGTCGATCCAGGCGATATTGGTCGCGTTGTTCAGCACCCGGTCCAGGCCGCCGTCGTTGCCGAGGCCGAGCGGGTTGCCGAGGAACTGCTCGCCCATGCTGCCGATGGTGCGGGTGCTGGCCAGATTCTCCTTGGCCGCGACCATGATGCTGGTGAGCGAGCGCGAGACGATCGCGCGGAACTCGTGCGAGCGCTGGTGGCCGCGCACGAAGTCGTGCCAGGAGGTGTGCTCCCACTGGCCGAAGCGGCGCGCGTCGCAACTGCTGTTGAACACCAGCAGCCGGTTGGCGAAGAACGCGGCCTCCGGTGGCGGCATCTTCGACAGCGTCGAGATGGTAGCGGCCAGCGTCTCCCTGATGGCGTCGGGATTCGTCGTCGGTGCGGCGAAGCCGTCGGGCAGGGTGAGCAGGATGTCGTCGGTGTCGCGGCGGGAGAACCTGGCCTCCGGCACGGTGATCAGGTTGTTCCACACGCCGTCGGGATTGCCTGCGACCGGAATCCGGCGCAGGGTGTCGGGCAGGTTCTGATAGAAGCCGGGGAAGAAGCGGAAGCCGTGCTCACCGGGCAGATCAGGCCTGCCGTCGCGCCCGGTGCCTGGCACGGGGATGCTGCGGGCCTTGCCGCCGAAGGCCCTCGCCTCGTAGACGGTGACCTCGAAACCGCGTTCGGCCAGCTCATGGGCCGCGGTCAGCCCGGCGACACCGCCGCCGAGGACGGCGACCCGGCGGCCGGGGGGTGCGCCGAGCCCAACACCGGCTCCCGCCACGGCCCCCGCCGATACCACCCCCGCTGCGACCGTGCCGCGAAGAAAGGTTCTCCGCGATACGGGCAACCGCTGTTCCGCCATATGCTGTTCAGCTGCCTTGTTCGAGTATTGCCTGCGATTTGCTATCACTGTAGAGCGCGGCGAAGACCTGGCTGTTGTGACCTGTGCGTCGTTCGCCCGAGCTCAAAACCGACCGGTCGCGCGGAAACGCATCGCGCGATCGGTCACATGCTAGCCACCGCCTCGGTGATCGTGCGCTGAATTGGACGTTAGACCTGGACCAGGCTCCGGTCGGGCACGGGGTCCGGCGTCCGCCGGGTGGTCGTCGCGGCGAACGCGCCCGCGATGACGATCACCCCGCCGATCAGGGCGGCCGCCGACGGCTCCTCGTCGAACACCACCCAGGCCGCCGCGATGCCGACAACCGGCACGAGCAGCGACAACGGCGCCACCGTGCCCGCCGGGTAGCGACTCATCAGATATGTCCACAGGCCGGATCCGCACACCGTCGCGAGGATGGCGATATAGGCGAGCGCGGCCAGCGCGGGCAGGCCGTCGGTCTGCGAGACTGCCGCGCCGAGCGCGCGGACGCCGGTGCCAGGCCCCTCGACAGTCATCGACAGCGCCAGCAGCGGCAGGACGGGAACCACCGACATCCACAGCGTCAGGTGCAGTGGATCGAACCCGGGCGAATCCGCACCTGCCTGACGCGCGCCGATGTTGCCGAACGCCCAGCCCAATCCACCCGCCAAGGTCAGCAGCACCGGGAGCAGCGTGGCATCGGCCAGCCGATCGGCGCCGATGACGACCATGCCGAGCACGGCGACCGCGAGCCCGGCGACCTGCACCGGGCGCAGCCGCTCGCGCAGCAGGACCGCGCCGAGCACCACGGTGAACGGCGCCGAGGACTGCAGCACCAGCGAGGCCAGCCCGGTCGGCATGCCAGCGCGCATCGCGGTGAACAGGAAGGCGAACTGCAGGATGCCGAATCCGGTGCCGTAGAGCAGCAGCCAGCGGGTGCGCACGGCGGGACGCGGGATGAACACGAGCACCGGAAGCGCGATGACGGCGAATCGCAGCGCGGCGAAGAAGAAGGGCGGGAAGTGGTCGAGGCCGATCCGGATGGCCAGGAAGTTCAGGCCCCAGAGCACGACGACGGTCAGTCCGAGCAGGCGGTCACGGGAGGTCACGCCCTCATCGTGCGGTGCGCAAAGCATCAGGACAATCGAATAAAAGTGGATGAATGAAGTAGATTTACTTCATGTTTTCGATCGACAGGCTGCGGATTCTGCGGGAGCTGGCCGACCGCGGCACGGTCGCCGCCGTCGCCGAGGCGTTGTCGATGACGCCGTCGGCGGTCTCGCAGCAGTTGAAGGTGCTGGCCAGGGAAGCCGGGGTCGCGCTGCTCGAACCCGATGGTCGGCGGGTACGGCTCACCGATGCCGGACAGGCCTTGGTCCTGCGCGCCGACGATGTCCTCGCGGCGATGGAACGGGCCACCGCCGAGATGGCGCACTATCGCGGCTCACCGCGCGGGCAGGTCAGGGTGGCGTCGTTCCCGTCCGGTGCTGCGCTGCTGCTGCCGCCCGTGCTGACCGTGCTCGCGGGCAGCGGTGTCGAGATCGTCGCGGGTGACGAGGATCTGCCGCCGTCGGAAGCGGCGAAACTGCTGGCCGACTACGACATCGTGCTCACCCATCGTGACGAGCGCGCGCCGTCGCCCGCCGGGCCGCGGCTCGCGGCGCGGGTGCTGATGCGGGAACCGATCGACGTCGTCGTCGCGCCGACCCACCCGCTGGCAGGCCGGAGTTCGGTGCGGCCGGAAGAGCTGGCCGAGGAGACGTGGGTGAGCGTGCGCGGCGGATTCCCCGTCGACGACGTACTCGAATCCATCGCGACCATCACCGGCGTTCGCCCGCGGATCGCGCAGCGACTCAACGAGTTCCGGGTGATCGAAACGCTCGTGGCCTCGGGATACGGCGTCGCGCTGATGCCGCGCTTCGCGGTCGCGCATCCCGCGCTGTCGGTGCTGCGGTTGTCGGGTGTGCGGGCGGCGCGGGTGTACGACCTCGTCACCCGCCCCCAGGCGCACCGGCGCCCCGCCATCGCCGCGGTGCTCGATGCGTTCGAGTCCGCGGCGCGCGAGGTCAGCGCGAGCTGACGTAGCCGCGCGGACCGGCACCGGCCGTCACCCCTGCCAGGTGCGGCATCCACCTCGGCAGGCGTGTGCGGTCGGCTATTTCAGAATTGGCCCGGCTGGTACTGCGGCTGTCCCTGGTACGGCTGACCCTGCGGCGGGAACTGCTGACCCTGCTGCTGGCCGTGGTAGCCGAAGTCGTCGGCGACCATGGCGGCCAGCTCGAGCAGCGCGCGCCGGGTGGGCTTGCTGACCAGCTCGAGGTCGATCTCGGCGCCCTCGGCCAGGTGATCGTCGAACGGGACGATCTGCACGGCGCGGGTGCGGTCGAGGAACAGCTTGCGCAGCTGGTCGAGGTCGACCGTCGACGCGCCACGGCGCGAGGCGTTCACGACGACGACCGTGCGCTCGACGAGCTTGCTGTAGCCGTGGTGATCGAGCCAGTCCAGCGTCGCCGAGGCGCTGCGCGCGCCGTCGATCGCGGGGGAGGTGACCAGCACCAGCGAGCTCGCCATGTCGAGGACACCGGACATCGCCGAGTGCATCAGACCGGTGCCGCAGTCGGTGAGGATGATGTTGTAGAACGACTGCAGGATGCCGATCGCCTTGCGGTAATCAGCCTCGCTGAAGGCTTCCGACACGGCCGGATCCTGCTCGGAGGCAAGCACTTCCAGGCGGCTCGGGGCCTGCGAGGTGTGCGCGCGGACATCCGAGTACCGGGTGATGTTCTGGTCTTCGAGCAGGTTGCGCACCGTCGACCGGGTCTGGCGCGGCACCCGGTGGGCGAGGGTGCCCAGGTCGGGATTGGCGTCGATGGCGATGACGCGGTCACCACGCTGCGTGGCGAAGGTGGAGCCGAGACCGACCGTGGTGGTGGTCTTGCCGACGCCGCCCTTGAGCGAGAGGATCGCGATCCGGTAGTCACCGCGGACGGGCTGGTTGACCCGCTCGCCCAGATCGCGGTGCACGATGTCGGCCGCCGACTCGCCGGGGTTGATCACACCACCGGAGGCCTTGTGCACGGCTCGCCGCCACCCGCTGCGCGGCGCCTTGCGGGCGCGCTTGAGCAGGTTCAGGTCGTTGACCGAATGACCGGGCTGGCCCGGCGCGGGCACATGCTGCGGCTGGAACGGCTGATGCTGCTGGGGCGCTCCGCCCTGCCACTGCTGACCGGGCGGGGGCACCAGCGGACCCGGCTGACCCGGCTGCCCGGGGAATTGACCCGGCTGACCGGGCATCTGACCGGGGGCCATCCCGCCCTGCATCGGCGGCTGGTACGCCGGTGGCGGCGGAGGGGCCCAGCTGTAGATGGGCTCGGACTGCGGTCCCTGCGGTGCGACCTGCTCCTGACCGGGGAACTGCGGCTGCTCGGCACCGGGGTACTGCGGCTGTTCGGGGGCGCCGGGGTACGGGCCAGGCACGCCGGGATACGGCTGCTCGCCGGTCGCGTGCGGGCCGGGGTAGGGCTGCTCGGGTGCGGGCTGACCCAGCCAGGGCTGCTGCTCGGGACCGCCAGGACCGGGCTGACCCTGCCACGGCTGCTGCTCCGGCGCGTGCGCCAGGGGATGCGCGCCACCGCTCTGATACGGATCAGGCGCGCCCGGATACCCGCTCTGGGCGAAGGGGCCCGGCACGAAACCACCGGGGTGGAAAACAGTCTGCTCGGCGAGTCCGACATGCGGTTCGGCGCCGGCCTCGGCGGGCTGCGGTTCGGCGGCCTCGCCTGCCTGCTCGGCGGGAGTCTCGGCGGGTTCGATGTCGTCGTCGGCCACCGTTTGCACGCCGGCGGGACCGGACGCAGCGTCGGCCGTCTCTGCCGACGGACTCTGCAGCCAGGGCGGAGAGGTCGGATTATGGTCGTTGTTGGTCACAGTTCCCCCACTTGCTCGCTGAACGAGCAGGAAGCTCGGCGCTGAATGTGCACCAAAACGCTAGCACGGGGCCAATCTTCGCGCGTCGGGGGCGGCCGGGCCCGACGGCGGCTGCGAACAGCCATGAGCCCAGCTCAGCCGGGGGATTCGCGGCGAAGCAGATCCGGTCGGACCAGAGTTGTCCACAGGGCTCGAGTTATCCACAGCCGACGAAGGCCGGATCCCCACCCTGTGGAGACCCGGCCTTCGTAGCGAGAAACTAGCGAGCCGTGGCGCGGTTGACGGCCGAGACGACCGCGCGCAGCGAGGCGGTGGTGATCGAGGTGGCGATACCGACACCCCACACGACCTTGTCGCCGATCGCGACCTCGACGTAGGCCGCGGCCTGGGCGTCGTCACCGGCGGACATGGCGTGCTCGCTGTAGTCGAGCACCCGCACGTCGAAGCCGACCGTCGCGATCGCGTCGACGAAGGCGGCCAGCGGGCCGTTGCCGGAACCGCTGATCTCCTGCTCGGCGCCGTCGACCTTCACGGTCGCCACGATCGAGTCGACGCCGCCGTCGGTCTCGGCCGCGGTCACGGTCTGCTTGATCCGCTCGAGCGGCAGGATCGGGTTCAGGTACTCGGTGGCGAAGACGTCCCACATCTCCTTGGGCGTCACCTCGCCGCCCTCGCCGTCGGTGATCGCCTGGATCGCCTGCGAGAACTCGATCTGCAGCCTGCGCGGCAGCACCAGGCCGTGATCGGTCTTCATGATGTAGGCGACGCCACCCTTGCCGGACTGCGAGTTCACCCGGATGACGGCCTCGTAGGTGCGGCCGACATCCTTCGGGTCGATCGGCAGGTACGGGACCTCCCAGACGATGTCGGCCACGTCGGCGTCCTGCGCGTCGGCGGCGGCCTTCATCGCGTCGAGGCCCTTGTTGATGGCGTCCTGGTGGCTGCCGGAGAACGCGGTGTAGACCAGGTCGCCGCCGTACGGGTGACGCTCGGCAACGGACAGCTGGTTGCAGTACTCGACCGTGCGGCGGATCTCGTCGATGTCGGAGAAGTTGATCTGCGGGTCGATGCCGCGGGAGAACATGTTCATGCCCAGGGTCACCAGGCAGACATTGCCGGTGCGCTCGCCGTTGCCGAACAGGCAGCCCTCGATGCGGTCGGCGCCTGCCTGGTAGCCCAGCTCCGCGGCGGCCACGGCGGTGCCGCGGTCGTTGTGCGGGTGCAGCGACAGCACGATGGAGTCGCGGCGGGCCAGGTTGCGGTGCATCCACTCGATCGAGTCGGCGTAGACGTTCGGCGTCGCCATCTCGACGGTCGCGGGCAGGTTGATGATCAGCGGCTTCGCGGGGGTCGGCGCGATGATCTCGGAGACCGCGTCGCAAACCTCGAGCGCGTAGTCCAGCTCGGTGCCGGTGTAGGACTCCGGGCTGTACTCGTAGCGCCACGCGGTGTCGGGGTAGCGCTTCTCGATCTCCAGGCACAGCGCGGCGGCGTCGGTGGCGATCTTCTTCACCGCGTCGCGCTCGGCGCGGAAGACCACGCGACGCTGCAGGATCGAGGTGGAGTTGTAGAAGTGCACGATCACGTTCGGTGCGCCGTTGCACGCCTCGAAGGTGCGCTCGATCAGTTCGGGGCGGCACTGGGTCAGCACCTGGATGGTGACGTCGGCGGGGATGGCGCCGTCTTCGATGATCTCGCGGACGAAATCGAAATCGGTCTGGCTCGCGGCCGGGAAGCCGACCTCGATCTCCTTGTAACCCATCCGGACCAGCAGGTCGAACATGCGGCGCTTGCGGGCCGGGCTCATCGGGTCGATGAGGGCCTGGTTGCCGTCGCGCAGGTCGACGGCGCACCACGCGGGCGCGCGGTCGATGATCTTGTCGGGCCAGGTGCGGTCGGGCACCGAGATGGGCTCGACCTCTTCGGCGTAGGGCCGGTACCGGAACGACGGCATCGACGAGTTCTTCTGGTTGTTCCAGGCGGGCTGGTCGGCCGGAGCGGGTTTACCGGGGGCCGTGATGGTGCGCGAAGCGGATACGAATGCGTCAGCCGAGGACATGCAAGTTTCTCCGTGGGGTGTGGTTGATTCCCTGGTGGGAGCGGGTTGACCGGCGCGTTGGAACCCCGCGACGGGAGCCGGTCCGTATCAGAACCCGTCGCGGCGGCCGAGAAGAAGTGCCCGCTGCATGATCCAGCTAGCTTACCGTGTGCCTTGCTTCGCTGGTACGCGGCCTGGGGAAGAAACCGGGCGGTAGCTTACAGCCGGTACCGTTTGCAGCGATTCGCACGCTTGTACGGACATCGCGTCCGACGAGACGGCACTAAGGAACTCGGATGACCTGGTTGCAGCAAGTGGCCATTTTCGCGGCGGGTATCGCCGCGGGTGGCATCAATACGATCGTCGGATCCGGCACCCTCATCACCTTCCCCGCGCTGCTGGCCTTCGGTGTGCCGCCGGTCACGGCGAACGTCTCCAACACGATCGGCCTTGTCCCCGGCTCGATCAGCGGGGTCATCGGCTACCGGCGCGAACTGGAAGGGCAGCGGTCGCGGCTGCTGCAGCTGGGCACCGCCTCGCTGCTCGGCGGCATCACCGGCGCGATCCTGCTGCTCACCATGCCCGCCGAGGCCTTCAAGGCGATCGTCCCGGTCCTGATCATCGCCGCGCTGATCCTGGTGATCGTCCAGCCGCGCCTGGCGGCCTGGGTGAAGGCGCGCAGGGCGGAGGGTGCAGCGGCGCCCGAGCACGGCGGGCCGATCCTGCTGGTCGCGGTGTTCGGTACCGGCATCTACGGCGGATATTTCGGCGCCGCGCAGGGCGTGCTGCTGCTTGGCTTGCTCGGCGTGTTCGTGCACGAGGACATCCAGCGGCTCAACGGCGTGAAGAACGTGCTCGCCCTGATCGTCAACGCGGTGTCCGCGATCATCTTCATTTTCATCGCCGAGGTGAACTGGCAGGCCGTCGCGCTGATCGCGGTCGGCTCGATCATCGGCGGTCAGCTGGGCGCGAGGGTCGGCCGCAAGCTGTCGCCGAACGTGCTGCGCGCGGTGATCGTCATCGTCGGCACCATCGCGGTCGTCCGCCTGCTGTAATCCTGGAGCGCTGGCGCGCTCGAGTCGCGGCCCCTCCTGTCCCGCCGATCAGGCACCGGTGCTTGCTCCTTCGTCGCCTACGCAC